>CALBYC010000197.1 GCA_937890135.1 uncultured Parabacteroides sp.
CCGAACCACTTTTTAAAGGTATCATTATTGAACGTATAAGAGAATGTAGTGCCGGTGGAACGCAAACGCCCTATGCCTTTCCCTGCCTTCCAGCGCGGGACATTCACTCGGTAAGCCCTGTTCGTGCGCTCGTCGTAGCCATACGTATATGTGTCGAACGTTCCATTCAAGTTCAGCGTGTAACTCTTCGACAATTTCAACCGCAGCGTGACCGACATATCACTCCACTGGAATGAGTCCGCCGCCATATTGTAGCTCATGCCCAACGAGAGCTTATCTATCAGACTTATCTTTTTGAACCCGGAAGAATCTTTGTCCGAACGGACTTTCATTTCTAAGTTATTGTTCAGACTGAAATTGACGGCCCCCGACTTTCCCGCGGAAGGAGGAGAAAACACTTGCCCCGAAAAAGGAGAATATTGGACTTCTTGCTGGATGCCGTTCGCATCCGTGTACACATAGTTCTCATAAAAGCCAAAGCGGGATGCCCCGAAATCAGGACGGGCGCTCAAACTGACCGACGGTTCGAAACGATGCCGAATCATTTCTATTTTCTTTCCACCGAAAAAAGGAAGAGGCTTGAAAAAGCCATACAAAGTAGTTGAAGCGGAAATAGAGGCGTCAAATTCATACGTACGATAAAAACCGTACGTGGTATCGGTCGGGGCCATCCGCTTCAAGTTCCGGTCATAGCCCTGCATGACCTTATGCGTGTACCAATTCTCGTTATAATTGAATGATGGGGAAATATTCAGGTACTTGAACGCCGTAAACGTGGCACTGACGGGAATTCTATGCTGCATCGCATTATTCCAATCACGAACCAAATTGGATTTGAACAGCAGGTTTTCCTTTGTGTTGATGCTATTTCTGAAATAACCCGTATAAGACATCGAAATCTTTTCATACCATCGCTCCTTTCCTACGCCATGCTTGCGCTTGAACGGATAAATACGGCTCAAGGAAACCGACAAATCAGGCAGGGTTACGGCTATGGACGAATCGCGCGTAGATTGGTTGATAGACATTGTCCCTGCAATCGTCAGCGGGCTGTTGGCAAAGCGTTTCGTAATATTGACGGTAGAGCCTTTTGTATTGGCTGTGGATGCCGGATTATACAGGGCGTTGTATGAATTACGGTCATAACTGCTGGTCGCAAAGTTCACGCTGGCAGAGAATGAAAGATAAGGGTTGGCCTTTGCATCCTGGGAATGGGTCCAATTCACCTTAAAGTCTTTCGACACGCTATAATCAGGCAGCCCCTTGTCGCCCAACTTTGTCACCAAATAAGAGGCCATGAAATTGCCCGAATATTTATAACGCTTCTTGTAGTTGGAACGTGCCGTCACCCCCCACGAACCCCGGGTGTAGATTTCTCCTGTCAGGGCCAAGTCCATATAATCACTCAATGCGAAATAGTAACCGCCATCACGAAGGTAAAAGCCCCTGGCCGATTCATCGCCAAAGGTCGGCATCAAAATACCGGAAGAATATGTGTCAGAAAACGGGAAAAAGCAGAAAGGAAGTCCCAAGAAATAAATTGGCACATCCTCGAAAACCATGTAAACGGGTCCGGTCACGATGTTCTTTTTCGGGCGGACTTTCGCCTTGGTCATCTGGATATAAAAGTGCGGATGCTCATGGTCGTCGCATGTCGTGTACTTACCTCCGACCATGTTCAATGCGTCTGTCTCGGTCTTCTTTGTCCTGCCCGCCGTCACATAGCCTTCACCTTGTTGAGTAATCACGTCCGTTATGTAGCCTTTCTTCGTCTTGAAGTTATATCGCATGGTTTTTGATTCGTACTGGTCTCCTCCATCCACAAAAAGCGGGTATCCGAAATTCTCGCCAACCGAATCCACTCCGAACTTGGCATAAACCAGACTGCTATCCATGTTCATTTGGATATGTTCGGCTTGAAGCTGGATTTGTTGATATTTCACATCAGCCTCACCATACAGATAAGCCATATTGGTAGCTGTCATGACAATCGAATCGTTTGCCTGATAAGCCACCGGAGCCTCCAACATTCCTTTTCTGCGTGTTGAATCTGCTGGAGCTATGGAATCTCCCGGCATCACTCTGGCCACTTTTGAGCTATCAGTTTCTATCTCCACCGGAGCGGCTGACTGACGGCTCATGTTTTGTTGCGCATTCAGCTTACAGCATCCCATGATGCAGGCAAATAGGATTATAACAGCTCTATATTTCATTAAAATGCAATATTCTCAATCAATTGTAATAGTCGAGCAAAGGTATGAATAAAAAACATTGTCTTCCTAAATTATTCACCTAAAAAGAGTTTACACCACGCGTCAAACCGGTTTACTGACTCTTCACCATATTTGGCCAAGCTATTACGTATTTTCTTAATGCTTTTCTCCCTATCCAAATGCGTCTTGCTATAAAATTTATCGGCAAAGCAAATGAGTTGTTCTTCCATCGAAACAGGGCGCATGTCGCGATAAGGTATAGGCAAATTCTGCTTTTCTATCATTTCCAAAGACAAACCAGTCCCTGTATGCCGTTCGCAAACCAAAGCATGCTTGGGAAAACCTTCTTGCCTCAACAGTTCAGCGCCCAGATAACCATGGCAAATATAGGGAGCTGTTCCGTGGCAATCGATTTCCGGGGCATCACACTTGAATATGCCGATATCATGCAACATCGCAGCCTCTTCTATAAAGTTCAAGTCCAAATCCATTTCGGGATGGCGACGAGCAATCTGTAAAGCTTTGTCTGCCACGCTCCGGCTATGTGTAACTAATATATGGTAAGCCTCCGAACCAACGGGGTAATATTTCTGTATAATTTCCAAAGGATTCATATTATTTTGTTTTATAAACACCTGCTAATAAACCATCCGCATAAAAATAAAAGGAGAAGGGAGGAAGGATTCCCTACCACGCATCATCGCCATGAACAAATTTATTGCTTCGTTTAGGAGCTTCGTCCGCTTTCTTCTTTTTCACATCAAATATATCATCTTTGTCTTTTGGTCGTAAATAATCGAACCAATAAAAATCCTTCAGCACCTTCTGCTGAGGATTTAAATCCGGAATTGGAATCATTTGAGCAACCGTTTTGGTCCATGTTTTTATTTTTTCCAACTTGCCATCTTTCAGCCAAATGGTCAAATAAGCACTTTGAGTAGTATTCATTCCTACCATGCTCCCGTCTTTTTCCAAAGGATAAAAGATAGATTCAGCGTTTCCGGATACATCTATTTGACGCACGGATTTTCCAGAAAAATAAGCTTTAAGATCTGTCCCTTTCAACTGATTATAATATGAGCTGTCCAGTTCCTGCGCAGCAAACGCAAATTGCTTGACATGGGCAAAATCAATCGTGCTATCATTCATAAATACGGTAATCGTATCACCGTAAAGTTGGTATTTGCCATTCCAAATGACAGGCTCTCTATACATATACAGGACAGAATCCTTAGAATTAAACTGCATCGAGTCGCATACGCCCTGCAGGTCTTTTCGGTAGAAGCGGACGCCATGATAAGCTTTGACCTCACGGTATGTAGAATCAATAGTAATCATCTGCAATGTGTCTGCATGCAAATAAAGAGTATCACCCTGAGAATATTCCAAGCAACGCGCACTGTCAGTTGCAAACGCATAACCGCTTTTCTCATCGTAATAACCATAATCACCTTGCAAGATAACATGCTGTAATGTATCACGAATGCTCATATTCCCGAAGACTTCCCCAAAACCATTTTCTCGATCATACGCAATAGAATCTCCCGTCAAGAAACGATTGCCTGAAACAATTTCGGAACGATCCAACAACATCGAAATATCATGCACGGTATCATACCATCCACGAGAAGTATAGATTGTTCCACTATCCGAAACAATAACGGATGGACCTAATATGGTTGAAACTTTCGTATCCGTATTATAATGCAGCGTATCAGAAGTCAAGGTGAAATTAGGATTTTCCAACCTCACGCTATCATTGAATACGGCTAATTTAGTTGATGGGCTGTATTGGCCGTAATAGGAAGACAACTGATTAAGCGAATCAACTATCATCCCTCCTTCAAAGTAATAACCGATATTGGGAATACGTTCATAATTCAAACTATCCGTAAACAAAATCACTTGCCGGTTCTCCATTCGGACATTTTCACGCAACCGTGCGACTTTCGTATTTCCGTCATATTTCAAATACTGCCCATATACAAAAAGGGTATCCCCCTGTTCCATCCGGACATTGCTGAACGCTTCTAAAGTGTTGTCATTTTTATAAAAAAAAGCACTATCGCAATACATATAAGAACTGTCATGCCGGAAACAGACATCTCCCACTAATATTTGGGCATCCTGATTCACACTTTTATTAAAGGACAGAGTATTGGCATGTTCCAGATAAACCATATTTTTTTTCTCCGGAACAGAATCGGCATTGTGCACTTGTGCCTCGAGGCTCAAAACACACAATGCCAATCCGACAATCAACGAATATGCTTTTTGTAACAATCTCATTCTTTCACCCAGCCTGGAAAACGGAAATCACAATTTTTCCAACCCTCACTGATACGCACGTAAGTCGATTTTTGTTGCTTACGAATCCAATCATTCAATAATTCTTCTTTCTTTTTTTCCTCAACAATTGATTTCAATGCCTGATAGTCATCCGTCAAATTAGCCTTGTGAGCTTCCGTGCGCGCACGTAATTTAACAATAGCAACTACTTCTTTTTGCATTTTGTTTACCATGCGGAAAGGCTTCGATATTTCTCCGACCTTCATATTATACACCACTTTGCCCACCTCCTGCGGTAATTCATGCATTTCAAAACGAGGTGTAGAAGCGTTGGAACTTTCATAATTGTCATTCACCATCAGCCCCTTGTTGTTTCGAGTATCTTTATCATAAGACAAGAAAGTGGCAGCTTCTTCAAATGTGAACTTGTCCTCTTTCAAATTATTGTAAATAGAATCCATGCGAGCTGTGGCTGCTTCCAATTCCGTTTCCGAAACTTCTGGTTTCAACAGAATATGACGGCAATTCAGGCGGTCGCCTCGCTTTTCTATCAGCTGGATAATATGATAACCATATTCCGTCTGTACAATCTGGGATATATGTTTTGAATCTTTCAAATTGAAGGCAACATTCGCGAACTCGGGCTGCAGCATAGCTTTTGTCATGAATCCAAGTTCTCCGCCACGAGCTGCAGAACCTGGATCTTGAGAATACAAGCGTGCCAAAGTGGAAAACTCATATTTCCCATTGTTCACGTCTTCGGTAAACTGGCGCAGCCGAGCTTTGATAGCATCAGTTTCTTCAAAGGGGATTTTAGGTTCGATGGTTATGATTTGAACTTCCACTGTTGTCGGTATGTTAGGCAAACTGTCTTGTGGAAGCTGATTGTAATATTTACGAACTTCAGCCGGTGTCAGCTTAATCTGACCAACCAACTTCCGCTGCATTTCCTGAACGATCTGCTGTTCTCGTATCATCTCAATCTTCTCGTCCTTGATTTGTGAAAGTTTCTTATTAAAATACTCTTCCACTTTTTCTTTGGAACCTATCTGCCCAATCACAGAATTAATCCATTGATCCACACTCTGGATTACCTGCGATTCAGGCACATCCACGCTGTCAATCTTGGCTTGATTCAAATAAAGTTTTTGAATTGCCATCTGCTCAGGGATAAAGCAATAAGGATCTCCTTCCAAACGTTCTCCGGCATTCAACAAGTACAAACGCTGGGATTCGACATCAGAACGCAGAATCGCATCATCGCCAACAACCCACACAATTTCATCAATCACATTATCCTGGGCCTTAAGGAACCACGAACAACTAATCAGAAAAAATAAGAGTAAACCTTTTTTCATTGTTGCATATTTTTATTTTGTGTCTGAAGCATTGCTTTTTCGTAAAACAATCTTTTCTCTCCGGACAGCATCGTTATATAAATCATCTTCAAAATCTTTCAAAAATCTGAGTTTCCTCTGATTCTCCAAAACTTCCGTAATTTGGGCATTGGCATAATCAAACGGGGCTATATCTCCTTTCAGTATATATTCCTTTATATTCAGCAAATAGCAAAAGCTACTGTCTGCCATTTCCAAAAAAGGATGAGCACGGAGAAATGCCTCCTCGTTCGTCACCCTTCTCATCGGTATATTGTCCATAATTTCGTCAAAGCTTATCCATTTGTCATAAAAATACTCATAAACAGAAGCATTTTGAACGCTATATTTTTCTATTTTTTCAATCGAATTTTCCGATGTGGAACGATACCACTTCTTTACTTCGTTCAAGTTAGGAGCATCTACCGGAATTTTCAAGAAAAGTCCTTTTATCAATGAATGGTCAAGCAACATATCCTGCTTGTTCTCTTCATAATAATGCAACTTTTCCTCTTCCGATAAAGATGCGGACAATCGTTCTTTCGTCAACTGTTCTTGATATTTATAACGAATTAACGAACGACGGTAGGCCTCCACCAGACGGTCAATCTCGCTTCGGTTATTATCATCCAAATTGCGCAGCGCTACTTCATAGACCAATTCGTCTTTCAACTGTTGTTTGATGTAGCTTTCCGCCCATATCATGCTATCAACCTCCGATAAATGTTTAGGCATCGCCTCAGTTAATTCGGATTGTGTAATGGCACGTCCATTCAACTTCGCAACAAATCCTCCATCCGTAGCAGGTCGTTTGTTTTGACAGCTCCAGAAAACAACCCCGATTGTAATGAGATATAGGGAAAAAACACATTTCATGTTACTGCTTAAATGCTTTTTTTATCGATTTCCAATTAACCTCGACCGGATATTTTTTCTTCAGCTCTCTAAGCCAAGCCTCTTCTGCTGCTTTTTGCTCATCCGCCGGCTTGTTCCATATCTTCTCGTTGCTTATAGAAAACAATAAGATGCCATCACGGTATTCATTCATGATAAGCGGAATGTCCGGATGTTTCAACAATAAGTTTTTCTTTTCCATTGAAGTCATGATTTCACGGATGAACAAGTTATATACATCTTTCATGAAGTCAGCGGAATAAGTCTTTGTTGAAAAGGGAGAACGCATCATGTAAGCGGCAAATTCGTTTTGTGCGAATTGGACAGTATCAATGCGAACCAATGTCTTATCCATAGATTTGGCTTTCTCAAAAAAAGAGTCATCTGAAGGGAAATAATCATCACACAATCTTTGTAATTCCGCATAAGCAGCAGGATAAGGAGTATAATGATATGCCTCTTTCAAATAGTCGTCAAAGCCCTTATAGAGCGTGAAGTTCCATTCCCCTTGAGCCATCTTTCTGAGCCACTGATTTGCGACTTCATCTTTTGTTGGAATGTCCAATCTCCTTATCATTTTAATGATATGGTATCCCACCTGAGTCTTAAACGGCCTTGATATATCTCCGGGATTCTTCAATGCAAAGGCCGATTTTTCAAAAGGCTCAATCATTTCGCCCATTCCAAACAAGGGCAGCATTCCCCCTCGCTGGGCAGAAGCCTTATCCGATGAGTATTGCCTGGCCATTTCTGAAAAGTCAGCACCATCCATGACAAGATCATATACCTTTTCAGCTTCTTGCCTCACCTGCTCATCCGTCCGGATTATCGAATCCTTTTGAAAGGGAATCAGTATATGTGCGACTTGTACTCTTCCGGGGTTAGGAATCCTCGTATTCAAGCGGACTACATGAAAGCCAAGTTGGCTTCTGAACGGCTTGGCCAATTCTCCTTCCTTCATTTGATATACCCTATCCTCAAAAGCCTTGACAGTTTTCAAGGGTGAAAGGGAGCGGACACATTCGTATCCTGCCTTGTCGGGAAATTTTTGCATCAACTCCTTGCCCACCGTTTCAAAAGATTCCCCGTCCTTGATGCGTTCATAAGCTTCCAAAGCCTTGCGGTAAACATCCACCGTATCTTTTGACACACATTTTGCAGGAAGAAAGAATATCAAGTGGTCAAAACCTAAACATTCTTTCAAACGTTCATACTCTTTCCCCACAACGCTGTCTTCCGCATGCTTGTCAGACAGATATCCAGCGACAAGCTCCGAACGGTAACGTTCTAATTCGTCTTTATATGATTGCGTTTTATCTAAACCTTCTGCTTCCGCATCGTATACTTTCAATTTGTAATTTTGAAACAAATCCACAAAATCTTTCAAATTCTTCTCTTTAGACAAATCGTTTTTCGCTCCATTTTTCTGAGCCATATAAAGGAACTCAGCCATAGAGACGCACTTGTTTCCCACTGTCATCGCTACCGAATCCGCCAATTGTTTTGCAGACCCAGCGATAGAAGTCAAAAGTAAAATTGATACAAGAAACTTTTTCATCAATCATCCAAATTTCAATGCAATCTTTTCCGCACCCGCAAAAATACTTTAAAATAACGGACAGAACACTCAATTCGCATATCTGCCCGCTAATTTAGTGTTTTTTATCAAATGCCTTCATCAATTAGCCATTTCAGAAAGGAATTTTATGCGTACCAAACGTATTTCATCCTCGGTATAATCGCCTCCCAGCTCCTCTATGGCCTCTTCCAAATCATCTGTTTCAGAATCTTTAAAGTATTCATAAATATCTTCCACATGGTCTTCGTCCATGACATCGTTCAAGAAATAGTCAATGTTGATACGTGTCCCGGAATAGACGATGCCTTCGATTTCATCCAATAATTCAGAAAACTCCAATCCTTTTGAAACTGCGATATCATCCAATGCGACTTTCCGGTCAATGCTTTG
Source organism: uncultured Parabacteroides sp. (assembly GCA_937890135.1). Taxonomy (GTDB): domain Bacteria; phylum Bacteroidota; class Bacteroidia; order Bacteroidales; family Tannerellaceae; genus Parabacteroides. Next base: position 8,742 of record CALBYC010000197.1, read on the forward strand.
GACAATCCATACTTTCAACTTTGATTTGTTCGCAACAGTACGTACCCTCAGATCCTCGGGACGTTCTATCTCATTCTCCTCGACATGTTTCTTAATCAATGCAACGAATTCAGCTCCATACCGTTTGGCCTTGCCAGCTCCAACGCCCGGGATATTTTGGAGTTCTTCCAAAGTAATCGGATAAGTTGTAGCCATGGCCTCCAATGATGGGTCTTGGAATATCACAAACGGAGGAACGGACAAGCGTTTAGACATTTTCTTACGCAAATCCTTCATCATCGAATATAAAACAGGGTCTACGGCACAGGAAGCTCCTCCTCTGATTGGCACTTCTTCTTCTTCCTCAGCGAACTCATTATCTTCGGTTATTTTAAACGAAACGGGGTTCTTCATGAACTCTTTTCCTTTGGGCGTAATTTTCAACAAACCGTAATTTTCTATGTCTTTTGCCAAATATCCCGCTATCAAAGCCTGACGTATGACAGCATTCCAAGTTTTCTCGTCTTGGTCTTGACCTGAACCGAAAACCTCCAACTCGTTATGTTTGTATGATTGGATTTCAGATGTCTCATTTCCAACCAGCATATTCACAATATATTCCGCCTTAAATTTCTCTTTCAGTGTGCTGATGACATCCAGCACTGCACTTAATAATTCTTTAGCTTCCACTTGCTTTTTAGGGTTCAAACAATTATCACAATTACCACAATTGTCCTCGTGGTATTCCTCTCCAAAATAATGGAGCAGGACTTTCCTTCTACATACGGATGTTTCCGCATAAGCAGCAGTCTCCAATAAAAGCTGTTTCCCTATTTCTTGTTCGGCCACGGGTTTCCCTTGCATGAATTTTTCCAACTTTTGCAAATCCTTGTTGGAATAGAAAGCGATGCAACGCCCTTCGCCGCCATCACGGCCAGCTCGCCCTGTTTCTTGATAATATCCTTCCAGACTCTTCGGGATATCGTAATGGATGACATATCTTACGTCAGGCTTGTCAATCCCCATCCCAAATGCAATGGTCGCGACTATGACGTCTACCTTTTCCATCAAGAAAGCATCCTGGTTTGCCGACCTTACTTGCGAGTCCATGCCTGCATGGTAGGCCAAAGCCTTGATTCCATTAGCTTTCAATATGTCTGCAAACTCTTCCACCTTCTTACGGCTTAGGCAATAGATAATTCCTGACTTTCCCTCGTTTGCCTTGATATATTTGATAATATCCCGATCGATGCTTGCCGTCTTCGGACGAACTTCATAATATAAGTTTACGCGGTTAAAAGAAGATTTGAACACAGCGGCATCGGTCATTCCCAAGTTCTTCTGAATGTCATGCTGGACTTTGGGGGTCGCGGTCGCGGTCAAAGCAATCAGCGGGCGTTTCCCTATCTCGTTTATGATAGGACGAATCCGCCTGTACTCCGGACGGAAATCATGCCCCCATTCAGAGATGCAATGGGCTTCGTCCACTGCGTAAAAAGAAATATTCACCTGGCGAAGGAAACCGACATTTTCCTCTTTTGTCAATGATTCGGGTGCCACATACAGCAACTTTGTCTTGCCAGACATGATATCTTCCTTTACTTGGTCTATGGCTGACTTGCTCAAGGATGAATTGATGAAATGTGCCACGCCGTCCTCCTCGCTGAAATTACGCATCGCATCCACCTGGTTCTTCATCAGAGCAATCAAAGGAGAAACCACGATGGCCGTTCCTTCCATCATCAAAGACGGGAGTTGGTAACACAGAGACTTGCCTCCACCTGTCGGCATAAGGACAAATGTATCTTTACCGGCTAACACATTCTCTATGATCGCTTTCTGATTCCCCTTGAACGTATCGAAACCGAAATGTTTCTTCAGTGCCTCTGTCAATATATCTTTTTTAGCCATACTCATATTATTAGAAATAGGTTTGATTCTTTTTATCCAGCTACTTGCAACCGATTAATATCCGTCTTCGAGAATTTATCTTTTGCATATTCCAGCGTGACATGCAGCTCTTTGTCTTTGCCTGAAGGCATGGTGAACATGGCATCCATCATTATCGCTTCTACGATCGAACGAAGCCCGCGCGCGCCCAATTTAAACTCCATGGCTTTATCTACAATGAACTCATAGACACTTTCATCAAAGACCAACTCGATGCCATCCATTGCAAACAGCTTTACATACTGTTTGATGATTGAATTTTTCGGTTCGGTCAAAATATTACGCAGGGCCGTACGGTCCAATGGATTCAGATATGTCAATATAGGCAATCGGCCTATAATTTCTGGAATTAGTCCGAATGACTTCAAGTCTGCCGGTGTTATATACTTCAATAGGTTATCACGGTCGACTTGGGCCGTTTCCTTATTGGCCGCGTACCCGACCACGCGTGTATTTAATCGCTGGGCTATTTTCTTTTCTATGCCATCGAAAGCACCGCCACAGATAAACAATATGTTCTTGGTGTTGACCGGTATCATCTTTTGTTCGGGATGTTTACGCCCGCCCTGTGGTGGAACATTCACTACCGAACCCTCCAGCAGCTTCAGCAATCCCTGCTGGACACCTTCGCCGCTCACGTCACGCGTAATGGACGGGTTGTCTCCCTTTCTGGCAATTTTATCGATTTCGTCAATGAAAACTATTCCACGTTCGGCAGCCTCCACGTCATAGTCCGCCGCTTGCAGCAGGCGTGTCAAAATACTTTCAATGTCTTCACCCACATAACCGGCTTGGGTCAGCACGGTCGCATCTACAATAGTAAAAGGGACATGCAGCAGTTTCGCAATGGAACGGGCCAAGAGCGTTTTGCCCGTCCCCGTCGGGCCCACCATGATGATATTGGACTTTTCTATCTCTACCTCATCGTCCGTTTTGTCTTGCAACAAACGTTTGTAATGGTTATAGACAGACACGGCCAAACAACGCTTGGCATCATCCTGCCCAATGACGTATTGGTCTAAAAAAGCCTTGATGTCTTCCGGTTTCGGCAAATCATTCTGATCCAAATCAAATGTTGATTTAGTCGCTCCCAGTTGTTCCTTTACTATGTCGTAAGCTCTTGCAGCACATTCATCGCAAATGGCCCCGTTGATGCCATTGATCAACAGTTTTACATCCCGGCCCGAACGTCCGCAGAATGTACATGTATCGCTTGCTTTGGCCATAAAAATCTTTTTTAGTTATCTATTTTTCCTAATAACCTTTTTCAGTCGGTTACTTTTTGTCACGCGTTAATATTTCATCAATCATTCCGTATTCTTTAGCTTCCTGGGAAGTCATCCAATAGTCACGGTCGCTGTCCTTCATCACTTCGTCAAACGGTTTCCCTGAATGTTCCGAAATAATGGTATAGAGTTCTTTTTTGACTTTCAAAATTTCACGAGCTGCGATTTCAATGTCGGAGGCCTGCCCTTGCGCCCCTCCCAATGGCTGGTGAATCATCACTCGCGAATGCCGCAAGGCGAAACGTTTCCCTTTTGTTCCTGCCACCAACAAGACGGAAGCCATAGAGGCAGCCATGCCGGTACAAATGGTTGAAACGTCCGAGCCAATGAACTGCATCGTGTCATAAATGCCATACCCGGCATATACGGAACCGCCTGGAGAATTGATGTAAATCGAAATATCTTTTCCAGGATCGCTGGAATCAAGGTACAACAATTGGGCCTGGATCACGTTCGCTGTATAATCATCAATCTGTGTGCCCAAAAAGATAATGCGATCCATCATCAACCGGGAAAAAACATCCATCTGGGCCACGTTCAATTGCCTTTCTTCGATAATCGTGGGTGAAATATAGCTGCTGGTTATATTTACATGGTTCATGTAACTATCCAAAGCTGTCCCACTCATGCCTAAATGTTTAGTCGCAAATTTCCTAAAATCTTCCATATAAAACATTAGTTAATCTTATTTCCCTTGCAAGGTCTTACGAGACCCTCGAGCTTTCGTTCTTACAACGGATAAACAAAGTTATAAATAAATTTCTAATTGAAACAACATATTTTCTGTCAATAGAATATTTTTTCTTCAAAAGCTTATTTTTTCGTTCTTAAATAATGCACACTGTTAATAGCGCGAAGCCGTCTTTTGTCCCACAAAAAAAGCTTCGATAAGAACAAAGCCTTACCGAAGCCTCCTTTTATTTAGCCAAAGCCCTGCTTTGGGTTGTCATTCGAACAATTTCGCAAATTCTTCCGCCGAGACTTCTTTCTTGTCCACCGTAACCTGTCCTTTCAGCCACTCTGCCAATTTCTCTTCAACAGCACGGTCTAAGATGTTTTGCAGAGTCTGCTTGTTCTTCAGCATTTCCTTCGAGTAGTTGTCCAAGACATCTTCCGGCACCGACAACATGCCATACTGGGCGAATTGAGCTTTAGCGACGCGTTTTGCGAAGTTCTCGAGGTCTGCATCTTCAACCTTCAAGCCGTTGGCTTTCACCAAGCTCTCCTTAATCAGATGGTAAGTCAAGTCTTCAATGATATGAGAATACTCTTTTTCGATGCTTTCCGCCGTATTCTTTTCGTTTGCCACAAGCAACCACCGTTTCAGGATGTCGTCTGCAAATTTCAATTCTCCGGCTTTCTTAACCAACACTTCCCGAGCATCGCTCAAGAACTTGAAGTCGCTCTGCGGAGTGAACTGTTCCGCCAAAGCTTCTCTGATTTTGTCTTTGAACTCTTCCTCGCTGGTAACAACGTTTTCACCGAATACCTTGTCATATAATTCTTGATTCAGTTCAGCATTCTTATGGCGGGAAATTTCTTTGATTTCGAAGCTAAAGTCGCCAGTCAACTCTGCCACCTTATCCTTGCCGACATGCAAGAAACTTGCGATTTCCGCCTCAGCTCCTTCGTAAGCCTTGTCCGGGTTGAACACGACCACGGTGTTCACCTTTGCCCCGATGAACTTGGCCTTTTCCGCTTCGTCTTTGATATACATCGGCATCAACACGGCGTTCTCGACAACGATCCCGCCTTCTTTCGGCGAACCGTTTTCCAACTCGGCGACTGTGCCCTTGACCAGGTCTTTCTCTTCCACCTCATCGGCTTTTTCATAAGTGCCGAAGTTGGAAGCGTAGGCCTCGACCTGCTTGTTCAACATGTCCTCGTCAATCTTCACCTCGTAGTAGGGCAACACATCTTCTTTGCTCAGGTTGATTTTGATTTCGGGAGCAAGCGCGACATCGAAATTGAACACGAAATTCTCATCCTTGTCGAAATCCACGGCTGACGGCTCGACTTCGCTGGCCATCGGCTCGCCCAATATGTTCAGGTTGTTTTCACGAATGTATTTGAACAAGTTGTCAGAAACCAAACGGTTTACTTCTTCCAACAAAGCCTGTTTACCGTACATTTTCTTCACCATGCCCATCGGAACCATACCTTTACGGAATCCCGGGACATTGGCTTTCTGACGGAAGCTGCGCAAAGATTTGTCTACTGCGGCTTCATAGTCAGACTTTACTATTTCTAACTTGATGATGCCTCTTACGGAATCATTGTTAATAAGAGAAACGTTCATTCTGGTGTGTTATTTAATTAGTATATAATTCCAAATTTTAGGGTGCAAAATTAGATTTATTCTTTCAATAACGCAAATTGTTTTTATAAATTGTTGTGAACCGGAGTATTTTATCTCTATCTTTTCTCTATCTTTGTCCGAAAAAAGACATGAAATCCGCTGGTTACTTGGCCGCTCAACCCGCCGGCTTGCAAATATTGGTTCTTTCGTTGTTCATAATGGGCGGGAACATCCTTTCCTCCCTTTCCGGGATGGGGATTTTCTTCCTTATCCACGGGACGGGCGCGCAAATCAGCAATTACCCCGACATGCTCCGCCTATTGCAGTTTTTGACAGCAGCGGGCACTTTCTTTCTCCCCTCCATGGTTGCCGCCTGGCTTTTCAGCGACAATGTCCATAAATATCTTTCCCTGGACAAGAAGATCAGCTTGAAATGCGTCGGGATCGTTTTCCTCAACATCGTGTTGATATCGCCTTCCGTCACGCTCCTTTCCTGGCTAAACGAACAACTCGTTTTCCCGGAATGGGCTGCCCCTTTGGAGGCTTGGATGAGGGAGCATGAAGAGATGGCACAAAGTTTTACCGGCACGTTAATCAACGGCGGTGGAATCTCTCCTTTCCTTTCCAACCTTGCCGTGATAGCTCTGATGGCAGCCGTTTCCGAAGAGTTGCTTTTCAGAGGAGTGTTGCAACGCATCATAGGCAGATGGACAAATAATCCGCACGCCGTGATTTGGATCGCCGCCGTCATATTCAGTGCGTTCCATCTCCAATTCTATGGATTCGTCCCGCGCATGGTCTTGGGGGCTTATTTCGGCTACCTGCTATTATGGAGCAAAAGCATTTGGCTGCCAATCTGCGCCCATTTCTTCAACAATGCCATAAGCGTCACCCTCATGTCCAGCGAGGCACTCAACGAATCCGATTTTGTGACGGGGCATCTTGAAGAAAGCCATCTGTTGCCTTGCCTGCTCATTGCCTTGACAACGGGCTGCCTGTTCTTCCTCCTTAATCGTAGATTGAAATCGCTTGGCACGACTGACTGAAAAGGTAGTGGCCGACCGGACGATTGGCCGCACCCGCTCCAGGAAAAGGTCGCGGCCGTTCCCTCCAAAAGACACGAGGAGAAAAGCGAAGCAAAGGAAGGAAGGAAGCTACAAGTTCTTTTTACGCAGAACAAAGTCTTTACCCAGATATTTCTCCCGTACAATTTCGTTTTCCGCCAGCTGCTCGGCCGTTCCCTGGAACAGCACCTTCCCTTCGAACAACAGATAGGCACGGTCGCAAATGCTCAACGTCTCATACACGTTATGGTCGGTTATCAGGATGCCGATGTTCTTATGGCGCAATTTAGCGACAATCGCCTGGATGTCCTGCACCGCAATGGGGTCGACCCCGGCAAATGGTTCGTCCAGCATGATGAATTTGGGATTAATGGCCAAACAACGGGCTATTTCCGCACGGCGACGCTCACCGCCCGAAAGCTGGTCGCCCAGGTTCTTCCGCACTTTCTGCAAGCCAAACTCCGCAATCAAACTCTCCAGCTTCTCTTTTTGGTACGCTTCGGTCGTATCCGTCATTTCCAGCACCGAACGGATATTGTCTTCCACCGTCATTTTGCGGAAGATAGACGCTTCTTGCGCCAAATAACCGATGCCGCAACGTGCACGCTTGTAGACAGGATACTTCGTGATATCCTGGTCGTTCAAGAATATTTTCCCCTCGTTGGGCGTGACCAATCCCACTGTCATGTAGAAAGTCGTCGTCTTGCCCGCCCCGTTCGGTCCCAGCAAACCGACAATCTCGCCCTGTTTCACATCAATCGAGACATGATTCACCACGGTCCTTGCCCGATACTTTTTCACCAAATCTTCTGTCCGAAGAATCATACCTTGCTCTTCCTCCATGCGCCTTGTTTCCTTTTCTGCTTCGTTATAGCATCTTTGTTAATCTACAACAAAGATATAACAAAGAAACGAAAAGGCATCTGTTTATTTGAATTTTCAAAAGATATTCGTACTTTTGGGCATTATTCAAAAAGAAAAATTATGGCATTATTCTCTTTTTACAATGTGCGTAAGCCACGCCAGTTCGAGCATAAACCTATTTATTGGGATCCCCACAAAGAGGCGATGGAAGAACGTGTGCGCAAAGTGAAACGCGAAATGGGCTTGGAAGAGACGGAAGAAGAGTACAAGCCTCAGATCAAGGGCACCTTCATCGAAGGCACGTCTCATTTGAAACGAAGCAGAGAAAAAGGCGAAAACAGCCGAAGCCGGGAATATAAAAACGTCAAGCTATTGGTGGCTCTCGCTGTCCTTGTTTTGTTGTTTTGGTATCTGTTTTGGAAATGAGCGACATCATACATCTGTTGCCGGACAATATAGCCAACCAAATCGCGGCTGGCGAAGTCATCCAACGCCCTGCTTCTGTCGTAAAGGAATTGGTTGAAAATGCGATCGATGCCGGAGCCACGCGCATCCAAACAAACATCAAGGATGCTGGAAAAACATTGATACAAGTGATTGACAACGGGAAAGGGATGTCGGAAACCGATGCCCGCATGGCATTCGAGCGCCATGCCACTTCTAAAATCACCAAGGCCGACGACCTCTTCTCGCTGCATACCATGGGGTTCCGGGGCGAGGCGCTGGCATCTATCGCGGCTGTCGCGCAGGTGGAGCTACGTACCCGGTTGAAAGGCTCCGAACTGGGGACGAGACTCGAAATAGATGGTTCCCATTTGCAAAGCATCGAAGAGGATGCCTGCACCGAAGGAAGCATATTTTCAGTCAAGAACCTTTTCTTCAATGTGCCGGCTCGCCGGAAGTTCCTGAAATCGAACGATACGGAATTCCGCAACATAATCAATGAGTTTGAAAGGATAGCCCTGGTCAATCCGTCCATATCCATGTCCCTGTTCCATAATGAAACCGAAATATTCAACCTGCCCGAATCAGGATTGCGCCAGCGCATCGTCAACATATATGGGAAAACGCTCAATCAAAAAATGCTATCGCTGGATGCCGAGAGTTCATTGGCCTCGATAACCGGATTTGTGGGCAAGCCGGAAGCGGCCAAGAAACGGGGGGCCTTGCAGTTCTTCTTCGTGAACGGGCGTTTCATGAAACACCCTTATTTCCACAAAGCCGTGATGCAAGCCTACGAACAACTGATTCCGGCAGGGGAAATGCCAAGCTATTTCATCTACTTCCAGTTGGACCCGTCTACCATAGACGTGAACATCCACCCGACCAAAACAGAAATCAAATTCGAGAATGAGCAGCCTATATGGCAGATTCTTCTGGCCACGGTAAGAGAGACCTTGGCCAAGTCAAGCGCGATCCCGACCATAGATTTTAACACGGAAGGTGCGATTGACATCCCCATATACAATCCCGGGAAAAGCGCCAACGGGAACGTTTCCCCCAAGGTGGAGGTCCGTTCCAATTACAATCCCTTCCAGCGCGAAGTCATCCATCCGGATAAATCTCCGGCTTTTGACTGGACTGAATTGTACAACAATTTTGAAGCGGGCCGCGCTTCGGTCGTTCCAGAAAATGACATGGTTGAAAAGCGCATCCAGCCCCCCCATGAAGAAAGCCGGCTTTCCGCTTGCCCCGACGAGCCCGCTCCTGAAAAAGAGATAGCTCTTTTCACTGCCCCTCCGACGGAATCAAGCAGCATGACGCCCTGTTACCAATACAAGAACCGTTATTTAGTCACCGCGCTAAAATCGGGCATGGCGATTATAGACCAGCATAGGGCACATGTGCGCATCTTGTTCGAGCAGTATCAGAAATCCATTTTGCAACAAAAAAGCATATCCCAACAGATGCTTTTCCCGGCAATGGTAGATTTTACCCCGGCAGAAGAGCAGACGCTGGCAAACTTGTTGCAGGACTTGAGCTATTCCGGTTTCGAACTTAGCAATTTGGGAGGGGGAAGTTATGCAGTCAATGGAATCCCGGCCTGCATGGAAGGCGTGGACTGTGTGAATTTATTGAAAGAGATTGTGGCGAAAAGCATGGAAACAGGCATCAAGGCCCACGAAGATATTGCGAACACGATCGCTTTCTCTTTGGCTTCCGCCCAGGCCATACCGACCGGGAAAGCCCTTTCACCGGAAGAAATGGACCATCTGTTAGCATCGTTGTTCCTCTGCTCGGACATGAACCTTACGCCGGACGGGAAAACCATCTTCACTTTGCTGACCGATGATGAACTGGGGAACAGGTTTCACTAACACAGACTTTAACCTTCCGGCAACTTCAGGAAAGCAATGTTACCGGAAGGTTATTCTTCTTCAAAGAGAAAAGGATGATATTTCAGTATTTCCGTCTTTCCGCTCTTCAAAGAGGCTTGCACATCGATAAGGCGTTGGTTGGAACTCCCCCTGAACAACAAATCCTCATCCTTCAATGACTCCACGAAACGCCCGTCGACAAGCACGTCTACGTAATGGAGCAAAGCCGCCGGGCCGGGCGCATCCCGTAAGTTTTCAAACAAATAGCCTGTATAGCACCAGATTGTTTTATGGCTGTTCTCCTTTATCAAGCGTGCCAATTCGGCAAAGCCCTCAGCTTGGTACATGGGATCTCCTCCGGTAAAAGTCACGTCGGCAAACTCGTCCGACAGTATTTGCTGTAAAATGTCCGTTGTTTCAACCGGCTTTCCTTGATGGATATCCCAAGATTGGGGATTATGGCATCCCGGGCATTGGTTGACACAACCGGCACAATAGACAGCAGTCCGGAAACCCGGACCGTCCACTGTCGTATCTTCCACTATATTCAACAAGGATATTTTCATTCATTCGTGCGCTTTACTTGCCTATATGCGTAACACGGTCTTTCAGTTCAGCCAGCTTCGCATTGTTCCAACGATCGGTCGTTCCCACCAAATATCCGGTAATGCGCTGCAGTTTGTCCAAATGCTCACTTCCGCATTTCGGGCAAACGTCCAAATGCGTGGCAGCGTTCTCATACCCGCAATCCAGGCAACGGTTGCGGTTGTGATTGACCGAGCCATACCCGATGTTGTATTTGTCCATCATGTCGACAATGTGCATGATCGCTTCCGGGTTATGAGTCGCATCACCGTCCATCTCCACATAAAATATGTGTCCTCCCCGGGTCAAATCATGGTAAGGGGCTTCCACCTCCGCCTTATGCCGGGCGCTGCACTTATAATAGACAGGCACATGATTGGAATTGGTATAATATTCTCTGTCCGTCACTCCCGGGATAGAACCATACTGCTTGCGGTCACGGCGAGTGAATCTGCCGGACAGACCTTCCGCAGGCGTAGCCAATATGCTATAATTATGCTGGTACTGCTCGGAGAACTGGTTGGCGCGATCACGCATATATGTGACAATCTTCAAACCCAACTCCTGTGCAGCGGCATCCTCGCCATGATGTTTTCCGGTCAAGGCCACAAGGCATTCCGCCAGCCCGATAAACCCGATTCCCAATGTACCTTGATTGATCACGGAGGCAATCGTGTCATTCGGACCTAAACTTTCACACCCCAGCCATAACGAACGCATCAACAGGGGAAACTGTTTGGCATATGCGGTCTTTTGGAACTCCATGCGCTCGTGCAATTGCCGGGCAGTGACATCCAACATATAATCCAACTTCGAGAAGAACACGGCGATGCGATTGTCATAATTCTGGATGTTCATGCACTCGATTGCCAGACGGACAATATTGATGGTAGAAAAAGAAAGATTCCCCCTGCCTATGGAAGTCTTCGGTCCAAAACGATTTTCAAACACGCGGGTACGGCATCCCATGGTTGCAACTTCATGGTTATAACGCAACGGGTCATCGGCCCTCCATTCCTTACTGCGGTTGAACGTAGCGTCCAAATTGAGGAAATTGGGGAAGAAACGACGCGCCGTCACCTTGCAGGCCATCTGGTACAAATCGTAGTTGCGATCTTCCGGCAAGTAACTGACACCACGTTTTTTCTTCCAGATCTGGATTGGGAAAATAGCCGTTTCGCCATTGCCGACACCACGATAGGTTGTTTTCAGCAACTCCCGGATAATGCATCGGCCTTCCGCGGAAGTGTCCGTTCCATAATTGATGGAACTGAACACGACCTGATTTCCGCCTCTTGAGTGAATCGTGTTCATATTATGGATAAAAGCCTCCATGGACTGGTGGACACGGGCCACCGTCCTATTCATCGCATGTTGCAACATCCGGGCTTCGCCATCCAGTCCTTCCAATGGCCTATCGATAAAATCATCCAGCTCCTTATGGTACAAGTGGCTTAAATCCTTTCCGGTCAACTGCTCTACCGTCTTGACCTCCTCGATGAAACTAAACCGGACATACGGGGCCAGATAAAAGTCAAAGGCGGGAATCGCCTGCCCTCCATGCATCTCATTCTGCGCCGTCTCCAAAGATATGCATCCTAATATGCTGGCGGTTTCTATGCGCTTGGCAGGGCGGGATTCACCGTGCCCCGCGGAAAAACCATGCCGCAAGATCTTATCCAAAGGATGCTGTACGCAGGTCAAGCTCTTCGTAGGATAATAATCTTTGTCATGTATGTGCAAATAGTTATTGGCCACAGCATTGCGCACCTCCTCGCTAAGCAAATAATCATCCACAAAAGGCTTGGTCGTTTCACTGGCGAACTTCATCATCATGCCGGCGGGGGTATCCGCATTCATGTTCGCATTTTCACGCGTTATGTCGTTTGATTTGATATTTATTATCTCCAAGAAAATATCCCGAGTCTTGGCTTTGCGTGCTATGCTCCGCTGGTTTCGGTAAGCTATGTATTTTTGAGCAACATCCTTACGGCTACTATTCATCAATTCCATCTCCACCGCATCCTGAATGGCTTCAACGCTCATTTGCGATTTCCCATTACATGAAATCCGGTTTGTTATTTGACGTATCAAATACCCGTCTTCTCCCCCTTCGGTGTGCAACATGGCCTTTCGAATAGCCGTGGCTATCTTTTCCTCATTAAAACCGACAATCCTGCCGTCTCGTTTAATCACAGTCTGGATCATTTTATCTATGCTTTGTATAGGTTCTTATTTATACCGGCAAAGATATTATCAAATGAGCAAGATTTTCTTTTTGGAAAACTTTTAACGTGTTAATTATTGTCAATCTATTATCATACAACATATTACTAACACGATACGGAAAACTTTTTATTTCCATAATAATATTTATTTCCAAGAAAAAGAGTTTTACCATAAGAAAAAACCGAAAAGGAACAAGAACAATCAGCGTTTTTTTCCGTCTTTTTGCAGAAACTGCTTTTTCTACTTTTTATCATTGCATCAACCTGATAATCGTAATTTATGCCTATATTTGCTACGATATTAAATTAATCCACAAAAGCTCCATAGCATGAAAAAGGCAATTGGCCTAATCGGCACGGCGGCGGCACTATTTAGTTGCGGCGGCATTATCCCCGATAATACAGAAATGTACCTGTTGGTCGGCTCTTATTCTTCCCCTGTTGAAAAAGGAATCCATGTGTTAAGTTTTGACGAAGAGAACGGGGAAAGCCATCTGGTATCGGGAATCAACGGGATTGCGAATCCTTCCTACCTGGCTCCGGCAGACAACGGGAAATATGTCTATTGCGTCAGCGAGACAAATGACGAAACCGCGTCCTTGTTTGCTTATTCTTTCAACAAAGATGACGGCTCTCTCAAATATATCGACGACAAACCCACAAAAGGGACATCCCCTTGCTACGTATGGGTGGACTCATCCCGCCAACTGGCTGTCACGGCCAACTACAACGGCGGGAGCATCAGTGTTTTCCCTATCGCCCCCGACGGCAGCTTGCAGGATGCTACCGTGATCGAATACGCAGGCGGCAAACCCGGGTCAAAAAGGCAATCCCAGCCTCACCTGCATTGCGTCTATCCTTCCCCTGACGGCAAATATGTATATGCCAACGATTTAGGGACAGACCGTATCTATAAATTTAATGCAGAGGTTATGAACGGGAATGCCGCTTTGGAGAAAGGGAGTCCGGCTTACTTCCAGCTGCCGGATGGAGAGGGCCCCCGCCACACGGAATTTCACCCAAACGGGAGGTTTGCCTACGTAATAGGCGAATTGTCTGGTAACATTTCGGCCTTGAAATGGAAAAACAACGGAGATTTGGAACTTATCCAAACTATTTCGGCAGACTCTTTGCACGCTGCCGGAAGTGCAGATATCCATTTATCCCCTGACGGGAAATACCTTTACGCTTCCAACCGCCTTAAAGGGGATGGCATTGCCATCTTCAAGGTGGACAGCAGCAACAGGATGATAAAAAAAATCGGTTACCAACCAACCGGCCTCCATCCACGGAACTTCGCCATTACCCCCAACGGGAAATACTTATTGTGCGCTTGCAGGGATGATAATAAAATCCAAATATTCCAAATCGACCCAAGCAGCGGGACGCTCGTGAAGATGGATAAAGAAATCAAACTGCATCAACCCGTATGCCTCAAATTCGTAAAGAAATAGAGCAGGGAGCGGAAACCACAATTCATTTTGTTAAATTATCCTATAAAAAGAGTCGTTTATTTGGAAGTTATAAAAATTAGCTCTACCTTCGCAACGCATTTGAGAAACGAACGAATGACGGAATGCCCAGATGGCGGAATCGGTAGACGCGCTGGTCTCAAACACCAG
>CALBYC010000198.1 GCA_937890135.1 uncultured Parabacteroides sp.
TGTTTTTCATAGTTTTATATAGAAAAACGTTGCAGTTCTATTTGGACACTTCATTCATCTCCCTACCTGCTTTCTTATCAACGACATAACGAATGGAGTACGAAACCGCTGTTTTTCATTACAAACCATTCCCTTCCTTTTCCCCGCCTGTAAAATATGCTGCAAAAAAAGGTGCGTTTTCTTGCAGCAGTCGCTTCGAGGGCGAGAGCGGGATGCCGCCTCTTTCCTGTAGAGACATTGATGAAGAAATAGTATCAATATTTATTAACTTAATTATTAATTGCATTATGAACAAAAAAGTACTTACGCTTTGTGCAGGCTTCCTGTTGGCGGGTTCTTTGACTGCCTTCGCGCAGTATTGCCCTACTGACGGTGAGGTTCCTTATCGTACTCGTGCCGTGTACGCTGCGTCGCTTGACAATGTTTTTCAGGATGTGACCAAAATCAATTCTGAATACTATTATCAGCTGCAGGTAGAAACTGGTGAGAAAGGTGACGTTCAGGTTCTGACAGTAGAACGTGATTATTCAACGGGTAAATTGTATCTGACATCCCGCAAGGTGGAAGATGCGGTGTTGACTCACTCTTTGTGGAAGATCACGACTGAACCTTCTTTGACTCATGGCCAGGCTTATTCTTTTGAAAACAAAGAAACCGGCTATAAGTTGACTTTGGACCATACCAACGCTTTGCAGTTGGATGGTTCCGGCAGTTTGACTTCAACTACTAACTGGAGATATCCTAATTATTATTGGAACTATTTGAAAGACGGTTTGTTGGATGGCTGCAACGACAAGTGGGAGCTTTATACGACAGACGAAGGCCTTTCAGGTTACGGAATGGTTTATTCTTATTTCCACAACAATGCGGACTCTGTCATGTTCTTGGCTAAACCGAGCACATCGATAAACGGTCTTGTGGCTTCTGCTGAGAAGGAAAGAGCCGGAGTTGATGGTAATGGTCAATTCTCAAACAGCTCTGTGATTGTTGCTTTGAAAGAGTCAAAGGCTAAGGCTGGCAATAATTTGAGCAACGTTCAAAACTTGGCTTTGAAGGTTAAGCCGGTTATCGCAGGTGCGAAAGTATTGAGCGCAGATGAAATCAACACGATGATCGATGCCGATGGTTCATTCTTGAACTTTACAGAAATTAAGAGCTATGCCGAGTGGAATCATGCTGAAGAACGCTTTACTGAAAAAGGTAAAGCTGGCAAGTCAACCAAGTTCGTGATCCGCAAGCCGGGTTCTAACGAATTGGTTCAGTTGGCTCAGAATCCTTTGGCTGGTGAATTCGTGGCTGTAGCAAGTCCATATTCATACTTGAGAAGAGAGAACTACGATGAATCAGAAAAGTATGTTTCTAAACAGAAGAACGCATACGCTGGTTACGATATCTTGATTCGTGAAAAGGATGAGTTTAAGAAGGGTGAAGGCCACAGATACTTGATGGTGTCTGAGAAGATGTATGATGGCGTTGAAACAGGCAATTACCAAGGTCTGGAAATCACAACCAAATACTATTCTCACATCCAAGGTGACGGCACAAATCTGGCAAATAATACGCGGGTATATGAAGAAGAAGCTGTCCAGACAAATTCTTATAAAGGTGATATCAATATCGTTGACCCGTTGGAAGCTCGTTACCACTGGAAGGTGACTTACTATCCATCCAACGACAGCTTGGTATTCGAGCCGTTGAATGCTTCCCGTTTCTCTCAGTCTGAATATGCTGAGTTCGCTAAAGGCGATTTGAAGTATGAAAACTCTCGCTTGGCTGCGGCTTATGGCTCAGATTACTTCAATACCGTAAATGCCGGTAAGGCTTATGATGCCACTGCACCTGACAGAACATACAATTCTGTATATAACAAGGCTGCAGGCGTTCCGGTCGCCTTGTTCGCTATGAACGAATCTGCTGTCGGTGACAATTCCAGACTGTTGACGGTAAGTGCTGCCGGTGGTATTGTGGATGCCAATTTGCCTAAATATGCAGCTGCTCCTAAGTTTGAGAACACAACAGATGCTACTAAGACAGATGGTGATACTGAGAAGAACAACCCGGCTTATGTGACAAACAAGACGGTTGATGATGCTTATGTGGCAGCACAGCGCTTGCGCATCAGCTTCGACAACAAATACACTTATTTGAAGCGTGCTTCTGTCAAGAGCGGTTTGTATTTCTTGAACTTGGTTGACCCGGCTGCAGCTACTTCGCAGACTGAAAACCGTGTGGACGGCGCTTATATCGTAGCCGACATGAAGGGCCATGTGGTTTATGACACAGTGGAAAAAGGCTTGCAGGACTTCACGCACATGCCTGCCACTCAATGGGTGGTTGAACAACAGCCATGCGATGAGCCATTGAACGCAACTCCTGCGGTCGCTATCTACAACCGTGAGTTCAACGGCAAGAACTGGTATTCTGCTTTCTATGGCAACTTCAACGACGAGCCTCTGTTCGAAGGTCAATTGTATATAGACGAGGATGGCCGTTATTATACCATCAACCATCGCGATTATGCAAGAACTTCAAACAGCAATGTGGACAAACATGCTAGGTATACTTACAACTGCGCGGACCGTGTAGCATTCAATGAAGTGAAACCTCAGACTACGGAAGGTTTCTTCAATGAAAAAGAAAGCGTATTGCGTGAAACTACCTACAAGTTCGAACAACTCTTCGACGAAAAGCTCAATGGCAAGTTCTTGGGCTTGGATGCTTCAAGAAGCAACTTCTTGAGATTGGTTGACGAAGGCACTGAGTTCGAATTGTACCGTGCGGAAGGTTGGTATCCTGTGCCTCAATATAAGGAAGTATTTGACAAGGAAACTGAAACATCCCATCTGGAATGGACAGGCTTATATAACCTTGAATACAGAGATTCCATCGAGTATGGTTATTCAAGCACAAAAGCTGATGTTAAGCCTCTGTACAAGACATTCTACAAGGTGAAAGTGAAAGACGAGAACCTGATCGACAACGACCATAAGTTCTTGGCTATCGACAACCAGCACAAGTATGTATTGGCTACGGAAGCTGAAATCGCAAAACCGGAGAACCACTTGACATTCGCCATCGTTTCTTTCAAAGAAAACAACGATTTGAACGGTGTTCACGGATATGCTATCATCAACCAGCCTCAGTTCACGGAAGTGAATACTACGAAGGAAAACCTGACCGGTCTGAAGTGGAATTATAATGAGGTAACTGGCAATGTGGAATTCACTAATGGCAAAAATGTAGTAGTTGCTACCATGTCAGACGCTGCAAGGAACCAGATTGGCAAATTGACAATCGAGAACTCTAAGTTGGATGCCAAGATCGCTGACCTGTGCGAAACTTCTACGGAAGCCTTCGCTTTGGTAAGCGCAGACCGCAAGTTGTATCGCAATTTGGACGCTGAAGTAGTGAACAAGGCAGGCAAGGTAATCGACTTGGTAGTCGTTGACGAACAGGGCGGTGAAAGCTTGTATGAAGATTCTCATTCCGATGCTGCCATTAAGAACAAGTTGAACTACTTGGCTGCAGAGAACTTGAAGAACCCGACAACACATGAAGGATTCTATGTAGACAAGGTGGCTAAGTCTTCTGCTTCTATGCCTCAGTACTTGTTGGCTGTGGCTGCCGATTCAGTTCCTGCTTACAAATACTGCGTGGAAGGCAAGCACGGCATCAACCCGGGTTGCGATCACGTGGCAGAAATGGCAGGTTACGTGGAAGGACGCTTCTTGGTTAACTTCAACGATTCCATCAAGGCTTCTATCGACAAATTGTCTTCACGCGCCGATGCGTTCAAGTATGACAACTACGTTCGCTTGGGCTTCGTGGAAGGTATCCACCAAGGTGACACGCTGTATGTCTTGAAGAACGGCACTACGTTGGAATCCATCAAGGAAGCCGACAAGAGCGGTAAGTTGTATGTTAAACCGTCATTCTTCGCTGCTGAAAACGAAGGCAAGTTGTATGACATCGTTAAATTGGATGGCAAGCACAACAACGCAGCCTTCTCATTCCGTGAAACAGGCGACGCTAACGACAGCTTCTTGATCGAATCCAACGACATCGCTGGCATGTCTCAGATTGGTTCATTCGCCGGTGCTTGGATCATGATCCACAACAATGTTCCGGTATTGGCTCAGTACTTCAACCAGAATGGCAACCATAACACTGGCGATTCAACGGATTCTTGGAAGCAGTATAAAGATTATGTGACTGCCGGTGATCTGGGTGCGGTTATCAACCAGGCTGCCCGCTTCACTTCCGCAGCAATCGACAAGAACTCAACTGCAACTGCAAACGAGGAAATCGCTGCTTCTGCCGTGACAGTATCTGCTACGGACGGGGCGGTAGTTGTCAAGGGCGCAGCCGGCAAGGCAGTGGTTGTGACAAATATCTTGGGCCAGACTTTGGCTAACACAGTCATCTCTTCCGACAACGCTTCTATCTCAGTTCCTGCAGGAATCGTAGTAGTAGCTGTCGAAGGCGAAGAAGCTGTGAAGGTAGTTGTTAAATAATAGAGCTTGAAGACGAGCAAGCAAGCACGGAGGCTCCGGCTTCCGGCTTGCCTGCCACGGAAAAATATTCATAATTAAATTAGTTAGTAGTCCACGTTGAGAGTAACTTGCGAAAGCGAAAGTGGGCAAAATAGTTATTAATAATAGTGTAAAAAAGTTCTATTCCGCTTCCTTCCTCCGAGAGGAGACAAGGATGCCAAGAAAAGGGGATGTGGCAAGGCGCTTCGCTTTGACGCATCCCCTGCTTTTTTACGCCGACCGGATGCGACGTCCCGGGAAAAACACCGCAGCCCTTCAGGAAAAACGCCGCAGCCTTTTCGAGGAAACACCGCATCGAAAAGCGAGAAACAACCCCGCGAACGGGACCCGAACCCCGGCGGGTGAGACCAAAACATGCTGACACATAAAATGTTAGATAGGCATCTCTCACCTTTTTCCCTATCTCTCACCTGATATAACATATTGCTTTACAGAGCATTAAGTCCCCTAAGATACGCCAGTGAGAGATGGTGAGACCAATTTTTCAACTTCCTGGAGGGGAAGGAACGCTTGTTTCTTCCGGCATATTATCGTACCTTCGCTAAAAATAAGCACCTGAAAACAATGTCAGGGAGAAATTCCGGCACGAAATGCAAGGATAACCATTATCTTTGCAGGTGGAAAAAGATACAGACATGGCTGCAAGCAGTGATAAGCATATATTAGAACGAATCGATTATCCGGCGGATCTGCGCAAGCTCCCGGTGGAAACCCTGCCCGAGGTTTGCACGGAACTGCGCCAATATATCATCGACGTCCTGTCCGAGAACCCCGGCCACCTGGCCGCAAGCCTCGGGACGGTGGAACTGACGGTCGCCTTGCATTATGTGTTCGACACCCCTTACGACCGCATCGTGTGGGACGTCGGGCACCAGGCGTACGGGCATAAGATATTGACCGGGAGGCGCGACGCCTTCCCCACGCTGAGGAAATTGCATGGCATCAGCGGGTTCCCCAACCCGGCGGAGAGCGAATACGACGCCTTCATCGCCGGCCATGCCTCCAACTCCATTTCCGCCGCGATGGGAATGTCCGTCGCCTCCGCCCTGAAGGACGAGGAGAGGCACGTGATCGCCGTGATAGGAGACGGGGCGATGACGGGCGGCCTGGCGTTCGAGGGGCTGAACAACGCTTCCGCCAACCCGAACAACCTGCTGATTATATTGAACGACAACAACATGGCGATCGACCACAGCGTCGGGGGGCTGAGCCAGTACCTGGTGGACATCACCACCAGCCAGGCCTACAACAAAATGCGCTACGACGTGTACAGGGGACTGAAAAAGATCAAGCTGATCGACGACGGGAGGCGGGAAAGCATCCTGCGCTTCAACAACAGCCTGAAGGCGTTGCTCACCCAGCAACACAACTTGTTCGAAGGGTTCAGCATCCGCTATTTCGGGCCGGTGGACGGGCACAACGTCGGGTATTTGGTGAAGCTCCTGAACGACATCAAGGACATGCAAGGCCCTAAGCTGCTGCACATCAAGACAATCAAGGGGAAAGGATTCAAGCCGGCGGAAGAGTCCGCCACGGAATGGCACGCACCGGGCAGGTTCAACAAGGAGACGGGCGAACGCATCGTCGTCCACGAGCTGAACGAGCCTCAGCGGTACCAGGACGTCTTCGGGCACACGTTGGTGGAGCTGGCGGAAAAAGACAAGCGGATTGTGGGGATTCCCCCCGCCATGCCCACCGGGTGCTCCATGACCTACCTGATGAAGGCGTTCCCCGAACGCGCGTTCGACGTCGGGATTGCCGAGGGCCATGCCGTCACCTTCTCGGCGGGGCTGGCGAAGGAGGGGATGATCCCCTTCTGCAACATCTACTCCTCTTTCATGCAGCGCGCGTACGACATGGTCATCCATGACGTGGCCCTGCAGAAGCTGCACATGGTCTTGTGCCTGGACCGCGCCGGGCTGGTCGGGGAAGACGGGCCGACCCATCACGGTGTCTTCGACCTCGCCTACCTGCGCCCTGTCCCCAACCTGATTATCGCTTCCCCCCTGAACGAATGGGACTTGAGGAACCTGATGTACACCGCCTATTCGGCGAAAGAAGGGACGTTCGTCATCCGTTACCCCCGCGGGAAAGGGGAAAAGGCGGACTGGCACAACGAGATGGAAATCCTGCCGGTGGGCAAGGGCAGGATGCTGAAGGAAGGGACGGACGTCGCGGTCCTCACCTTGGGACCTGTCGGCAACGAAGCCCTCAAGGCGATTGCCAAGGCGGAGAAGGAAGGCGTGTCGGCCGCCCTTTACGACATGATTTACCTGAAGCCGATCGACGAGGAGCTGCTGCACGAAGTGGGCAGGAAGTTCAAACGAATCGTCACGATCGAAAATGGGGTGATCAAGGGGGGGCTGGGCTCGGCCGTGCTGGAGTTCATGGCGGATAACGGCTATACCCCCCGCGTGAAGCGCATCGGGGTGCCGGACCGTTTCATCGAACACGGCTCCGTGCCGGAATTGTTCCGGCTCTGCGGGATGGACAGCGACAGCATCGCGGAGGTTTTGAAGGAAATGGTAAAGGAATAAAAAAGATCGAATATGAGGATTTTCATCGCCGGTGCCGGCGAAGTCGGCACGCATTTGGCCAAAATGCTTTCGCAAGAAAACCATGACATCATATTGATGGACTCCAAGGAGGAGCGGCTCAGTTCGATGAGCTCGAGTTTGGAAGTGATGCCGGTGGTCGGCAACCCCACCTCCCTGAAAGACCTGGAGGAAGCGGGAATCCGCAAGTCGGACCTGTTCGTGAGCGTCACCCCGGAGGAGACGGCGAATGTGACCGCCTGCATATTGGCGCACAGTTTCGGCGTGCACAAGACGTTCGCCCGGATAAACAACTATGAATACCTGCAACCGAAAAACAAGGAGCTGTTCGAGAAGTTGGGCATCAGCTCGATGATCTACCCCGAGATGCTGGCCGCCCACGAAATCGTGAGTGCGGTGGAACGGCCCTGGACAAGGCTGTATTCCGAGCTGTTCGGAGGCGCGCTGATCCTGCTGGGCGTGAAAATACGGGACAATTCCAAAATCGTGAACAAGAAACTGTACGAACTCCTGTCCGACCAGAAGTTTTTCCATATCGTCGCCATCAAACGGGGCAACGAGACCATCATCCCGAGAGGAACCGACCAGATCGAGTCCGGCGACATCCTGTTCTTCACGACGACGCAGAACTACATCGAGGACGTGCGCCTGCTGGCGGGGAAGAAGAACCCCGAGGTCAAGAAGGTGATCATCATGGGCGCCTGCCAGTACCTGCCGAGCTACATCCGCGTCAAGGTCATCGAGCTGGACAAGGAGAAGAGTTACCAGATCGCCGAGAAGGTGCCCGGCAACGTGCTGATCATCCATGGCGACGGGCGCGACATGGACTTGCTGATCCACGAAGGCATCCAGGACGCCCAGGCGTTCATCGCCCTGACCGAGAACTCGAGCACCAACATCCTTTCCTGCCTGGCGGCGAAGCGGTTCGGGGTGTATAAAACCGTGGCCAAGATCGAGAACATCGACTACATCCCGCTGGCGGAAAGCATGGACATCGGCGCCGTCATCAACAAGAAGCTGATAGCCGCCAGCCATATCTACCAGTTCCTGCTGGACGCGGACATATCGAACGTGAAATGCCTGACGTTTGCCAACGCCGACGTGGCGGAACTGGTTGCGCGCCCCAACGCCAAAATCACCAAGAAGCAGGTGAAGGACTTGTGCCTCCCCAAGGACATGACCCTGGGCGGGCTGATACGGAACGGGAAGCCGATGATGATCAACGGCGACACCCAGATACAAGCCTACGACCATGTCGTCGTTTTCTGCCTGGACACGGCGATGCGCAAACTGGAAGACTACTTCAATTAAACGGCCGGAAACTATGAAAACGCTGAATATCAGTTTTATCTTTAAGATGCTGGGCATCATGTTCATGATCGAGACGCTGTTCCTGCTGTTGGCGTTGGGCGTTTCGTTCCTCTATCCCGGCGATGACACCTTCGCCATCGGGATATCCTGCGGCATCCTGTTCGGGACCGGCCTGCTTTTCTTCCTGATAGGCTTGAGGACCAACGAGCATGCGGCGGGAAGGCGGGAAGGCATGCTGGTGGTGACGCTTACGTGGGCGTTGCTCTCCCTGTTCGGCATGTTGCCCTATTACCTGAGCGGGTACGTCGACAACGTCACGGACGCCTATTTCGAGACCATGTCGGGCTTTACGACGACGGGCGCATCCATCTTGACGGACATCGAGGCGTTGCCGAAAGGCCTGCTGTTCTGGCGAAGCCTGACGCAATGGCAGGGCGGCATGGGCATGATCGTCTTTACGGTGGCTCTGTTGCCGATACTGGGCGAAGGCGCTTCCCAGTTGTTCGACGCCGAATCCACCGGCATCACGCACGAACGGTTCCGCCCTCGGATCACGCAGGTGGCGAAGCGGCTCTGGGGCGTGTACCTTTTTCTGACCGCCCTGCTGGCGTTCCTGCTTTGCATCGGGCCGATGGACCTGTACGACGCGGTC
Source organism: uncultured Parabacteroides sp. (assembly GCA_937890135.1). Classification (GTDB taxonomy): domain Bacteria; phylum Bacteroidota; class Bacteroidia; order Bacteroidales; family Tannerellaceae; genus Parabacteroides. The sequence goes on from CALBYC010000198.1 coordinate 9,072, forward strand.
AACCATGCTATGACGACGCTGGGGACGGGCGGATACTCGACCAAGAACGCCAGCATCGCCTACTGGCACTCCCCCTATGTCGAGTACCTGCTGGCATTGTTCATGTGCGTCGGCTCGACGAACATGACCCTGATCTATTTCCTGTTCAACGGGCGGTTCAACAAGCTGTGGAAGGAGGAAGAGACCCGTTGGTACTACGCCGTCATCGGGGTGGCGACCTTGTTGACGACCGGATGGCTCTATTTCAAGGGACTGGCGGGGGATTTGGAAACGGCCTTCCGCGATTCCCTTTTCCAGGTCACCAGCCTCATCTCCACGAGCGGCTTCATGACGAAGGACTACATCACGTGGGGGCCGTTCTTCTGGGTCGTCGCGCTCCTCCTGATGTTCGTCTGCGGATGCGCCGGTTCCACCAGCGGCGGATTCAAGATGGGCAGGTTCGTCATCTTGGTGAAGAACCTGCTGAATGTCTTCAAAAAGCAGACACACCCCCATGCGATCATCCCCGTCCGGTTCAACGGGCACGTCATCTCGGAAGACAACGTCAACCGGGTCATGGCCTTTGCCTTTGCCTATGTCTCCTTGATGCTCTGCGGATGCTTGATATTGACCTTCGACGGGGTAGGATTTGAAGAGGCCATCGGCGCGAGCGTGTCGGCCGTAAGCAACGTGGGTCCGGGGTTAGGGGCGTGCGGCCCGGTTTATAATTACTCCGGTTTCTCCGACCTGAGCAAGTGGGTGCTGACCTTCCTGATGATGACGGGGCGTTTGGAGGTGTTCACCGTGCTGACCATTTTGCTCCCCGGATTCTGGAAACAGTAACTGGAAACAGTAAAAAATATAAGCGAAGACATACGTTAAGCCATAAAAATCCGTTATATGGATTAAGGCGTATTCTATAATAAAGAAAAAGGAAAGGAAATGATAGACTACATAAAGGGTGAAATCGTGGAACTGACCCCGGCCAGGATGGTATTGGAATGTAACGGCATCGGGTATGAAATCAACATTTCGTTGACCACCTTCACGGCGTTCCAAGGCAAGACGGAGGGGAAGATATACATATACGAGGTGATACGGGAGGATGCCCATTCGCTTTATGGCTTTTCGACCTTGCAGGAACGGAGCCTCTACCTGCTGCTCACTTCCGTGTCGGGCGTAGGTCCCAATACCGCCCGCACGATACTCTCCTCCCTCCAGCCCCGGGAACTGGTGCAGGCCATCTCCTCGAAAGACGAGGTCTCCCTGACGGCGGTGAAAGGGATAGGAGCCAAGACCGCCCAGCGCATCCTCGTCGACTTGAAGGGCAAGGTGGACGGATTGGCGGGAGAAGCGGACTCGCCGGCCGCACAGACCTTGCCGGCCTCGAATGCCGAAGTGGCTGAAGAGGCCGTGGCGGCATTGGTGATGCTGGGATTCCTCAAGGCGGCTTCCCAGAAGGCCGTCGCCTCCATCTTGAAGAAAGAGCCGTCGGCACCGGTGGAACAAGTGATAAAGTATGCCCTTAAAATGCTTTGATGAGAAGAAGGTTCAAATACATATTATTAATAGGTTCATTCGTAATCCTGAGCGGGCTGTGGGCTTTGAATGCCGATTTCCTGGCATCCTCCCGCTTTTTGCCGGAATTTGAATTGCTGGAACCCGCGGCGCAGGCGGAAGACTCTGTCCCCAAATCCCGTTATCCGGTGGCAAAGACCGTTCCCGAATCCTATGACGACCTGGTGAAGAAGAGTCCTCTCGACCTGAAGGATCCCGAGAACGTCAAGACGACCATCGAGTATGACATCAAGACGGGTTCCTACATCGTACGCACGAAATTGGGGGATATGGAGCTGGGTACGCCCATGACCTTGACCCCTGAGGAATACCAGGACTATAGCATGCAGGAGTCTTTGCGCGCCTATTTCAAGGCGAAGAATGAGGAGGAGTTTGAAAAAGAGGTGAACAAGAAGTTCAACGTGACGGACATGCAGTTCGACTTGGGACCGGCTGAAAGGATATTCGGCCCGGGCGGCGTGCGTGTCAAGACGCAAGGTTCGGCGGAGATTTCATTGGGGCTGAAGAACAACACGACCAAGAACCCCTCCTTGCCGACGAGAGCCAGAAGCCGCACCTACTTCAATTTCGACGAGAGCGTGCAGCTGAACATGCAGGCTTCCGTGGGAAGCAAAGTGAACTTCGGCATGAACTACAACACCGAAACCTCTTTCGACTTCGATTCGAAACAGCTGAAGCTGGCGTATACCGGCGAGGAAGACGAGATAATCAAATCCATAGAAGCCGGCAATGTCAGCATGAGCACCAGCAATTCGTTGATCAACGGCGGGGCTGCCTTGTTCGGCATGAAAGCCGACTTGCAGTTCGGGCGCTTGCGTGTCAACGCCCTTTTCGCCCAGCAGGAGTCCGAGTCCAAGACGGTGACGTCCAAAGGCGGCGTCCAGACGAAACCTTTTGAGATCACGGCGGACTCGTACGACGAAAACAGGCACTTCTTCCTGGCGCAATATTTCCGGGACCACTACGACGAGTCGTTGACCAAGCTGCCGCGTGTCAATTCCGTGGTCTCCATCAACCGCATGGAGGTCTGGATTACCAACAAGCGCGGGAATTACGACCAGTCCCGGAATATCGTGGCTTTTTCGGACTTGGCGGAATACAAGCACATCAGCAATCCCCAGTTCGCGCCCCAAGGCTCGTCGGAACTGCCGAAGAATGAATCGAACACGCTCTATTCGACGGTGGTGAACAACTATCCGGATGCGAGGAAAATCAGCCAGGCCACCCAGGTCCTCAGCGGTTTCCTGACGGGAGGCAGGGACTTTGAAAAGATAGAAAGTGCCCGGATGCTGAACGAGTCGGAATATGTGGTCAACAAGCAGTTGGGGTATATCTCCCTGAAAACGCAGTTGCAGCCGGATGACATTTTGGCCGTGGCGTTTGAGTACACAGCCGGAGGGCAGGTGTACCAGGTGGGAGAGTTCTCGAGCGGCAACACGTCCAACACGACCAATTGCCTCTATCTGAAATTGCTGAAAGGAAACAACATGTCCCCTTCCATGCCTTTCTGGGATCTGATGATGAAGAACATCTATTCATTGGACGCCTATTCCGTGCAGAAGGAGAAGTTCAGGATGGACATCCTGTACCAAAGCGACACGGTGGGGACTGCCGTGAACTATATTTCCGAGGGCAACATCAAAAACCAGATATTGCTGCAGGTGATGAACCTGGACCGTTTGAACTCGCAAGACGAGGCGCACTCCGATGGCTTCTTTGATTTCGTCGATGGATACACCATCATGGCCGACATGGGCAAAATCGTCTTCCCGGTGGTAGAACCGTTCGGCTCGCATTTGCGTAAAAAGATAGGCAACAATGCTATAGCGGACAAATATGTCTATCAGGAACTTTATGACTCCACACTGACGTACGCCCGCCAGATCGCCGAAAAGAACAAGTTCATCCTGAAAGGAGAATACAAGGCCTCCTCCAGCGCGGAGATACAACTGGAGTCGACCAACGTGGCGCGCGGCTCCGTCAAGGTGACGGCGGGAGGCGTGGTCTTGACCGAGAACGTGGACTATACAGTCGATTACGCGTCGGGAGTCGTCACCATCTTGAACGAGAACATCATCAATGCCGGCACTCCTGTCAGCGTCTCCTTGGAGAACCAGTCCACATACAGCATGCAGCGCAAGACCATGATGGGCTTGGATCTGAATTACCAGCTCAGCAAGGACATCAGTTTGGGCGCGACCCTCATGCACATGTCCGAGATGTCCCTGACGACCAAAACCGTCATGGGCAGCGAGTCGGTGAAGAACACGCTATGGGGCTTGAACGCTTCTTACAAGACGGAAAGCCAGTGGCTGACCAATGTCTTTGACAAACTGCCCCTCCTGACACTGACAAAGCCCAGCCAGATCGCGTTGAACGCGGAGTTCGCCCATTTGATTGCCGGGCATTACGAGAATGAATACACCGGAGGCTATTCTTATTTGGACGATTTCGAGTCCACGCAGAACTCGATCGATTTGCTGAACCCGTTCCCTTGGAATCTGGCCAGCACCCCCTACGACGATGCCCCGACCGCCCTTTTCCCGGAAGCGTCGAAAGTGAACGATACCGATTACGGCAAAAACAGAGCCTTGATGGCGTGGTATTATGTCGATGGCATCTTTACCCGGAAAAATTCCCGCTCGCTGCCCAAGAACATAACCAAAGATGACCTGTCCAACCATTTTGTCCGTGCCATCCAGACCACGGAGTTGTTCCCGAACAGGGATGTCGGTGTGAACGACAATAATTTGATCTCGGCGTTGAACGTCGCTTTTTATCCGAACGAACGCGGCCCTTACAACCTGGACGCAGACCGCGTCAATGCCGACGGCACATTGCAGGAGCCGCAGAAGCGGTGGGGAGGCATCATGCGGAAGATAGACCAGGTGGATTTTGAAACAGCCAACATCGAATACATAGAGTTTTGGCTCATGGATCCGTTCGTTTATAGTGGTTCTGCCGCGGAAGGAGGAGATTTGTATTTCAACCTGGGAGATATATCGGAAGACATATTGAAGGATGAAAAGAAATTCTTCGAGAACGGCCTTCCTGTCGACGGCGACATGAGCAAAGTGGATACGACGGTCTGGGGCAAAGTCCCTAAGCAGCAGAGCACGGTTTACGCGTTTGACAATACATCCGGCGCGCGAAAGCTGCAAGATGTCGGATTCAACGGACTCTCCTCGGAAGAAGAGTTGCAATTCCCCACCTATCAGGAGTTTCTGCAGAAATTGACATCGAAAGTCACGCCTGATGTGCTGGCCAAATGGCAAGACGACCCTTTGTCCGTATTGAACAATCCGTCCGGTGACAAGTTCCACCATTTCCGTGGCTCGGATTTCGACGAAAAAGGCTTGTCCGTGCTGGAACGGTACAAGCGTTACAACGGCACGGAAGGAAACTCGGACGAATCGACGGAACGCTATAACACCTCGTCGCGCACGACCCCCGACGTGGAGGATCTGAACCAAGACAACACGTTGAACGAGAACGAGAAGTATTTCGAGTACAGGGTGTCATTGCGCCCGAAAGACATGCAAGTAGGGTCCAACTATATTGTGAATGAATTGAACACTTCCGTCACCTTGGCCAATGGGGAGAAAGGGGATATCAAATGGTACCAGTTCAAAATCCCTATCAAGCAATACCAACGGAAGGTCGGGTCGATTGAAGACTTCAAGACCATCCGCTTCATGCGCATGTACATGACCGATTTCAAGGATTCCACGATCTTGCGTTTCGGCACGTTTGAACTGGTGCGCGGCGAATGGCGTGTCTATGAACGTAGCCTGGCAAACAGCACGGCAGCCCCGGCAGCCAAAGGGGCGTTGGACGTGTCCACCGTGAATATCGAGGAAAACGCCAGCCGCACCCCCGTCAATTATCTGTTGCCGCCGGGCGTGACCCGGATGCGCGACCCCAGCCAGCCGCAGGTGCGCAAGGAAAACGAGCAGTCCCTCTCTTTGAAGGTGACGGATCTGGCTTCCCAGGACGCTTTGGCTGTCTATAAGACGACTTCGTACGACCTGCGGCAATACAAACGCTTGCAGCTGTTCACGCATGCGGAAGCGTTGATTAACGACGTGACGGACTTGCGCAATGGAGACCTTTCCGTTTTCCTTCGCCTGGGTTCGGACTATAAAAACAATTATTATGAATATGAAATCCCCTTGCGCCTGACCCCTGCCGGCAACTACATCAATTCGGCAGATGTATGGCCGACACAGAATATGATGGATTTCCGTCTGGAGTCTTTGACCGACTTGAAACTGCACCGAAACCGCGCCAAGAGACAGGGGACGGGCGGGGTCACTTACCAGACGGTCTATGCGGAAACCGATCCCGACAATTCGCTGAATACGATACGAATCGTCGGCAATCCGAGCTTGGCGGAGGTGAAGGTAATCATGATAGGCGTCCGGAATACTTCTTCCACCGGCGCGACGAAAAGTGGCGAAGTGTGGGTGAACGAATTACGCCTGACCGATTTCAATGAAAGCGGGGGATGGGCGGCGAATGCCAGCATGAATGTCGCCCTTTCCGATTTGGGGACGGTGAATGTGGCAGGACGCATGGAGACGGCAGGCTTCGGTGCGCTGGACCAATCCATCACCGAAAGGCGCCTGGACGACTATTCGCAATATAGCGTGTCTACCACCGTCGAATTGGGCAAGTTCTTCCCCGAAAAGGCCAAAGTGAGCATCCCGTTTTATTACGCCTATTCCAAAGAAACGACGACCCCAAAGTATGACCCGCTGAACCAGGATATAAAAATCAAGGATGCGTTGGACAATGTGGAAACCCAGGCCGAAAAGGATTCCATCAAGAATTATTCGGTCGAACAGACAACGATCAAAAGTGTCTCGTTCAACAATGTGAGGGTGGATATCCAAAGCAAGACCCCGATGCCATACGATCCTGCCAATTTCTCTTTTGGCTATTCTTATAGCGAAAACAACAAGAGGAATCCGGAAACGGAATACGAGCGGACGAAGAACTGGAACGGGAGTTTCGCCTATGACTACACGCCTTATGCCAAGCCGTTCAGGCCTTTTGCCAAGATGAAGAAGAACAACGGTTCGACCAAATATATTAAGCAGTTGAGCTTTAATTATCTCCCGTCAAGCATTAATTTCCAGACGGTATTGATGCGCAACTACTATGAGTTGCAGTTGCGGGACCTGAACGCGATGCAGACGGGCGTGAACAGCAATATCCCCGTATCTTTCAGCCAAGAGTTCTATTGGGACCGTGCTTTCAGTTTGCGCTGGAACCTGACGCAGGCGCTTGCCCTCAACTTCACTTCGGGAACCAACGCCCGCATCGAGGAACCGTATGTGCAAGTGAACAAAGCATTGAACCCTGACGGATACAAAGTATGGAAAGATTCCGTCATGCAAAGCATCCGGGATTTGGGAACGCCTTTGAAATATGACCAGCAGTTCACGGCTACTTGGAACCTGCCGTTCCAGTTCATCCCGGCTTTGGACTGGATAAGCGGATCGGTCAACTACAATGCTTCCTACAATTGGGAAAGAAGTGCGGAAATCGAGGGGGATGACCCGATCGGGAACGTGGTGAAGAACCAGCGGCAATTGGACTGGCAAGGCTCTTTCAATCTGCTTTCCTTATATAACAAGAACCGCTTTTTGAAGAAGATCAACCAGAAGTACGCCACTACTTCCCGGAACAACCAGAAAGAGACGAGAAAGAAATTGAAGAAGGAGACGAAGTTGGAAAAAGAAGTGACATTAAGCCCGGACAGCGGCATCATCGTGCAACATGGCATGTTCACCAAAAAGTTGCGGATCACGGCCGTCGGGGCTGACGGCAAGCGATATGCCGTGAAGTTCAAACCGATCAATTATGCCCAGGTGCGCATCCTGAACCAAGATACCGCCCATTTGAAACTGACGATTAAGCCGGGTCCGAACAAGAGCGAGGCCAACGTGATGAAATCATTGGAGTATGCGACCCGGTTCGCCATGATGTTGCGGCGTTTCAACATCACTTATTCCAATTCCGCCGGAATGATGCTGCCCGGCTTCCTGCCTGAAGTGGGAGACATGTTCGGGCAATCGCGCTCGACAGGCAACTTGGCCCCGGGCTTGGGCTTCGCTTTCGGCGACGTGAGCCGGCGGTACATAGACAAGGCGGATGAGCGAGGCTGGCTGGTCAAAAGCGATTCGACGAATATCAATCCGGCCATCATCAACAACTCGCGCAATGTGAACGTCCGGGCCACGTTGGAACCGATGGTTGGCTTGAAAATCGATTTGACAGCCAATTGGATTGACGTGAAAAACACGGAAATAAAGTTTATGTATGCGGGAATGCCCGAGACATACGGGGGAAGTTTCACGATGACGACCATCGCGCTGCGCGGAGCTTTGGGGGGAAGTGGCAATGCTTCCAACAACTATTCTTCCAAAGCGTTCGACAAGTTCCTGGCAAACCGGGAGGTGATAGCCGCGCGGCTGGAACGAGCGTATGCCGGGACGACATATCCCAACAGCGGCTTCATCTCAGGAACCATCCAGGCAGGCAAGCCGTACGACCCTAACGTGGGAAGCGTCGGCAAGAATTCCGTGGACGTATTGATTCCGGCTTTCCTTTCGGCTTATACCGGGAAGAACCCGTCCAAGATAGGCTTGACGGCGTTCCCGTCCCTGCTGAGCATGTTGCCGAACTGGAGGATCACGTATAGCGGATTGAACAAACTGCCCATCGTGCAGAAATATTTCAAGGACGTGACTTTAAGCCATCAGTATAAATGTTCTTATAGCGTCGGCTCCTTCTCCTCGTTCCTCAACTGGGTGGATGCGGGCCAGGATGGCTTGGGGTATGTCCGCAATGTCCTGACGGGCAATCCGGCGCCATCCTCTCCTTATGAGATTTCGGCAGTTAGCATAACGGACGGGTTCACTCCCCTCTTCGGAGTGGATGCGACCACATTGAACAATGTGACAGGCAGCTTGAAATACCAGACAACCCGCAACCTCAACCTGAACGCCTCTTCCTACCAGTTGGTCGAATCCAACTCCAAGGAAATAGTCGTGGGATTGGGATATAAGTTCGCCGAGTTCAACAAAGTACTGAAAATGAAAAAGACGCAGAACTTCAGCAATGACTTGACAATCCGTTTGGACTACTCTTATAGGAAAATGCAATCGTTGATTCGCAAGATAGAAGAGCAGTTCACGCAAGCGACCAGCGGCAACATCGCCCAGACATTGCAGTTCTCTGCCGATTACGGACTGAGCCGCGCCTTGACCCTCCGCGCTTTCTACGACCTGCAGATAAACAAGCCCTTGGTGTCCAGCGTGGCTTATCCGACTTCCAATTCCAATTATGGGGTGAGCGTGCGGTTCTCCCTGGCGCAATAAGAGAAACCTTTCAGGATGGGACAAATGCCCGCAGCCATTGGAGGGAACGGCCATATCCGTTTTCTGCAATGGCTGCGGGCATTTCAGGCAATCCCTCCGGCCATTCGGGGGAAGGGCGGTTGCCATTCCGACCTGTTGATAACTTTTTTGTACTTTTCTGTTGCTTTATTTGATGTTAATGCGTTAAATATGTAATTTTACCATCTGAAACAGCCAGATGATTGCTTTTCAAAGAAGTACGCTGGTTTTGTGAAGTAAAGTTTTAACGCATCAAGTAAGAAACATGGAGCAACAGGAACATTCATATCATGTACCCGTCTTATTGAAAGAGAGTTTGGAAGGATTGGACATCCGGCCGGAAGGGATTTATGTGGATGTGACGTTTGGCGGCGGCGGGCATTCCCGGGAAATCTTGCGCAGACTGGGGACCGGAGGACATTTGTACGGGTTCGACCAGGACGCGGACGCAGAGCGGAACATCCCCGAAGATTCCCGTTTTACGTTCGTCCGAAGCAACTTCCGTTATCTCTGCAACTTCATGCGTTACTATCATGAGACGGGGAACGTGGATGGCTTGCTGGCAGACCTTGGCGTTTCATCCCATCACTTTGATGACCAGGAACGAGGCTTCTCTTTTCGCTTTGACGGCGACTTGGACATGCGCATGAATGCAAGGGCGGGGAAAACTGCGGCGGACATCATCAATACCTATTCCGAAGAGGCCTTGGCGGATGTGTTTTATTTGTATGGAGAACTGAAGGTCTCCCGCAAATTGGCAGCCGTGATTGCCAAATCCCGTTCGGTGAAAGGGATCACGACAATAAGCGAATTGCTTGATGTGGTAAAGCCATTTGTTGGAAAGGACAAAGAAAAGAAATTCTTGGCACAAGTGTTCCAGGCCTTGCGCATCGAGGTGAACGATGAGATGAGGGCATTAAAGGAGATGCTCCAAGGGACATTGAAGGTCTTGAAACCCGGCGGGCGTTTGGTCGTCATAACCTACCATTCGCTGGAAGACCGGCTGGTAAAGAACTTTTTGAAAACAGGAAATTTCGAGGGAAAGGCGGAGCAGGACTTTTTTGGCAATGTAAGCTCCCCGTTCCGTTTGGTCAACACCAAGGTCATCACGCCGGCGGATGACGAGGTGGAACGCAATCCCCGTTCGAGAAGCGCCAAATTGCGCATGGCGGAACTGAAGGCGGTTTCGGAAGGATAAGCAAGGAAAAGATAGATGGAATTAGAACTGTTTTAGGCTATAAAGAATAGTGTCATGAAACAAGATCCGATTATAAACATATTGACAGGAGGCTTCCTGAAAAAAGGATTCGTGGAACGCAACATACGGATGATCATCTGGGTCGTTTTGCTGATATTCTTTCTGATAAGCAACCGATACACGTGCCTGCAGAAATTAAAAGAGATAGACAAGCTCCAACAGCAATTGCAGGATGTCCGTTTTGAAGCCCTGTCCATCTCGTCCGACCTGACCGGCAGCAGCCGCCAGTCGAAGATAGAAGAACTGGTAGAAGAAGAAGGAATAGATTTGGAAGGTGCAAAGACGCCTCCTTATAAATTGGAGAAATAAAAATGGCCGAAGAGATAAACAAAGAAAAAAACAAGGAGCAGGATAAAATCATTTTCAACCGTTACTTGGTCGTGACCGCCCTCTTGCTGCTGTTGGCATGTCTGATTGTCTTCAAAATGTGCATGACCATGTTCGTGGACAAAAGCCACTGGGTGGCTTTGGCAAAAGAGATGGTAAGGCCGCAAGAAACGATTCTGCCCAGCCGTGGCAATATTTATTCCAATGACATGAAACTGATGGCGACCAGCGTCCCTCGCTACTATACTTATATTGATTTCAAGTCGGAAGCCTTGAAAGTGGATTCTTTTCTTGCCTCCAAGCGGAACGGGATCGATTCGTTGTCAATCTGCCTGTCCAGAAAATTCAGGGACCGTACCCCCGCGGGGTACAAGGCTTATTTGTTGCGTGGGCTGAAATCGAAGAACCGTCAATATCCATTGTTGCGTGAGAAGATTTCCTATTCGGATCTGAAAGAGATACAAAGATTTCCCCATTTCCGTTTAGGACGGAACGCCAGCGGCTTGTACACGAAGGAAATGGTGGAGCGGGAAAGGCCGTTCAAAACGTTGGCCGCCCGCATGATAGGCGACATCTACGGGGAGATTGATTCTACGGGAGTGACGAAAGGAATGAACGGCTTGGAACTCCAATACGATTCTTTGTTAAGAGGAAAACCCGGAATAAGCGTGAAAAGGCGCATTGCCGGAAGATGGACCAATGTCACGTTGGTGGAACCGGAGGAAGGCATGGATATCCGTTCGACTATCGACATCGGTATCCAGGACATAACGGAAAAGGCGTTGCGGGACATGCTGAAGAAAACAGACGCGGCATCCGGCACTGCCGTCGTTATGGAAGTGGAAACAGGGGAGGTCAAGTCCATGACGAACTTAGGCAGGAAGGGAGAAGGCCGATATGGCGAGACGATGAACTATGCCGTGGCGGATGAGACGGAGCCGGGGTCTACTTTCAAGGTTGCCTCCATCATGGTGGCGCTGGAGGACGGAGTATGCCAGCCGCAAGATTCGGTCGATACCGGAAATGGCATTTATATGTATAAAGGACAGCGCATGACGGACCATAATATGAACAAAGGGGGCTACCATGTCATCTCCGTCGAGCAGGCCATCTGGAATTCCTCCAATATAGGCGTGGCGAAAACGATCTTGAAAGGATATGAAGACAATCCGACGAAGTTCGTTGAAGGGCTATACAGGATAGGCATGACGGCAGACTTGCATTTGGGTATTCAGGGAGCGGGGCGTCCCAAGATCCGTCGTCCTGATGATTCGGTCCGTTATTGGTCCAAAACCACTTTGCCCTGGATGTCTTTTGGTTATGAAACCCAAATACCTCCCATCTCGACATTGGCATTTTACAATGCCATAGCGAATGGAGGAACGATGATGCGTCCGTTATTCGTGAAAGAAATCTACCGGAGGGGGAAAATCGAACACCGGAATTCGCCAGAAGTATTGATTCCCTCCATCTGTTCACAGAAAACCTTGCATATTGTCCAAGGAATGCTGGAGGGAGTCGTGGAGCATGGCACAGGCAAAGTCGTCCATTCGGATATTGTCCGGATAGCGGGAAAGACGGGTACAGCTCAAATCGCCTCGGGGGGCGTGTACCGCCAAGCCGGCCACCAGGTCTCGTTTGCAGGCTATTTCCCTGCGGACAAACCAAAGTACAGCTGCATCGTGGTCATTCGCCAGCCGCGCAATGGCTATCCGTCCGGTGGCATTATGGCCGGAGGCGTGTTCAAGGAAATCGCTGAAAAGATATATGCGAACCATACTCCTGTCTTAGTGAAAAAGATGGAACCCGATTCCACGGCCGTATCGTTGCCTTATGTCAAAGCCGGAGAAAAACGGGCGATAGAGAATGTGCTGGACGAGCTGGATGTCCGCTTGGATACGGATAGCGCCAAGGGCGAGTGGGTTCGTGCGGAAAAGGTAAAAGAGAAAAATGACATACAGGTAGAAGATATAACTATCCTGAACGGGTTGGTCCCTTCGGTATATGGGATGGGAGCCAAAGATGCCGTATACTTGTTGGAAAGTGCCGGTTTGCGCGTAAACGTACTGGGTGCCGGGAGAGTCACATCGCAAAGCATCCCTGCGGGAAGCCGTGTCCGGAAAGGAAATCCGATATTAATAACATTAAAGTGAATATGGAATTACAAAAGCTGATTCAAGTTTTGGATGCTCCACGGATATATGGAGATACGTCAGTAGAAATAAAGAATATCCAGGCGGATTCCCGCCAGGTAGGGAGTGGGTCTTTATTCGTGGCAGTTTGCGGGACGGCCGTGGACGGACATGCTTATATTCCAAGTGCGCTTGAAAAAGGAGCCGCGGCAATTGTCTGCGAGAGAGTCCCCGAAAATGTGGATCATTTAGGTTGTCCGTTCATTGCCGTGAAGAATTCCGCCGTGGCATTGGGGAAGTTGCTTTCCCAATGGTATGACAACCCTTCGCGCAAGCTGACATTGGTTGGCGTTACCGGGACGAATGGGAAGACCACGATCGCCACATTGCTGTATGAGATGTTCCGGAAGATGGGCCATAAGGCAGGTTTGCTTTCCACTGTTTGCAATTATGTCGATGGCGAAGCGATACCCACGGACCATACGACGCCCGACCCCCTTACTTTACATGCCTTGATGGCACGTATGGTAAAAGCTGGTTGCGAATATGCTTTTATGGAAGTGAGTTCACATTCCATAGCGCAAGACCGCATAAGCGGGCTGGATTTTGATGGCGGAATCTTTACCAACCTCACGCGAGACCATTTGGACTACCACAAGACTGTGGAGAATTACCTGAAGGCAAAGAAGAAGTTCTTTGACAACCTCCCGTCCAAGGCGTTCGCCTTGACAAACTTGGACGATAAGTCGGGCATGGTCATGTTACAGAACACCGCTGCAAAAAAATTGACCTATTCCTTGAGAGGATTAGCAGACTTCAAGGGGAAAATCATAGAATCGCATTTTGAAGGAACGGAAATGCTGATAAACAACCATGACGTTTACGTCCAGTTTGTCGGCCGTTTCAATGCATATAACATATTGGCTGTTTATGGGGCGGCCGTATCGTTGGGGGAAGATCCGGAAGAAGTTTTACGGATACTGAGCTCCTTGCATTCTGTGGCGGGAAGATTTGAAACCATCCGCTCGCCTAAAGGATATACTGCCATTGTGGATTATGCCCATACGCCGGATGCGTTGACAAACGTGCTGAATGGGATTCATGAGGTGCTTGACGGCCGGGGACGAGTCATTACGGTAGTCGGTTGTGGTGGAAACCGAGACAAAGGCAAGCGGCCCATGATGGCGAAAGAGGCTGCCCGGTTGAGCGACCAAGTGATATTGACT
>CALBYC010000199.1 GCA_937890135.1 uncultured Parabacteroides sp.
TCCAGATGATTTGGTTGGCTTCGGACAGCGTGATGCCCGCTTTCCCCACGATCAGTTTGGAGAACGGGGTCATGAAATTTTTGACCGGCGCGTGCAAATCGTCTTTCTCGATGCGGTAGTCGCGGCTGGTCAGCAAACCCAGGAGCTTGCCGTTGGGCGTGCCGTCTTCCGTGACGCCCACTGTCGAATGCCCCGTGCGTTTGACCAGGGCGATTACGTCCTTCAACGTGTTTTCGGGGGTGATATTGGAGTCGCTGATAACAAATCCAGCTTTGAATTTTTTTACTTTCCGGACCATTTCCGCCTGGCTTGCGATAGGCTGCGAGCCGAAAATGAAAGACAAGCCTCCGTTTCGTGCCAACTCGATGGCTAATTCCGGGCCGGAAACAGACTGCATGATAGCGGAAACGAACGGGATGTTCAGTTCGATTGGCGATTTCTCACCGGCCTTGAACTTGACCAAAGGGGTTTTCAAGGAGACATTGCCGGGAGTACATTCTTTGGTTGTCAACCCTGGTATGAGCAGATATTCACCAAAGGTTCTCGATACATCATTTAAGTAAATTGCCATATTATTCTATTCTCTTATTTACTGGATGAAAGTTATTATCTTGCAAAGGTAGGAATATTCGTTGATAAAACAAGAAAAGGGGCTTCTCTTTTGGGATGAAAAAAAGAGAAGCCCCTTGGAATTGTGCTTCAGGTATTATTAAGGTTTACAATGTAGATTACAGGTTATATCGTTTATTTCTCGTCGCAGAAATAGTTGATCATCTTTTCGATTGCTCTCGTGCAGGCGGGGCAGAAAGGCGCGTAGTCGCGCATCATGCAATGGTCTATCGGCCTGTAAATGCCCTTGCTCAAATATCCGCCGCCCTCGAACACGCCGCATTTGTCTTTGTGCTTGTCATCCAGCGGGGTGGGCACCGGCGTGCCTTTTGGCAACAAATCCTTCCACTTCGAGTCGAAATCGACCAACGTGGTGATGTTCGGTTCCCAAGGCTCGATGTCCAAGCTGTAAAAGTCGTTGTAGGCCACTTCGGAAGAGAAATACTCGTCCGCCAGGCCGGCGAAGCTATGTCCGAACTCATGCGTGAAGACGACGGGGGTCTTGGGGTTGTCGGCCGTGCCGCACGCATAGAAGTTGTACATTCCGCCGCCGCCGTACGTCTCCGCGTTGATCAGGATGAAGATGGCGTCGGTCGGCACGTTCCACACGGCATTGCGGATCGATTTCATGTCGGGAGTGGTCAGGTAGCGGTCGATCCCGAATGTGTAATACCCGCTGTTCAACGCCGTGTTCTTGTAAACGCCTTTGCCGGAAATGTCCGTCCCGGACTCTTCGGAGATGGTCCCGACCGCCCAGACGTTGAAGTCCTCGCGGTGATGGTTGTATGGAGGCGTGTTGAACAGCGCTTCCGTGAAGCGGCGGGCGTCAGCCACGAACTTGTCCTGCTCCTGCGCCGTATAGCCCTCGGCGACGAATACCAGGTCTACCTTCTTGTTCGAGTCCCCGTTGTCCTGGATCTTGGTGACCGGGTTGTTCTTCAACGCCCCCCTGTCGATGAAGATGCTTTTAGGGGCGACTTCCTGCTTCAAGAGGGGTTCGAACTTGCCCGTCTTGCGTTCCCTGGCCGTCAGCTCGATGTACACGGTGTCTTTGGGGTAGGGGACGGATACGCTGTTCGTCCATGACTGGGTTTCCGTCTGCGCTTGGTTGGTCGTGCGCCATTCTTCGAAGAGGGTGTTGAAGCCTCTTGAATAGATCAGTTTGTTGTCTTTCTTGCTATATACATTGATGTAATAGCCGCCATAATTGAACGGGTCGATCAAGTTGTTCAATGGCCCGCCCCAAGTCGGTTCTTCCCGCATCTGCTCGATGGCGGCGACTTGGGATTTGGCATTGCCGCATAAAGAGAAATCGATACGCAAGCTTTTCTTTTCGAAAAGGCTATCGAAAGTTTGCTGGGCTTCGCCTGACAAGGAGAGGCACAGCGCTGAAAAAAACATCAAATACCGTTTAATCATATCTTTTATTTTTTAGTTGAAACATTTCTATTTGTTAGCATGGCGGCTCAACATGTTCAATCTTGTCAAGTCGCCATTTTTAATATCTAACAAAACGTATGCTGCAAATATAATAAAAAAAAACGTTGGTTGAATGAAATAAAGCCGATAAATTCGGGCAAATAATCGCGCAGCCCGTGAAAGCGCGAAAGAACCGGGCAACGGCCATGCCCTCGAAGAGAACTTCCCCGGATGAATCCGGCCGCCATGTTTTTCCAAAAAGGCTGTGCCCTTTTCGGGAAAAGGTTGCGGGCTTTTGGGGATTTGTTCCCTATCGCCGGCTTAATCCGACGGGGTGACGCCGTGTAAGAAAAACCATCCGAATCACAAAAAACTTCCAAAAACTTCCAAAAACTTCCCCCCTATTTTTGAAAATGTGCAAATTCGGGCGAAAACGGCATTCAAACGGCTGTTTTTCATGATATTAGCGATGCTTAAAAACCCTTCAAAAACCATGTTTTTGTACACTTCGGAGGGCCATTTTATGACATCGCCGGCATGTCGGAAAATCGCTTGGATTTGAGTCCGGAATCCTGCTATTTTCACACGTTTGCCCGCTTGCCAAATGGTAATAATAAACAGAATTCGATACAATTGGAATGCGGCAAGAAGCAACAACTTCGATCTTCCGTTAAGGCATGGATTCAAAGAACAGATGCGATTAAAGCGAATCTTGATCCTTCCGAGGAGGCACATGAGCAAGCCGCCATGAAGTATGCCGATGAAGCGGATGTCCTAAACATCGCTATGCTTGGCATGACGGCAAAGCAATGGCGTGAACAGAATCCCGACAAGAAGGGTAATATCCGTGATTATGTGCCAACAAAAATAATCTGATTTCAAAAATATTACATTATCTTTGCGCTGAACGCAATAATGAAGATAAACGATGAAAGATATAAATCGTATAAAAGTCGTGTTGGTAGAGAAGAAG
>CALBYC010000200.1 GCA_937890135.1 uncultured Parabacteroides sp.
GCCATAGATATTTGTTTTTACGGGTTGTTACTACCATATAATTAAGGTCTTGCCCCAACTATATTGTCGGAACAAGACCTTCTATATTAGTAATAATCGCAAGTATTGCTTATATGCACATCTTATAGTGCATATAGCAGATGCCATTCCGTACATCGTCGCCTACGAATGGATGCTACCACTTTTCCTTTCCATCGGCGAAAGTCCGCATATTCTCTTTCTATGTTTCTTTCTCCTCTTCAATCTTCTGCAACAGTCTGTTTTTACGTAATCTTCTGTCACCCAAATCTTATACAGTACGACATTATAGGCAAGCATTGCCAACTGCAACGAGTCCTTGCCGTATTTGCGGAATATTCCGAAAAATTTTCTCAAGTCACTTCGCAACAACGAGTCCGCATGCTCCAATGTCACGTTTTTCTATAAACGCAAAAAGCGTGCAACTCATTGAGCTGCACGCTTTTGCTTATCGTTTATTATCTGTTTACTTATCGGAATCATTTGACTTCCTCGAAATCGACGTCAGTTACATTGTCTTTACCATTATTGCCGCCTTGAGCTGCATTGTTCTGGTTTGCTTGTGCACCTCCCTGAGGACCTTGCGCATTATACATCTCTTGGCTTGCAGCTTGGAAGAGAGTATTCAACTCGTTCATCGCCGCTTCACAACCAGCTATGTCTTGAGCTTTATGAGCTTCTTTCAACTTATTCAAAGCTGCTTCTAATGGAGCTTTCTTTTCAGCAGGAATCTTGTCACCTAAGTCTTTCAACTGCTTTTCAGTCTGGAAAATCATGCTGTCAGCTTGGTTCAACTTATCAATACGTTCCTTTTCTTTCTTATCTGACTCAGCATTGGCTTGAGCTTCCTCCTTCATCCGTTTTACTTCGTCTTCGCTCAAACCACTTGAAGCTTCAATACGTATGCTCTGTTCTTTACCCGTACCTTTATCTTTAGCAGATACGTTCAAGATACCATTTGCATCAATATCAAATGTTACTTCAATCTGAGGAACACCCCGTTGTGCAGCTGGAATGCCATCCAAATGGAAACGACCAATTGATTTATTGTCTTTTGCCAAAGGACGTTCACCCTGCAAAACATGAATTTCAACAGATGGCTGATTATCGACAGCAGTCGTAAATGTTTCTGACTTCTTCGTTGGAATAGTAGTATTGGCTTCTATCAATTTAGTCATCACGCCACCCATTGTTTCAATACCTAATGACAATGGAGTAACATCCAGAAGCAAAACATCTTTCACTTCACCTGTCAAAACACCACCTTGGATTGCAGCACCTACAGCCACTACCTCATCCGGGTTGACCCCTTTTGACGGAACCTTACCAAAGAACTTCTCTACCAAAGCCTGAACAGCCGGAATACGGGTTGAACCACCAACCAAAATTACTTCATTGATATCTGCTGTTGTCAAATTAGCATCCTTTAATGCCTTTTGGCATGGAGGGATACATGCTTGAATCAAGCTGTCAGCCAATTGTTCGAATTTGGCACGAGTCAAAGTTTTAACCAAGTGCTTTGGAACACCATTAACCGGAGTGATATACGGCAAGTTGATTTCAGTAGAAGTAGAACTTGACAACTCAATCTTAGCCTTTTCAGCAGCCTCTTTCAAACGTTGCAAAGCCATCGGGTCTTTACGCAAATCCACGCCCTCGTCTTTCAAGAATTCGTCTGCCAACCAATCAATGATTACGTGGTCGAAATCGTCACCTCCCAAGTGAGTATCACCATTTGTTGATTTAACCTCAAACACGCCATCACCCAACTCCAAGATAGAAATATCAAACGTACCACCACCTAAGTCAAATACGGCAATCTTCATATCTTTATTGGCCTTATCCAAACCGTAAGCTAAAGCGGCCGCTGTTGGTTCGTTTACAATACGACGGACATTCAAGCCTGCAATTTCACCTGCTTCCTTCGTAGCTTGACGCTGGGCATCACTAAAATATGCAGGAACTGTAATTACTGCTTCCTTTACTTCCTGACCCAGATAGTCTTCTGCTGTTTTCTTCATTTTCTGAAGAATCATAGCTGAAATTTCCTGTGGGGTATAAAGACGTCCGTCAATGTCCACACGCGGAGTATTATTGTCACCACGAACTACTTTATATGGCACACGAGCAATTTCCTTTTGCACCTGATCATATGTTTCACCCATGAAACGTTTGATCGAGAATATAGTCTTCTGAGGATTCGTAATAGCTTGACGTTTTGCCGGATCACCGACCTTACGTTCGCCACCATCCACAAAAGCCACAATTGAAGGTGTAGTTCTTTTACCTTCACTATTTGCAATTACAACTGGTTCACTGCCTTCCAATACGGCAACACATGAATTTGTTGTACCTAAGTCAATTCCTATAATCTTTCCCATAATATTTATTTTTTATTGTTATTACTCAAATTTGTTTCGTACTGTTTATTGAAACAGTACACTTACCTTTCAACAAACCTTGTGCCAAATAGGGAAACAGCAGTCTGATTTTATGGCACTGACATTTTTACCGACAAAAAGTCGGATTGAACTCTTCATTCTTCTGCATAAATGACAAGCTGGCTTTCAATGCTCCGATTTGATTGCAAAAGGCAACTCTTTCCACCCAAGATTTTGCAATCAACTCAAATTCCATTACCTTTGAACGTCATTATCAATTATCGCATGAAATCGAACAACAGATTCTTTTTGGGATTGCTTTTGTTATTGAGCCACTTTTCCGCCTTTGCACAGCAATATGTAGTGAAAGGAGGAAGCCATGAACCCATGTTAGCAATAAACGAAATCAGCTATAAATTAAAAGTATATGTACTGGACGGAACTGAAAATACCAGCATCAGCTACACATCCTCCTCAACCAACCATCAATGGAAACGATACAAAACGAAATACTTGGAAGCGGAAAATGTGAACAGCCAACAGCAAGGGACAACATCTGTCATTACGGACTTGGAAGATGGATATGGGTATTTTGTCGATGAAGGGACATTTTCCACCACATACATTTGGATCATTGATTATAACAAACATCCGTTCATCATCAACGATTTACTTGTCTCTGAAAACAGTGACCCCTGTACAGGCATCTTCTTGAAAGGCGACCAACCTATAGACAATCTGAGCTACCATACGCCGGATGGTTCTATAAAAACAATAAAACGAAAGTTCGAAATCAGCTATAATACCTTGGAGTGGAATGACAGCAGCCATTCATTTCAAAACATATTAAAAACAAAAAAGATTGAAGGGAATCCTTACTCGCAATTAATCGATTCAATTTACACAGATACGGACATCACTCTATCAGGAGACCAATTTGCTTCTTATTTTGGAAAAGCGCAATCGGCCACCATAAATAATTACATCACATCCCAGCTCCTTTTAAGGACAGACACGACAGCGCTCGTCGACGAATCTGATAATATGTCTGCGAAAAGCGATGGATTATCGGCTCCCGCAACCATACGTTTTACAGCATATGCCAATGAACCAACGGCGACTCTGTACGTATGGAAGATATATAGAGAAGAAGACGGTCCGGACAATCCCATAGTCCGTTTCACCGAACCCGAGACGGAGTACACATTCAATGAATACGGGAAATTCGTGGCGGAAGTAGAAGTCAGCGGAAATAACAATTGTTATGTAACATCCGATCCTATTTCTTTAGATATATCTGAATCCTTTTTGGATGTTCCAAACGCATTTTCCCCTGGAACGACACCGGGTGTAAACGATGAGTTCAAAGTAGTATATAAATCATTGGTACGTTTCTCTTGTTGGATATTCAACCGGTGGGGACAAGAACTATACCACTGGACAAATCCGGCATTAGGATGGGACGGGAAAAAAGGAGGAAAATACGTAGCTCCGGGCGTGTATTTCTATGTCATTGAAGCAGAAGGTTCGGACGGGAAGAAATATAAGAAAAAAGGAGACATCAATATACTAAGGCCAAAAAATGAAGACACCAGCTCTTCCGGCAAAGAAAACTCATCTTTATGAAAAAAAATACATTAACTATCTTAATGCCTTGCGTTCTTTTGGTCATTGCAGGGGGATCGGTTTGTTCAGGTGATTCAATCAAAGTGCAACGAGAAAAACCAGTCGTGCCTTCCATGATCATGACACCCGAAATACCGGAACAAATCAGTTTTTGCGGGAAACTAATAAACATGACACGTTATAACATGCACGAAGGTATCGACCGAGAGCTGACATCCTTTTCATATCTGCATGCGACAACAATGCTCACAATCAAACGTGCCAATCGTTATTTCCCTATCATAGAGCCAATACTCAAAGAATACAGTGTCCCCGATGATTTTAAATACCTTGCCGTCATAGAAAGCCACTTGGATCCCCGCATCTCTTCTCCCTCTAAGGCTGTAGGTACTTGGCAATTCATGGAAACGACAGCCAAGGAGTATGGTTTAATCGTCACACAAACCGTCGACGAGCGTTGCGACATAGAGAAATCAACGATTGCTGCCTGCAAATATTTAAAAGCAGCATATAACAAATATGGAAGTTGGACTGCCGTCGCATCATCATACAATGCGGGAATGGGGCGCATTACAGGAGAAATGGACAAACAGGACGTGGATGATACTTTTGACTTATGGCTGGTTGAAGAGACAAGCCGATACATATACCGGATATTAGCAATCAAACAAATTTTTGAAAAACCTTATAAGTATGGATTCATGTTACGTGCACGTGATTTATACAAGCCGATAGAATGTACAACCGTTGAAGTGACAAATGACATAGAGAATTTGGCCGAATTTGCAAAAAAACACCACATAACCTATGCGGATTTAAAAAGAATCAACCCTTGGCTGAGGGACAGGAAGCTAACAACGGGGGGAAAATCATTCAAAATAAAAATCCCGAAAGAGGAATCCATGTATTATAAAAGTCCTAACAATTACGTTCACAATAGAAACTGGATAGTACAATAACTCCATTGTGCCAACAAAAAAAGAAAGTTCGTTTTCTAAAAATAAGGATTACATTATCTTTGCATAAATTTTTGAATCATGATACAATCTATGACGGGATTCGGTAAGGTTACAGCCGAATTGCCTACCAAAAAAGTAACCGTCGAAATAAAAGCACTGAACAGCAAACAGTTGGATTTATCAACGCGCATTCCTTCACAATATAAAGACAAAGAGATGCAAATCAGAAGCCGTTTGCTTCAGACATTAGAACGGGGAAAGGTTGATTTTTCAATTTATATCGAATATATAGGGAAAGAAAATGCCACTCAAATCAATCCGGATGTCGTAGCAAGCTACTATTACCAAATGCAAGCCATATCCGAAAAATTAGGCATCGAAGCTCCAGCGAACTGGAATGAATTGCAAAACATACTCCGTTTACCCGACGCTGTCAAGACAGAACCTTGTGAAGCCGACAAAGAAGAATGGGACGTGGTAAGCAAAACCATTGATGATGCGACTCAGCATGTATGTGAATTCCGCATACAGGAAGGCGCCATGCTGCAAAATTTATTCTCCCAGAAAATAGCAAACATCGCGCAGCTATTAAAAGAAATTGAACCATACGAAAAAGAGAGATTGGACAAAATAAAAGGGCGCATTCAAGATGGCTTGGAAAAACTGAAGCTGCAAGACTACGATAAAAACAGGTTTGAACAAGAAATGATTTTCTACATTGAGAAGTTAGACATCAATGAGGAAAAGAATCGTCTGGACAATCACCTGAAATATTTCATCGAAACGATGGACAAAGGTCATGGACAGGGAAAGAAATTAGGATTCATCGCTCAAGAAATGGGAAGAGAAATCAACACTTTAGGTTCTAAAAGCAATCATGCGGAAATGCAGAAAATCGTTGTCCGCATGAAGGATGAATTAGAACAAATCAAGGAACAAGTATTAAATGTATTGTAACATGGCTGGTAAACTTATCATCTTTTCCGCACCTTCAGGTTCAGGGAAATCAACCATTATCAATTATTTACTGCAAAAGGGCTTGAACCTACGCTTTTCCATATCGGCGACCAGCCGTGCTCCAAGAGGCAATGAACGTAACGGCGTAGAGTATTATTTCATGACACCGGACGAATTCAGGAGGCATATCGCTGCCGGCGACTTTTTGGAATATGAAGAAGTTTATGCTGATAAGTTTTACGGGACACTGAAAAGCGAAGTAGAACGCATCCTTAATGAAGGAGGGAACGTGATTTTCGACGTAGATGTCGTAGGCGGATGCAACATCAAAAAATTTTACGGCGAGCGTGCCCTATCCCTATTTATACAGCCTCCAAGCATAGAAGAATTGAAAAGGCGTTTAATCAGCAGAGGCACAGATTCCGCTGATGTCATTGAGAACAGGCTGGCAAAAGCTTCGTACGAATTAAGTTTTGCCTCCAAGTTCGATGCTGTGATAGTCAATGACGATTTGAAAAAGGCAGAAGAAAAAGCGCTTCGCCTGATTCGTGATTTTTTAAACAAATGAGCATGAAGGAAAGTGAACTTCCTAAAAAATGGTTTTATACATTTGTAGCTATAGCCATCGCTGCTGCCATTGTATTCATTTGGGCTTGTATTAAAAAAGATACAACAATCATGGTGGCGACGGGGATGGTTGCAGGCATACAAATCATCAATGTTATCAAATGGCTGCAAGTACACAGAAAAAGAAAATAGGCATTTATTCCGGTTCTTTTAATCCGATTCATATAGGCCATTTGGCTTTAGCTAATTGGCTTTGTGAATATACGGATATAGACGAAATTTGGTTTTTGGTTACCCCGCAAAATCCATTCAAAAAAGACATGGACTTAATGGACGACAACTTGAGATTGGAACTCGTCAATAAAGCAGTGGAAGGTTACCCCAAATTCAAAGTTAGCGATTTTGAGTTTTCACTACCAAGGCCATCTTACACGATTCACACATTGAGGGCATTATCCAAAAACTTCCCTGAATATGATTTCCTGTTAATCATGGGAGCCGACAATTGGATAAAATTCCATCATTGGATGAATCATGAAGATATCTTGAATGAGCATGAGGTCATTGTATATCCCCGCAAAGGATATAAGATGGAAGACAGCCGCATCAGTTCACCACAAATGCACTACGTAAATGCGCCTGAAATTGATATTTCTTCCACTTTTATCAGGGAAGCCATCAAAGAACAAAAGGATATTCGCTTCTTTTTACCCGAGAAAGTCCGTTCAACCCTTCTTCCTTTCCTCACGAATCTTTAACTTTCTGCCAATATGGCAAATGTTTTAAGCATTGAATTTATATTCCTAGTGAGCGCATTCTTGCCTTTATTGGGCATCATAGCCGGATTTCTTCCAAACACACAAAAGAGATAAACAATCAATCATGCATAAAATGAGGAGCACAAATAAAATGGGAAATTATCGGCAATCCATGGATGTGCAGTACTACCAATCGCCATGTGGAGAACTAATCTTGGCATCATACGATGGGAAACTATGCCTTTGCGATTGGTATGACAAGCCTTGCGCAGAGCACAACAAAAAGCGAACCCAACGAATATTGGAAGCCGATGCAAAAGAAGAAAATTCTGCCGTCTTGAATCAAACGAAGGAAGAACTTGACGAGTATTTTGCGGGAATCCGTAACGACTTCAACGTTCCACTACTACTTACCGGCACTGACTTCCAGAAAAAAGTATGGCTGGCCTTATTGGAAATACCGTACGGAGAGACACGGACTTATTTGGATATAGCCCGTAGAGTGAACAACCCGAAAGGAGTAAGAGCGGTAGCCCAAGCGATAGGGGCCAACGGCATAAGCCTTTTTATCCCATGCCATCGTGTCATAGGCTCCAACCATTCCCTGACCGGTTTTGCAGGAGGGCTGGATGCGAAAAGATTATTGTTGGGATTGGAAGGAGCAGATATTTGATTTCGATGCTTTTCTGACTATGGAATAATTATGCTACCATCTCAGCAACCTGAATTTATCTCAAATGCTTGCACAATTCCGATATTATTCCGAATTTAGCATCATATATTATATGACATGCACATGGGAAAGCAAGGCACAATCCTGATAGTAGATGACAACAAAGCCATTTTGACAGCAGTACAATTGCTGTTGCGGAATTATTTTGATACCATTTTGGTTCTAAGTAATCCCAATTCCTTATTACAGACATTGGATGCGAATCCAGTGGATGTCATATTGCTGGATATGAATTTCAAGGCCGGAATCAACAGCGGCAATGAAGGATTGTACTGGCTACATGAGATAAAAAAGAACTATCCTCGTATACAAGTTGTCCTGTTCACTGCTTATGCGGATATCGAACTGGCCGTGAAAGGGATGAAAGAAGGTGCCAATAATTTCATAGTCAAACCTTACGATAACCAAAAGCTAATAGAGACTTTATTGTCTGCCTACCAGCAAAAAACAAATTCGCAGGAAAAGGACGGGCTAAACCATTCCTTAAAGGGGGAAAGTGGCATGTTTTGGGGTAACAGCCCGGCTATGCAACACTTGAAAAACTTAATCCACAAAGTGGCATTGACCGATGCCAATGTTCTTATCACAGGCGAAAACGGCACGGGAAAGGAGATGCTGGCG
Organism: uncultured Parabacteroides sp.; assembly: GCA_937890135.1. GTDB lineage: Bacteria > Bacteroidota > Bacteroidia > Bacteroidales > Tannerellaceae > Parabacteroides. The sequence continues at coordinate 8,621 of CALBYC010000200.1, forward strand.
CATGAAATACATCTTCTTTCCAAGAGGAAAGAGGGGCCGATGGTGCCGGTCGACATGGGGGCTATCACCGAAACATTATTCGAGAGCGAGTTGTTCGGATACGTAAAGGGAGCTTTCACCGACGCTCGAACCGACCATGCCGGGAAATTCGAAGCGGCAAACAATGGAACACTGTTTTTGGATGAAATCGGGAACTTGCCATATCATTTACAAGCCAAACTACTTACCGCCCTTCAACGCAGATCCATTGTTCGTGTAGGAAGCAATACGGCCATCCCTGTCAATATCCGGCTGATATGTGCGACCAACCGCAATTTGGAAAGCATGGTAAACAAAAATGAATTCCGCGAAGACTTATTGTATAGGATCAACACCATCCATGTAGAAATACCATCGCTAAGAGAACGCAAGGAAGATATCGTTCCATTGGCAGAAATATTCATAGAAAAGTATTGCACGATATACAACAAACCCATATTGGAGCTGGATGACACATGCAAAAGGAAATTAGAAGAGCAGCCATGGACCGGCAACATACGCGAACTGGAACACACGATAGAAAAAGCTGTTATTATTTGTGACGAGCCTGTCCTTAACAGCCTATGCTTCGACTTCCCTAAAATCCAGCCTAAAGAAGAAAGCGTTCGCAATGAAAAGGTCCGCACTTTGGAAGAGATGGAATACCAAATGATAAAGAATGCCTTGGAGAAAAACGAAGGGAATCTTTCTTTGGCCGCAAACCAACTGGGGATTTCTCGGCAAACTTTATACAATAAATTAAAGCGATATGGGCTATAAAAGACCTTTATACAGCCTGACCATCCACCTTCTGTTGATTATCGGGTTAACCGCACTGACTACTTGCGCGATCTTCTGGCAGTGCTGGGGACTTTTGCCCTTTATTCTGTTCTTGACAATCTTATCATTAATTGATGTCCGGAGACTTTACAGGCTAAACGCAAAGAAAATTTCATTTATGTTTGATGCAATCAACAATAACGATTTTTCTTTCAAGTATGCAACTGAAGGACATGACAAAGATGATAGAATGGTAAGTAATTCCCTCAACCGTATCACCCAAATACTCTTTCAAGCAAAAGCAGATGCCATCCAACGGGAAAAGTATTACGAGTTAATATTGAACTTCGTAAAGACCGGCATCATTGTCGTGGACGACAATGGCACGATATGCCAATCAAACAATGAGGCTTTCAGACTATTGGGCATTTCGATACTTACCCACGTCAAACAATTAGCCAATATAGACAGCCAACTGATGAATGTGGTGAGCAATATCCGCGCCGGCGAGAAAAAGCAAATTACTTTTTCCAACGAAAGAGGGCTTGTCATGCTGTCCATACATGCTTCAGAAATAGAATTGAGGGAAAGGCATGTGCGCATCATTGCCCTTAATGACATCAAGAACGAAATGGACAACAAAGAATTGGACTCTTGGATCCGGCTCACACGAGTCCTGACCCATGAAATAATGAATTCCATTACTCCTATCACTTCCTTGAGCGATACCTTGCTGGCAATGAACGAGGATATGCCCGCTGATGTAAAAGAGGGCTTGCAAGTCATCAGCTCAACCGGGAAAGGGCTGATTTCTTTTGTCGAATCTTATCGGAAGTTCACCCATGTGCCGACTCCGCAACCTTCCCTCTTTTATCTCAGCACATTCGCCGAACGTGTCATCCAGCTGGCACAATGCCACTGCCATTCCTCCAACATTGAATTCAAGACCGACATACAGCCGGACGACCTCATACTATTTGCCGATGAAAACCTGGTGACACAAGTCGTGCTGAACTTGTTGAAGAATGCCATCGAAGCCATAGGCAAACAACATTCGGATGGCTGGATACGCATCAAGGCGTATTGCAATCAGGAAGAGAACGTAATCATGGAAATCAGCAACAATGGCCCCCTCATCACCCCGGAAGAGGCGGAGCATATTTTCATCCCATTCTTCACGACCAAGGAGAACGGTTCAGGAATAGGACTTTCCTTGTCACGCCAAATCATGCGGGTTTCCGGTGGAACCCTTAGCCTTAAGAACCCGGCTTCTTCGACTTACACTACATTCATACTGACATTCCCCGGATAAAACGGCCACCGCGTCAATTCAATAAATTTGCCTCGTTCATGGCGTCTCTGCAATTCTTCCGGAAAGTTTTTGCCAGACAGCAACAAATTAAAATCATTACCGCCGCTTGTCCGAATGGGCACAACCATCCAAAGGAACGGGCACGAGCGTTTTCGGGAAAGATTGGGACTATTCCCACACGAGATAGCAAGGATGAGGAAGAGGGGAAGAATGAAAAAAGCCGCTTCCGTGCAATTGCCGGAAGCGACTTATCCAATTGTTCACGTTATTATTTCCTATTAATAGAAACGAATGCGATTGTCTTCGATTTCAGCCTTGTCTACCAAAGTCTGAATTGCTTGGTATGACAAGCGGTAAGCGTTATTGGCATCCAACGTACGAATCACGCCAGCCTCGTCATAGGTTTTTGCATCTGTGTTTTCCGCATAAACCTTGAACACGTAAACCCCGTTATCACCTTGCACAGGCGCACTCACTTGACCTACTTTTGCCAAAGATATTTCGGCATTCAGATTAGGCTCGACTCCTATCCCCGAGATACGGCGAGTGCCGAAAGACACGAACTTGACTGAATCGATAGAAGAACCCATTGCCTCGGCATACGCTTCAAGGCTCGTAAGATTCTTGGCCGTTAAATCAGCTGCAATCTTCTCGCCTTTTTTCTTTGCAAGAATTTCAGACTTCAAAGCCGGTGCGACCATTTCCCACGGGGTGTATCCGGCAGGAATGCTTTTTTCTACTCCCGCAATTACGAATTTATCGTCACACTCGAATATTTCAGAAATGGCGCCTTTGTCATTCTGGAACGCCCAACGAATTACCTGGCGAGAGTTCTTGATTGTTCCGACTGATTGATTGTCCGGCGTTACGGACACGTTAGAAATCACATTGTAACCTGCAGATTGAGCAGCGGTATCCAATTTTGCGATGTCATGGTTCTTTGAAAGGAAGCTATTCAATTCGTTGTAAATATTGCTATAAGTCTTGGAACTTGGAGTTACCGTCATGTCAATGTCAGCTACCTTATATTTAGTGACGTTGGCTGTTTTATCCGTCACTTTCACCAAATGAGTCCCGTACATGGATTTCACCACAGCAACCTGATTGAGCGGAGTCGAGAAGATTGCATTCTTAAATTCTTCATTGACACCTCTCAAGGCAGTAACTTCGGTAAACCATCCCAGCTCACCTCCATTTTCAGCAGCCTGGTCTACTGAATAGGTCTTTGCCAATTCCGCGAAATCTGCGCCTGACTTGATTGCCCCCATCAAGCTATCAGCCAAAGAAGCAATTTCCTCATCGCTTTTATTAGCCAACATGATATGACTTACTTTCACTGAATCCGGGGCAGAAGTCTTGGCCACCAGTTTGAACAATCTGTATTTGTCGTTTTCAAAGACAGGTCCATACACAGCGCCAACTTCCGCAGTTGTCGCAAACTGCTTCATTTCCGGGTCAAACGACTTGTCAGTGAAAAAAGCATCCACATAAGGAACTTCCGAGTTTTCATTCACCACGTCAGCGACCTTTTCAGAACTTGCCAGCTCATCCTTTACAGCTTCTATCTCTTTTTGAGCTGCATTATAATCATCTTGACTCGGACGAATGTCCACCGTCACATATTTCAAGACCTTAGTTTCTTTCTGTTTGAACAACTCTTGGCGCTGGTCATACAATGCTTTGATATCCTTGTTGCTGACCTGAATGGTTGAATCAGGAACAGTCGCATAAGCTTGCATCGCATAAACGATGTCAGCACTTTTAGCATTTTCATCGAATGACTCTTTGGCTTCAAGTTTATTCGCCCCAACCGCTTTGGCTAACAACGTAGTATATTTTTGCTCCAAGCGTTGGCGCTTGATGTTCTTTTCCCAAAACATCCAATAATTCTTAGCCTTAAGAAGTTGTTCTTGCTGTTCGACCGGAGCAGACGCAATAGCATCGCTATCGATTGCTTTCAAAAAGTTCAATAATGCATTACGGTCAAAAGCACCCGTTTGAGGATTTTGGAATGTCGGCATTTGTTGAATCAGCGGAGAGATATTCTCACCCTGAACCATATCAAATAATTCATCCGAGCTGACTTCCATACCAATTTTATCAGTTGCTTCACCTAATACGATATCCTGAACCATTGCATCGAACACATTTTGACGTATTTGAGCCATGTATTCATCTGGCAAACTTGTTTGACCTGTCTGCATCTTATACATCTCAACCATTTCGTCAATTCGGTTCTGGTAGTCTTGAATGGAGATAGCCTCTCCATCGACTTCCGCAACACGTTCTTGTGATTGTTTGAAATAGGTTGAACCCGAATTCAAAAAGTCACCAATGATAAAAGCGAACAATGCCAATCCTACCACGACGACCAGCAGTCCAGCTTTGCTTCTAATTTTCTCCAGCGTAGCCATTTATCTTTTTCTATTTTAAAGTTTATACTTATCTTTTTATATATCCAACATTAAGAGCACGAAGATACGAAAAAAAAGGAACTCCAACACCATTTGGACTATTTTTTTCAATTTTCGTTTACCCTAAGCCTTATCAACTCTATTTTTGTCGAGGTCGCTTTGATAATCTTGAAAACATATTTATTAAAACATATCTCCTCATTCAGTTTTGGAAAACGCTGATAAAAATGCAGAATAAAACCCGCCACCGTCACATAATCATCCGATTCGGGCAAATCCAGGTCAAACATATCATTCAGAGAATCAATCTCCATCCTTCCCGAGACGATATACTCATTGTTGGCTACTTTTTTTGCGATGTGCGTTTTCACATCATGCTCGTCTTCTATTTCCCCGAAGATTTCTTCAACCAAATCTTCCAGAGTCACTATACCAGACGTTCCCCCGAACTCATCCACCACAACCGCTATGCTTTTCTTTTCATGAAGCAGTTCTTTCATCAATTTGTTTGCCGCCATAGTTTCAGGCACAATGGATATGGGACGGATATGCGTAGTCCATTCGCCCGGATGCTTAAACAATTCAGAAGAATGTATGTAACCGATTATGTTATCTATACTATCATGGTAAATCAATATTTTTGATAAACCCGTCTCGATAAAGCGAGAACGGAGTTCCTCCAAGGAAACCGTCTCATCGCATGCCACTATTTCCGTACGTGGCACACAACAATCACGTAAACGCACATTCGAGAAATCCAAGGCGTTTTGAAAAATCTTCACTTCCGTATCCATCTCAGCATCTTGAGGGGCATCTTCTATGCTTTGCTGTATAAAATAGTCCAAATCAACTTTGCCCAAACCAGTGGCAGTAGAAGCCTTCAGCCCTTTTACACCCGTCAGTTTTAAAAAAAGGAAAGACATCAACGCTGAAAATTTCGGGATGGGATATAATACAATATATATAATGTAAAGAGGAAAAGCAAATAGCCGCAAAGACAGGTTGGGATTTATTTTAAACACAGTTTTGGGGATAAATTCACCGGCGAAAAGGATAAGCAAAGTAGAAACAACAGATTGAATCAAAACTATCAAAAAGGGGACAGATACCCACTTTGATATAAATGGTTCAAGCAAGATAGCCATTTGCAAACCATAAACGACCAATGCGATGTTGTTCCCGACCAGCATGGTTGATATAAACTGGTTAGGATTATTGAAGAACATATCTAAAATCTTACTCGTAAGGCTTTTGTCTTTCTTATCAAGCTCGTATCTTAATTTATTCGCCGTAATAAACGAAATCTCCATTCCTGAAAAGAACGCAGAAAAAGCAAGCGAAATCAATATATAAAGTAGAATATTCACGTTATTTCATTTTAAAGTATCTATCGGCAAACCTTTATAGGTAGGTTTCACCCCTTGTCCTGATTTTTGCATATTAGAGCTATCCAAAGTCCGCTTTACAGCCCGAAGGGAATCCGTCTCCACGCCTGTCTCAGAATGAGGTTGCTCGTCCTCAATTGGAAATACACCTTGAGAGTTTCTAATTGTATATTTAGTCATATCCTGGTTTGATTCAAATCCGATGCCAGTGATAATTTGTTCCTTTTGCTGGATACGAATATATTTGTCGGAATAAACCTTTTCGGCCTTTGAATCCCAAAAAAGTTCAGATGTGTCAAATTGTTCTCCATTCAAACTCTCCACCGATACATTCCCGACGAGTCTCCATAACCCTTTTTTATCGTAATAATAAGCCGTGTCGGCTTGGATGCTAGCTTCAGGTTGAAACAAAGTATCAAACTTTTCCACATAAATGCCATCAGGGAAATACCAATGCGGCTCCTTGGCGTTACCATAGACAAGCCAAGTCTTTGTTTGGATGCGATAACGCGTAATGCCCGAATCTGAAATCAATGTATTTACTTCAGTTGCTTTCATGGTATAATCCTTTTCAGGATTTGTGGAAACCTCAATCAATTCTTTTTTCCCTTTTGAACAAGAAACGGAAAATAAAAGAAGCATAACAGTTATCTCCACGATAACTGTTATGCTCTTATTGAGCGTTTTACAATGAAAACGTTCGATCATACGAAATCATTATCTGATGACAGTCGACTCGCCAATCCAACCACCGATAGTGAACGGTTTGCCCTTCTCAATATCCGGGTGCATG
>CALBYC010000201.1 GCA_937890135.1 uncultured Parabacteroides sp.
TGATATAAACTAATTTTCAACATCTACTTATATAATAATATGTATACAGGAGAAATAATATCATTGATAGTTGCTGTGTCGTGGACAGTGACAGCCGTTTGTTTTGAATATGCCGGTAAAAGGATTGGGGCATTGACACTGAACATCGTGCGGTTGATGATGTCCATCATTATGCTTGCCATTGTTTTGAAGTTGACGACAGGCCATGTCGTACCATGGGATGCGGGGCAAGAAGCTTGGAAGTGGCTTGTCCTTTCAGGCCTTGTCGGGGATGTGTTTGGGGATTTTTGTTTGTTCAACTCCTATTTGCTTATCGGCTCCCGTTTCGGGCAGCTGACGCTCGCACCGCCCACCGCTACAATCGCCGGATATCTGTTTTTAGGTGAAAAAATGGGCATGTACGCATTCGTGGGAATGTTGGTTTGTATTGTCGGCATAGGTCTATCCATTGTAGGGAAAAGCGTAACGAACAACAATAGATTGGGCATCCAATTGCCCCTGAAAGGAGTCTTATATGGCATCCGGGCAGGAGTGGGGCAAGGATTGGGATTAGTGTTGAGCAAGATTGGGATGAATTGCTATTTGGATTACAATCCCCCGGTCAGTTCGTTGGAAAGATTCATGTTGCCCTTCGAGGCCACCCAAATCCGTGCCTTTGCCGGGGTGGCGGGCTTTTTTATCATTCTCCTGTTACGGGGAGAAGTGAGAAAACTCCTGACGGCGCTTTCCGACCGTCCGGCCATGGCAACTTCGACAGTCGGCACTTTTTTCGGTCCGTTTGCGGGCGTTTCCTTGTCGCTCATGGCAGTGCAATACACTCAAGCCGGAGTAGCATCCACTTTGATGGCACTCACGCCCATCATCATTTTATTGCCTTCGAAGCTTATTTTCCATGAAAAGGTGACTTTCCGCCAAATTCTTGGAGCAGTGCTGAGTGTGGCGGGTGTCGCTTTGTTCTTTGTATGAATTCCATTCCAAGTCAGGGCAACTCCTTCGTCTGGTTGCCGCATAGCTGCATAGCTTTTACTTTCAACGAGCTTTTTATCCAATAAAAATTGGCACGTTCATAAATAATACCTATTTTTGTTCCCAAATTTTGCAAAGTCGAGTTTACAACCATGAGCGAAAGCATTAATCATCCTGGTATCGTTGAACGAGTCGATGGCCATTTCATCTCAGTTAGAATCACTCAGTATTCTGCCTGCGCAGAATGCCATGCGAAATCGGCCTGTTCCGTAGCAGATCGAAAAGACAAAGTGATGGTCATTGAAGACCATACAGGGACGACATACCATGAAGGCGATTCCGTTTTAATCATTGGTCAAAGTTCACAGGGCATGCAGGCCGTCCTATTGGCTTTTGGCATCCCAGTCATCCTATTGCTTGCTACATTACTTGTGGGCGCATCATCAGAAATTCCTGAAACAGAAAACGGACTGATGGCTTTATGTGTTCTTGCTGTGTATTATCTTATATTATATAAATTTCGCGATAAACTAAAAAAACACTTCGTATTTAAATTAAAAAAAATATGATGATTCTAATTGCCATTATTTCTTTGGGGGTTATCGGCATAGTCGGGGCCCTATTGTTATTTTGGGCTTCTAAGAAGTTCGAGGTGCATGAAGATCCTCGAATCGGACAAGTTCAATCTGTCCTTCCCGGAGCCAATTGTGGAGGATGCGGATATGCCGGTTGTGCAGGATTTGCCGGAGCTTGTGTGAAAGCAGATTCGCTGGACGGCATGCTTTGCCCGGTCGGTGGTGCTCCTGTCATGTCGAAAATTGCAGCTATTTTAGGGAAAGAGGCGGTTGCCACAGAACCGAAAGTTGCCGTAGTCCGTTGTAATGGAAATTGTAAGGCTCGCCCTCGCACAAACACGTACGATGGTGTCAAAAGCTGTAGCATCGCATCTGCTTTGTATGGTGGAGAAACAGGCTGTACGTTTGGCTGTCTGGGTTACGGCGATTGTGAGAAAGCTTGTAACTTTGATGCCATCAAGGTCAACCCCGAGACTGGATTGCCGGAAGTGGATGAAGACAAGTGTACGGCTTGTGGCGCTTGTGTAAAAGCTTGTCCGAAAAACATTATCGAGTTAAGAAAGAAAGGGCCAAAATCCCGTCGCGTGTTTGTTTGCTGTGTCAACAAGGACAAGGGCGCAGTAGCCCGCAAGGCATGTGTCAATGCCTGCATTGGATGCGGCAAATGCGCAAAAGAATGCCCGTTCGAAGCAATCACCGTAGAAAACAATGTTGCTTACATTGATTATGCGAAGTGCCGCATGTGCCGTAAGTGCGTGGCCGTATGCCCGACAGGAGCTATCCATGAATTGAACTTCCCTCCCAGGAAGGAAGCGGCTCCTAAACCTGCTGCGCCCGTAGCTTCTGTTGTTACTAAAACTGCATCTACAGTCGCTCATGAGGCAGGTCCAGCTGTGCCTGCTGCAGCAAAGCGAGAAGTTCCCGTAGATTCGCCCAAGGCTGAACCTGCAGTTCCAGCCGCAGAAAAGCCGGAAGCCCTTAAAGCAGAAGCTCCAGCAACTCCTGTGCGTACGGAAGAAAAAGATGACATTAAAAATAAATAATAAAACGTTATGCTAAGGACATTTCGAATCGGAGGTATTCATCCACCCGAGAATAAACTGTCTGCCGGTAAGAAAATTACCGCACTGGCTGCTCCTAAGCAGGTCATTATTCCTTTGAGCCAACACATCGGTGCGCCTGCGCAAGCTGTCGTAAAAAAAGGAGACTTGGTGAAAGTGGGCACTTTACTTGCTAAAGCCGGAGGTTTTGTTTCGGCAAATATTCATTCTTCGGTTTCCGGCAAAGTAAACAAGATTGACAATGCGTTGGATACAAGTGGCTATAGACGTCCTGCCATTTATATCGACGTGGAAGGTGATGAATGGGAAGAATCCATAGATCGTTCCGTCACCTTGGTGAAGGAATGCACTCTTACTTCTAAAGAAATCATTGATAAAATCGCTGCTGCCGGTATCGTGGGCATGGGCGGTGCGACCTTCCCCACTCACGTGAAATTGATGCCGCCTCCAGGGAGCAAGGCTGAGATTGTAATAGTCAATGCGGTAGAATGTGAGCCTTATTTGACGGCCGATCACTCCTTGATGATGGAAAGGGGCGAACAGATTCTGGTTGGCTTGACCATTTTGATGAAAGCTGCCAATGTGAACAAGGCTGTGATTGGCATTGAAAATAACAAACCGGATGCCATTGCAAAAATGACGAAATTGGCTGCTGCCTATCCGGGCATAGAGGTCATGCCGTTAAAGGTAAAATACCCTCAAGGGGGAGAAAAGCAGTTGATTGATGCTGTCACTTCCCGTCAGGTGAAAAGTGGCGCTCTTCCGATTTCGGTCGGCGCTATCGTCCAGAATGTTGGGACTGTTTATGCCGTATATGAAGCAGTACAGAAAAATAAGCCATTATTTGAACGTGTAGTGACTGTCACTGGGAAAGCACTGGCTCATCCTTCCAACTTCTTGGTTCGTATCGGAACGCCGATTTCAAATTTGATAGATGCTGCCGGAGGTATGCCTGAAGATACAGGTAAAATAATCGGGGGCGGCCCGATGATGGGTAAGGCATTGATCAGTGCTGAAGTACCCGTGGGAAAAGGTAGTTCGGGCGTTTTATTGATGAAACGTGAAGAGTCTGTCCGCAAGCCCATGCACGACTGTATCCGTTGTGCCAAGTGTGTCAGCGTATGTCCTATGGGTTTGAATCCAGCATTCCTGATGCGTTCTACCGTATATAAAAAATGGGACATGGCAGAAGAAGACCACATACAAGACTGTATCGAATGTGGTTCATGCAGCTACACTTGTCCTGCTAACCGTCCTTTGTTGGATCAAATCCGCGTAGGAAAAGCGAAGGTGATGGGAATAATCCGTTCAAGAAAGTCATAAAAAAGGAGCAATTATGGAAAATAGTTTATATGTATCGCCTTCACCCCATATTCATGGTGGAGACAGCATCAGTAAAAACATGTATGGAGTACTGATTGCCCTTATACCGGCTTTTTTGGTCTCCCTCTACTATTTCGGGCTGGGTGCGTTGATAGTCACATGGGTGTCAGTCGTATCTTGTGTCCTGTTTGAGTATCTGATTCAAAAGTTCTTGATGAAGAAAGAACCGACCATTTGTGACGGTTCGGCCATATTGACCGGAGTGTTGTTGGGATTCAACTTGCCGTCTAACCTTCCGGTGTGGATTGTCGTGATAGGAGCCTTGGCTGCCATCGGCATTGGAAAAATGACTTTCGGTGGGTTGGGCAACAATATCTTCAACCCGGCGTTGGTGGGTCGTGTATTCTTGTTGATATCTTTCCCGGCTCAGATGACCACTTGGCCATTGGTTGATGCGACTTCTGCATTCCCGTTGACGTATACGGATGCTGCGACAGGTGCTACCGTGTTGTCGTTGATGAACGAAGGCATAAGTGTGAAGGATTTACCCTCTTATACCTCTCTTCTGTCAGGAGCGCATGGAGGAAGTTTGGGTGAAATCAGCGCCTTTGCCTTGTTGCTTGGTTTCGCATATATGTTGTGGAAGAAGATTATCACATGGCATATCCCTGTGACAATCATCCTGACCGTATTTGTTTTTACAGGTATTTTACATTTGGTGAATCCTGTATCTTACGCAAGCCCGTTCCTCCATGTCCTTTCCGGAGGTTTGATGTTGGGAGCCATATTCATGGCCACAGACTACGTTACTTCGCCCATGACGAAGAAAGGAATGGTTATCTATGCCTTCGGCATCGGTTTGCTTACTTCCATTATTCGTGTTTTCGGCTCTTATCCGGAAGGTGTGTCATTCGCCATTCTGATTATGAATGCCTTGACTCCGTTGATCAACATGTATGTTAAACCTAAACATTTTGGAGAAAAGTAAGATGGAAAAATTGAAATCTACATTACCCAATATGCTTCTTTCGTTGACGGGGGTATGCGTGATTGCTGGTGCGATTCTGGCCGGCGTCAATGCAATGACGAAAGAACCGATAGCGCAGTCCAAAGCTGCCACATTGGAGGCTGCCATCAAAGCTGTTACTCCTGAATTTGACAACAAACCATCCGAAGAGTCTTATATGGCAGCTGTGTCAGATGGAGATTCCGTCCGCATCTATCCGGCTAAAAAAGGAAATGAGTGGGTAGGTGCTGCTGTTGAAAGTTATTCTAAAAACGGTTTCGGCGGGGAAATAAAGGTGATTGTCGGCTTTGACAAAGAAGGCAAAATCGTAAACTATTCCGTCTTGCAGCATGCTGAAACGCCTGGATTGGGTGCGAAAATGCAAGATTGGTTCAGAACAAATAAAGGTAATCAAAGTATAATCGGACGTACTATAACTGCGGATGGCTTGAAAGTGAAGAAAGATGGTGGTGACGTGGATGCCATTACCGCTGCAACCATTTCCAGCCGTGCGTTCCTGGAGGCTGTCAACCGTGCATACAGCGCTCTCACTGGCGTTGATGCCAAAGGTGCAGCCACATCTAAATCGTCAAAGGAAGGAGGAAACAACAATGAATAATCTGCAAGTTTTGATAAACGGATTGGTGAAAGAGAACCCGACTTTTGTATTGTTGCTGGGTATGTGCCCGACCTTGGGCACGACGTCTTCCGCCATCAACGGTTTGAGTATGGGACTTGCCACCATGTTTGTGTTGATATGTTCCAACTTTGTTATATCCGCAGTGAAGAAACTGGTTCCTGACATGGTGCGTATACCGGCTTTTATCGTGATTATCGCAACATTTGTGACCGTGGTGCAGTTCTGCATGGAAGCGTATGCCCCGGCTTTGTATGCCAGCTTAGGCTTGTACATCCCATTGATTGTGGTGAACTGTATCGTATTGGGCCGTGCGGAATCCTTTGCTGCCAAGAACGGAGTCGTAGCTTCCGCCTTTGACGGAATCGGCATCGGCCTTGGATTCACATGGGCTTTGACTCTGTTGGGAGCTTGCCGCGAGTTATTGGGTACAGGAAAGCTGTTTGGCATCTCCTTGATACCGGAAGAATACGGTTCATTGATATTCATCTTAGCCCCAGGCGCATTCATCGTGTTGGGATATTTGATAGCAATAGTAAACAAACTGAGTAAAGCATAAATAATAGGAAAATGGAATACATCATAATATTTATTGTTGCCGTATTTGTCAACAATGTCGTATTGTCGCAGTTCTTGGGCATCTGCCCGTTCTTGGGTGTTTCCAAGAAAGTAGAAACCTCCATTGGCATGGGAGCCGCTGTTACTTTTGTCTTGGCTATTTCTACGGCCGTGACCTATTTGTTGCAGAAGTTTGTCCTTGACCCGTTTGGGCTTGGTTATATGCAGACCATTAGTTTCATCTTGGTGATTGCAGCTTTGGTTCAAATGGTGGAAATCATTTTGAAGAAAGTTTCTCCTGCATTGTATCAAGCTTTGGGAATCTTCTTGCCGTTGATTACTACGAACTGTTGCGTGCTTGGTGTGGCTATTCTGGTTATCCAGAAAGAATATAACTTATTGCAATCCGTTGTTTACGCCATATCCACGGCAATTGGTTTCGCTCTGGCTTTGGTCATTTTTGCCGGCATTCGTGAACAATTGGCGATGACCAATGTGCCGAAAAGTTTGCAAGGTGCACCTATCGCTTTGATTACGGCAGGATTGTTGGCCATGGCTTTTATGGGATTTTCAGGAATAGGAGCTTAAAATCTAAAATAATATTAGCATGAAAAAGAAAATATTGGTAGCTGGTGGAACAGGCTATATCGGTTCTCACACTACAGTTGAATTACAAAATGCGGGTTACGAAGTCGTTATCATCGATGACTTGTCAAACTCGAACATAGAAGTGCTTGACGGCATTGAGAAGATTACGGGCGTGCGTCCTATTTTCATCCAATTGGATTTGAAAGACAAGGAAGGCACTCGCAAGGCTTTGGCTGCCAATCCCGGCATTGAAGGCGTTATCTTGTTTGCTGCCAGCAAAGCAGTCGGTGAATCTGTAAAACAGCCTTTGAAATATTATCGCAATAACATAACGACTCTGATAAACATATTGGAGTTGATGCCAGAGTTCAATATGAAGGGCATTGTGTTCTCTTCTTCTTGTACGGTCTATGGTCAGCCTGATCCGCAAAACCTTCCTGTAACTGAAGAAGCTCCAATCAAACCTGCCCTGTCTCCTTATGGTAACACGAAGCAGATTAACGAAGAGATTATCCATGATACCATTCATGCGAATGCTCCGTTCAAGAGTATCATTTTGCGTTATTTCAACCCGATTGGTGCTCATCCATCCGCAGAAATCGGTGAATTGCCCAATGGCGTTCCGCAGAACTTGATTCCATATTTGACCCAGACGGCCATAGGCATCCGTAAGGAATTGAGTGTATTCGGTGACGATTACAATACTCCAGATGGGTCATGCATCCGTGACTACATCAACGTGGTAGATTTGGCAAAGGCCCATGTCATAGCAATGGATCGTATGTTGAATACGAACAACGAAAAAATAGAGATCTTCAATTTGGGTACGGGCAAAGGTGTTTCTGTGTTGGAATTGATTCATACTTTCGAAGAAGCGACCGGAGTGAAAGTGCCATACAGGATTGTGGGACGTCGCGAGGGTGATATTGAAAAAGTTTGGGCTAATCCGGCTAAGGCCAACAAAGTTTTAGGTTGGACAGCCCAGGAATCTTTGGCTGACACGTTGAAATCAGCTTGGAACTGGCAGGTTAAATTGCGCGAAGGGGGCATCCAGTAATAAGCCTGTTTACTTCTATTTATAAAAACAGCAAGAGGCTGTGTCTATTTTGACACAGCCTCCTGTTTTTTGATACGGGCGGGCATGACTCCTGCGCATACGAATAGCATTAATCCAACTTCAAGACGGCTAAAAAGGCTTTTTGAGGCACCTCTACTGTCCCGATTTGCTTCATGCGTTTCTTCCCTTCCTTTTGTTTCTCCAACAGCTTGCGCTTACGGGAGACATCGCCGCCATAACATTTCGCGGTAACGTCCTTGCGGACAGCCTTGATGGTTTCCCTTGCGATGATTTTCGCTCCGATAGCGGCTTGTATGGCGATTTCGAACTGTTGTCTCGGTATTAGCTCCTTCAGCTTTTCGCACATCCGGCGGCCGAAAGCGACACTGTTGTCTATGTGGGTCAAGGTTGACAATGCATCAACCGGCTCTCCGTTCAACAGGATATCCAGCTTTACCAATTTGCTTGGGCGGTAATCGTTCAAATGATAATCAAAGGACGCATATCCTTTTGAGATGCTTTTCAGCTTGTCGTAGAAATCAATGACTATTTCACCCAATGGCAGGTCGTAGAATATTTCAACGCGGTCACCGGATATATAGTTTTGTTTGACTAAAATCCCCCTTTTCCCTAAGCAAAGGGTCATGATAGGACCAATATAGGTGGTATTGGTAATGACCGATGCCCGGATATACGGCTCCTCTATGTGATCTATCAGCGTCGGGTCCGGCAAGCCGCTTGGATTGTGTACTTCTTTGCAATTGCCTTTCTTGTCATAGACTTTATATGAAACATTCGGCACAGTCGTTATGACATTCATGTTGAACTCGCGATCCAGACGTTCCTGCACGATTTCCATGTGCAATAGGCCCAGGAAGCCGCAGCGGAAGCCAAAACCTAATGCCGCAGAGCTTTCCGGCTGGAAGGTCAGCGAAGCGTCATTCAGTTGCAATTTTTCCAACGAGGCACGCAAGTTTTCGAAATCTTCTGTCTCGATGGGATAAACCCCGGCAAATACCATCGGTTTCACTTCTTCAAAACCGGCAATAGCTTCTGATGCGGGGTTGACCACATGCGTGATCGTATCTCCAACGCGCACTTCCTTGGAGGTCTTGATGCCGGAAATGATATATCCCACGTCTCCCGTCCCTACCTCGTCGCGAGGGGACATGTTTAACTTGAGTACCCCGACTTCATCCGCATCATATTCTTTCCCCGTGGCAATGAACTTCACGCGGTCCCCTTTGTGGATCACACCGTTCTCAACCTTGAAATAGGCGATGATACCACGGAAGGAGTTGAAGATAGAGTCGAAAATCAAACATTGCAAGGGAGCATTCGGGTCTCCCTTGGGGGCAGGTATTTTCTCGACGATGGCATTCAATACATCTTCGATGCCTTCCCCGGTCTTGCCGCTTGCCCTTAAGATTTCGCTTCGGTCGCATCCCAGCAATTCGATGATTTCGTCTTCCACCTGTTCAGGCATGGCACTTGGCAAATCAATCTTGTTCAGCACAGGGATGATTTCCAAATCATTTTCTATCGCCATGTACAAATTGGAAATGGTTTGTGCTTGCACACCTTGCGAGGCATCCACGATAAGCAGCGCACCTTCGCATGCTGCAATCGAACGGGAGACCTCATACGAAAAGTCAACGTGCCCGGGAGTATCGATCAAATTCAGGATATATTCTTCTCCTTTGTAAGTATAATTCATTTGGATGGCATGGCTCTTGATGGTAATGCCACGCTCACGTTCCAAATCCATATCGTCCAAAACCTGTTCTTGCATGTCCCGTCCTTCTACAGTCTTAGTGTATTCCAACAATCGGTCTGCCAACGTACTTTTACCATGGTCAATATGGGCGATGATACAAAAATTGCGGATATTCTTCATTCTTGCTTTCTAACTTTGTCCTAATCTGTTTTATTTTTCCTAAAGCATATGCCGGTTCGTAACGCACAATGGTGCTTTCCCTCTTGGCCATGCAAAATTAGTTATAAATCACGACTTATGAAAGTATGATTGAATTAAACCCATTCGAAATTCTCTTTTCCTGCACCTTCCTCGAAATGGAGCTTCGCTATTCCAAGGTCCATTTGTGTGTAGCCTACAATTGAAAAAAGCGCGGAGGCTTTTACTTTTGGGAGGCTTCCGTCGCTAGACTTGATGTACTCGAAATAAAATTTCTGTTGGTTGATGGCGGTAGGAGCGAGAAGCGCAGCCGTTACTCCCTTTTGAAACCATCCTGGGGAGCTATCATCCCAGTTGCTAACCTTTTGGCATGTCTTGCTTTTATGGCTTATGCCTTGGTTTTCGCCATATCCGAGCGCAATCATGCATGCAAGTTTTTCGTCCTTTCCGAGAACATATATGCCCTTGACTTTCCGGTAGGAGATCCCAGCCCAGCAGGTGTTTAGCCCCAATTGCTGGGCCGATAGGACCAACTTTTCCCCGTAGTACCCGATTCGTTCGTCTAACGTCGGGCTTTTTTTGCCTGCCATTACGAAATAGTTCTCTACTCCGGAGAATTTTCCATAAGCCATCATTCCCGAAAAAGCTTTGGGCTCGTTGGTCACCAACTGGATATTAAGTCCACCTTCTTTGTTGCAATCATCAATCATCGATTGGAGAAGGGAGACAATGTGTTCGTTCAGAGGCTTGTGTACATATCTCCGTACGCTGTGCCTTTCTTTCATTGCTTCTTGTATAGTCATGACATTTAAAGAAAAGTATATTTAATTCTTGCGTCCTGGCCGCTTGAGGGCATCTATAAAGGCCAGACCATAAAAGTCCAGCCTTTACGCCCACGAGGAAGGGGGCTCTGGTTTTAAATCTTTGGCAGTTCCCAGGGAGCTCGGTACTCTTTGCACAAGTATCTGTCGGCTTCTGCGTCGTGGAAACTTTTTCCATCCCAAGACAACTTTTTCCCGGTACGATATGCGATGTTGCCCAATTGAGAGAACTTGGCTATGTGTGCTCCAATCTCAATGCTGGCGTTGCAATTGCGGTTGCGCGTTTTCATGCATTCCAGCAGGTTCTTGACGTGCAAATTCAATCCGCCTTCGCCATAAGGTTTCTTTAAAGCCACTGCTTCCATGCGAAGCTTGCCGTCCACCTTTTCCGGGATGACTTCCCATCCACTGCGGTTGACCACCAACGTGCCGTTTTCTCCGACAAAACCTAATCCGTGATTCCTTCCGTATGCGCCGTCGTCAATGCCGATGGCATGATCCCACATTACGGTAAAGCCATCGAAAGTATAAATGGTCTGCAACAAGTCCGGTGTCTCGCAAGCGTCGTCGGGATAGCCGAATTTGCCGCCAGATGCCATAATAGATTTGGGCGCTGTCACGTTCATTCCGTATAGGGCATAATCCAAAAGATGCACGCCCCAGTCTGTCATCAAGCCTCCTGCATAATCCCAGAACCAACGGAATGTGAAATGGAATCGGTTTCGGTTAA
>CALBYC010000202.1 GCA_937890135.1 uncultured Parabacteroides sp.
TGTAATAGCCTAAGAAATCATCCATGAACTCTTGAATCAAAGAACGCACTCTCATGTAGGCTTCCATGTTGATTTCCGGGACGATGAATCCCGCATCCTTCAACATGGCTTGCACGGCCAGCACATCCGCATGGCCTGTGCCCCAGGAAAGGGGATCCATGCCCACGTCTATGTAGTCGCAGCCGGCTTCGCATACTTCCAAGATGGAGGCCATGTTCAATCCCGGGCCTGCATGGCTGTGGTACTGTACGGGAATGTCCGGGTACTTCTTTTTGATGTTGGCGGTGATTTCTCCCAAGGAGTGCGGGCGGCCGATGCCTGCCATGTCCTTGATGCAGATTTCGTCAGCCCCTTTTTCGATAAGCTCGTATGCTAATTGGGTGTAATATTCGACGGTATGGATGGGGGAGTGCGTGATGCACAAGCAACATTGGGAAACCATTCCTGCATCTTTGGCATAACCGATGGATGGCTCGATATTGCGAATGTCGTTCAGTCCGCAGAAGGTGCGGGCGATGTCTGTGCCTTGTGCTTTTTTTACTTTATAGAACAATTGGCGGACATCCGCGGGGACCGGGCTCATTCGCAGGCCGTTCAGCGCGCGGTCGAGCATGTGGGTCTGGATGCCTGCTTCGTGAAACGGTTTGGTCCATTCCCTGACTGCTTTGTTGGGGTTTTCCCCGAACAACAGGTTGACTTGTTCGAATCCTCCTCCATTTGTTTCGACGCGGGCAAAACACCCCATGTCGATGATGGCCGGTGCCACTTTTGTTAATTGGTCTACTCTCGGGACATATTTTCCGGCGGATTGCCACATGTCACGGAAAACCAAACTGAATTTGATTTCTTTCTTCATTTTATGTAAAATAACCTATTATACTTTCTCTATTTTTATTACTTTCCCCAATCCGTGTGTCACCATACTGATTGCTGAGACAATTACGGCTGTTTCCTGTTCGCTGATGCCATTCTTGTTGGCAGATCGGGCAGCCTCCGGGCGCTGTTTCTTTTCTGTTACTTCTTCCGGCGCATATTTATTTACTAAGCAGATGAGTCCTTTTCCTAAATAAATAACAATAAGAAGAATTGTGAAAACTGTTGCCATTCCGACAACCATCAATAGTAATGCAATCTTTAAGTTTTCCATATCAAAATTAGCGTGCTATGTTTCTAAATGGGTATGTGAACAACATGGCTATTTAGAATAATATTTGCAAAAATAATAAATTAATGGGAATCCGAGGACTTCCCTTTCTAAAAAAGTGCAAAAGGGATGGATAATGCTGCTGTTTATAAATAAAGCGGGCCATTTCGGAAGAAATAGCCTGCTTCTTATGGAATGGTTCGTATGCACGGATGCCATTAAAATTCCAATAACGCCATGTGGGGGTTATGATCGCTCAGATAGCCTGTCGGGGTCTCCGGGTTTTGGCAAATCTCCGTGTTCAATACTTTGATTTGGGGCGTGACGAAGATGAAGTCTATTTTCTCTCGTTTTTCTACCGGGTAACGTCCGAAATCGTGGAAAGTGTAACTTGGTCTTACCTTGTTGTCGGTCATCTTGTAAGCGTCTTTCAGGACGAACTCGTTGCCCGTGATGGTCTGGTAGGCTTCGGACTGGTCATTCACGTTGAAGTCGCCCGTGACGATAGCCGGTTTGTCGCCCACGATCTCCTTGATGCGCTGGATAATCAGCAAGGCGCTTTGCCTGCGGGCTTCTACGCCTACGTGGTCGAAGTGGGTATTGACGCCCATGAAGACTTTGCCCGTCGCTTTGTCCTTGAATTTGGCCCAAGTGGCGATCCGTGTGCATGCCCCGTCCCATCCGATGAATCCTGCGCTGTCCGGGTATTGCGACAACCAGAACGTGTTGCTTTCCAATACTTCGAATTTGTCGGCACGGTAGAGCAGGGGAGAGTACTCGCCTTTCTCCTTGCCGTCTTCACGGCCTACGCCTACTGCTTCGTATCCGGGCAGCCCGGCTTTCAAATCTTCCAATTGGTTGTGCAATACTTCCTGCATGCCTATTATGTCCAGCTTTTTCATCAGGATGTATTTGCATACGGTATCTTTGCGGTATTGCCAGCTGTTCATGCTGTCGCGGGGGGTATCCAGGCGGATATTGAATGTGGCATACTCGATTTTTACGGAATCGGCGGATGCGGCTGGCTTGTCCCCGCCTTCTGCTCCCGTGTTTTTCCCGTTGCAGGCTACCAGCATGGCTGCGCAAATGGCAGCTCCTAAAAACTTTTTAATCATGATGTGTTATTTATTTAGTTGAATGTTCCTTTCCCTTGGCGGACGATTTCAAAATCGTCGGTCGTGCAGTCGATGACGGTGGAGGGCACTAAGCCTCCGTGGCCGCCGTCGATGACTAAATCGACCTGCCCGTCGTATTTTTCGGCGATCAGTTCCGGGTCTGTCGAATATTCATCTTCTTCATCGGGGTCGTGCACGGACATGGTCAGGATGGGATTCCCCAATTCATGCACCAGCGTGCGTATGATGTTGTTGTCCGGGACCCTGATTCCCACCTCTTTCCGGTTTTTGTATATTTTGGGCAGCTCGCTGCTGGTAGGCAGGATGAAAGTGAACGGGCCGGGCAAATGGCTTTTCATGAGCTTGAATGCGGAATTGCTCACTTTGGCGTATTCGCTCAGGTTCGACAGGTCATAGCAGATGATGGAGAGGTTGCTTTTTTGCGGGTTGACTCCTTTCATCTTGCAAATCCGTTCGACGGCCCTTACGTTCAATGCGTCGCATCCGACGGCGTAGACGGTATCCGTGGGATAGATGACCAGTCCTCCCTCTTTCAGGAGTCGGACGGCGCGGTCTATCTCTTTGGGATTCGGATTTTCTGGATAAATTTTAACTAACATGATTCCTGAAGTTAAGTTTGTTGCGAACGTTATCCTTTCCTGCAAAAAAGGCCGGAAAGGAACTTTTCCGCAAAGGTAAGTTTTCTTCCCGCCTCTTAAGCTACAATGATATGAAAATATGCTTTATCCGTAGATTATATGCCCGTTCTCGTCCGTGTATTCTTCCAGGCCTTTGCTGTATTGGTTCATGGCGCGCAAACTCATGCCCATGCTTGAGAAACCTCCGTCGTGGTAAAGATTCTGCATGGTGACTTTGCGGGTCAGGTCGGAGAACAAGGTGATGCAATAGTCGGCGCATTCTTCCGCGGTCGCGTTGCCGAGAGGGCTCATCTTGTTGGCGAAGTCCATCAGGTGCTCCATCCCTTTCACCCCGCTGCCTGCCGTGGTTGGGGTAGGGGACTGGGATATGGTGTTGATGCGCACGTTCTTTTCCCGCCCGTAGATGTATCCGAAACTCCTTGCGATGGATTCGAGCAGGCTTTTGGCGTCCGCCATGTCGTTGTATCCGAAGAATGTGCGTTGCGCCGCCACATAGGTGAGGGCGACGACCGATCCATATTCTGCGATGGCATCCTGTTTCTTGGCGACTTGGAGCATCTTGTGGAATGATATGGCGGATATGTCCAATGTCTGTCCCAGCATGTTGTAATCCAAATCGTCGTAAGTGCGTTTTTTACGTACGTTCGGGCTCATGCCGATGGAATGGAGTACGAAGTCCACGGGTCCTCCTAAGATTTCCACCGATTTGGAAAATACGGTCTGTAAGTCTTCCACCCGGGTCGCGTCTGCGGGGATGACTTCTGCGTTCAATTTGGTGGCCAATTCGTCCACTTGTCCCATGCGGACGGCAATGGGGGTATTGCTCAGCGTGATGGTTGCGCCTTCTTCCACGGCTCTCTCAGCCACTTTCCAGGCGATGGACTTGTTGTTCAAGGCACCGAATATGATGCCTTTTTTCCCTTTCAATAAGTTGTAACTCATACTTTTCCTTTTAAATACGGCACAAAGATAATGTTTATGCGCAATTCCGCCAAATCCTGCCGTCATGTCAACGAAAACATGTTGCCGGGCAGGGCCTGGATGCGTCCGTCCATTTCCAGCTCGAACAGGATGTTGGACAGTTCTTGGACGGGGATGCCGCTCTGCCGGGCGATTTGGTTGACATGCATCTCTTTTTCTCGCAGGAGGCAGTCCACCACTTTCCGGGTTTCGGGGTTGGCTTCCTCGAATAATTCGGTTTGCTTGCATGGCGGGGCCGGGGGGATTTGCCCCCATCCTAACTCGTCCGCTATGTCTGCCGCTGAAATGGCGATTTCCGCTTTCTTTTTGCGGATCAGCAGGTTGCAGCCGGCCGAGTAGCGGTCGGTGGTGCGTCCGGGGAAAGCGAAGACTTCCCGGTTGTAGCCGAATGCCAGGTCGGCGGTGACGAGCGAACCGCCTTTGGTGGCGGATTCCACCACGATGGTCGCGTCCGACAAACCGGCTATGATTCGGTTCCGTTTCAGGAAATTGGCCCGTTCCGGTTCTGTGCCGGAAGGGAAATCCGTGAGCAACCCGCCTTGCTCCAGCATGGCGATTGCCGTGGAGCGGTGGGCGGGGGGATAAATGCGGTCTAGCCCGTGTGCCAGGACTCCCACGGTCGGCATCTGCTGTTTCAGGGCGCATTTGTGTGCCAAGACATCCACTCCGTATGCCAGTCCGCTGACAATCAGCGTGTCGTGGAAGAGGCCGGATAGTTCTTCGATAAGTCTTTCGGTTTGCTCTTGCCCGTAGGGTGTGATGTGCCGTGTCCCGACGATGCTGATGATGTGCTTGGCATTCAGGTCGGCATTGCCTTTGAAGTATAGCACGAGGGGCGCATCGGGGCATTCCTTTAGCCGTTCGGGGTAAAGCTCGTCTGTCAGGGTCAGGGGCTGGATGCGGGACTTCTCGATGAACGCCACTTCCCGTTCTGCTTTTTCCAGCACGTCGGGGCGTTTTATCTCTTGCGCCAAGATGGTCCCGATTCCCGGGACACGTTCCAATGTCTGCTTTTTTTCTTGGAAGATGGTTCGTGCGTCTCCGAAAGCGGACAGCAACTGGCGTGAGAGGATGCCTCCCACCCCGTTGATCATAGTCAAGGCTATTTGGTAAAATAATTCATCTGTCATGGGCTTGCTTGTTGTTTTCTTCTGCCTTTTTCAGTAATTCATCAAAAAATTCGCCCCGGGTGAGCTTCCCGTCCTGCACCAATACCGTGTCGATGATGCCCCGTGCTGCCAGTTTGCGTTCGGGGAGCAGGTAGATATCCTGGAGGAAGACCAGCTTGACCCCTTCCCGCTTCAGGTTCAGGCAGGACAGGTAACGCTCCCCGCTGTGCAACGGGTTCTTGTATTGGATTTCCACGCGGCTGACGAAGGCGTCTTGCCCTCTGTCGTGCATGGCGGAGAAGTTCTCGCCGAGGGAACCCAGGAACTCGTGGCGGGCGTGCTCCATGTAGTGCTGGTAGTTGGCGTTGTTGACGACTCCCTGCAGGTCGCATTCGTAGTCCCGCACCTTGTCTTCTATTTCGAACAGGTATTTTTTCATGCGTTGAAATCGGTTTTGGGTTGGACGACTTCCATCACGTACAGCCGGTCGGACGGACGGACTTTTTCATTGACTTGGATGGAGAACCTTTCCCCCTTGACGGTCTCGGGGACTGCTTTGAGCGCGACCCGTATCTCGTCGACCTTTTGCATGACGGCTCCGGTCGTGGGCCCGGTAATCAGTATCTCGTCTCCGGTCTTCAGCGTCCCGCATTCCATTTCGAACTCTGCCACGCCGATTTTGTCGAAGTATTTGATGCCGCGTGCCACGTAGACCTTTTTGCGGGTCGCTGCCGATCCATACTGGCTGCTCCATTCGCCTAACCGTTGGCCCAGGTAGTAGCCGTTCCAGAATCCCCGGTTGAACACCGTGCGCAGCCTTTCGTCCCATCGCGCCACTTTTTCCTCGCTGTAGGTGCCGTCGCAATAGGCCTTGACGGCTTCCTTGTAGCATTCGGTGACGGTGCGCACGTACTCCGGGCCGCGGGCCCTTCCCTCTATTTTGAAGACGCGGACGCCGGCATCCATCATTTTGTTCATGAAATGGATGGTCTTGAGGTCTTTCGGGGACATGATGTATTGGTTCTCTACGTCCAGCTCGATGTCGGTGTCTTTGTCTTTCACGGTGTAAGCCCGCCGGCATATCTGCATGCAGGCGCCGCGGTTGGCGGAGGCGTTCATCTCGTGCAAGCTGAGGTAGCATTTGCCGGACACGGCCATGCACAGGGCGCCGTGGGCGAACATCTCGATGCGGATGAGTTCGCCTTTCGGGCCTTTTATCTGTTGTTGTTGGATTTCTTGGTAGATTTCATGCACCTGGTTGAGGTTGAGTTCCCTTGCCAGCACGACCACGTCAGCGAATTGGGCGTAAAACTTCAACGCTTCCGCGTTGGATATGTTCAGCTGCGTGGAGAGATGCACCTCTTGCCCTATGCTGTCCGCATAGCTCATGGCCGCCACGTCGGCTGCGATGATGGCGGACACGCCCGCCTTTTTTGCCGCGTCGATGATTTCCCGCATCACGGGCAGGTCCTCCCCGTATATGACGGTGTTGACGGTCAGGTAGCTTTTTATGCCATGCTCCTGGCAGATGGCGACAATCTTGCGGAGGTCGTCCGTCGTGAAGTTGTTGGAGGAGCGCGACCGCATGTTCAGCCCTTCTATCCCGAAGTAGATGGAATCGGCTCCTCCTTGTATGGCGGCCGTCAGCGATTCGTACGAACCGACCGGGGCCATTATCTCAAAATCTTTTTCGTTCAATGCCATAAGTCCCGTTTTTCAATGGACAAAGGTACTCATTCCGCACCGAACAAGCAAATGAAAACGGACCAATCACTCTTTTTGGAATTTCTTGCTTACCTTGAGGAGGTTGCAGCTGAAATTGACGATGTTGGTGGTCTCTTGCAGGATGTTCAGGTAAATCATGCTGACTTTCGTGCTTCCGCTCTGTCCTTGGATGCGTTTGAGCTCTTCCTTCTTCAGTCGGGTCAGTTCGTTTTGCAACCGCGTGGACTCTTCGATGGTGGCATTCATCCCGATGTAATCGTTGTTCTCGATTTGTGCCGAGATGTTCTCCAGGTAAGCGATGATTTGCGCTTCCACTTCCCCGTAGTCTTTCCGTTGGATTTCGTCCAATGGCCTGAAGTTGTTGTCTATATGCTGTTTGCACGGTTCGACCAGGCGGCGGATGCTGAAGATGATTTCACTGGCGAAGTCGTTCCCCTGGTAGTAATAGAGTCCTTTGTCGATGGCGATGGTGCGGTCCAGCTGGGTGATGCCTAACGTGCCGACCCGTTTGACCTGCTTGAGGTGCACTTTCTTCTCTTCGATGTCGCCCATTACCTTCTTGAGCTCCTTCAAATTCTCTTTTTCAAACCCGTCTATCGATTGTTGCAAGGCCATCGCTGCGAAACGGATGTCGTCCTTCAGTTCGTCGCGGCTGTGCTGGCGGAACAGTTCCAACGCTTCCCGTGTGTTGTGCGTGTTGCGCAACTGGCTGGCGGTTTGGTTGACTTCCTCTTTCAATGCCTCCTTCCTCATCTTCTTTTTATAGATGATCTGGCTGCGCACCAGCGAGAAGATGGCGAGGACGATCATGGCGATGACGGCCGGAGTGCCTCCTGCGTAGATGAGCAATGTGACGATGAAGCAGATGGTGAAGGCTGCCCCGGCCGTGATGAACCAGCCGCCGATGACGGACAGCACGCCCGTGATGCGGTATACGGCGCTTTCACGTCCCCATGCGCGGTCTGCCAAAGAGCTTCCCATCGCTACCATGAAGGCCACGTAGGTGGTGGACAATGGCAACTTGAGCGATGTGCCCAATGCGATCAGGAGTCCGGACAGGACCACGTTCACCGAGGCGCGCACCAAGTCGAATGCCGCCCCGTTTTCCAATATCATTTCGTTCTTGTTGAACCGGCTTTCCACCCAGTCTTTTACCGGGATGGGGATGACGTGCGTGACGGTCTTCGCCAGGTTCATGCAGGCGCGTACCAGGACGCGTGCGACGGGGGATGTCCCGAAATTCTCTTCTCCCTCGGACTGGCGTGCCAGGTCCACGGATGTCTTTACCACATTCTGCGCTTTCTTGGAGGTAAGCAGGGCGATGACCATGACGATGCCGGCTCCCAACAGGAAGTACCAGGGGGTTTTTGCCGAGCTTTGCAGGGAGGTCATCAGGAAAGTGTCCGGCGCCACGGTCCCGTGTTGCGCCATGAAGTCGCTGTAGGCGGAATAGCCTGCCAAGGGGACTCCGATGAAGTTCACCAGGTCGTTGCCGGCGAAGGCCAGGGCCAGGGCGAACGTACCCATCAGCACGATGACTTTGAATACGTTGACATGCAGCCAGTGGAGGAGTTGCATGAGGATGGTGAATCCGACGAAGCAGTACAGGACGACGGTCCCCGTATGGCTCAGGACGTAATCGGCGAAGCTGCCGGAGAAAATGGGGCTGGACTTCAGCCCTTTTATCAGCATGAAATAGATGATGGAGGTGGCGGCGATTCCGCCGAAGACCCCGATGAAGTATTTGGCTGTCTTTTTATAGTTGAACGTGAAAATCAGGCGGGAGATGTACTGGACCACCATGCCGAAGAAAAAGGCGATGGCCACGGACAGGAAGATGCCTAATATGACCGTCAGGGCCTTGTCGGTGTTCATCAGGTGGCCGAGTTCCAACAGGCCTTGCGAGTCGTTGATGATTTTCACCAAGGAGTAGGCGACGGTTCCACCCAAAAGCTCGAAGACCAGGGAGACGGTCGTCGAGGTGGGCATTCCCAAGGAGTTGAATACGTCCAGCACCACGACGTCGGTCAGCATCACGGCGACCAGGATGCACATGATTTCCGAAAAATAGAAATACTGTGGTTGGTAGATGCCGTGGCGGGCGATGTCCATCATTCCGTTGGAGAGGGACGCGCCGACCAATATGCCGGTGGCTGCGACTATCATGATTACCCGGAACGAGGCGGCTTTGGAGCCGATGGAGGCGTTCAGGAAGTTGACTGCGTCGTTGCTGACTCCGACGGAGAGGTCGAAAATGGCCAGAATGCCAAGGAATACCACTAAGAATAGGTAGAATGTTTCCATATTTTGAAAGCTATTTTATTATACTTGCAAAGTACGTTCGATTTTGTTTCGGGCAAATGACACAGATGTTACAATGCCGTTACGGATTCCTCGGGCCTGCCCGCGGCCTTGGGGTGGTTGCGGGCTGGCCCGGGGGGATGGGGCTTCGTTGTCGGACCGCCGCCCCGTTATTGTGCGGTCAATTCAAACACGCGGCTGTTGGTGGCGCGGGTGGTGAAGACGCGCAGTCCTACTTTCATCAGGTAGTCGCCCGAATAGACTTGCCCGTTGCCTCGGAACGTGGATGTCTTGCCTGGCATCAGGTTGATTTCTTCCACCTTGTACATCTTGTCGGGGTCCAGGCCTTGCAGGCGTACCGGGTACAGGTCTTCGGCGAAGCGGGGATGGATGTCGTAGGCATACAGGACGGCCTTCGACTTGTCGGCTCCCACGCTCATCACGGAGGTATGGTTTCCTTCGTACGGGGAGACCAGGCGGTAGAAGTCGCCGTCCAGTATGGCGGGTTTCAGGCGGTTATAGTTCCGGATGGCTTCCTGGCAGAACTTCAGGTCGTCGGCTGCCATCTCCTGGAGGCCGATGTCGAAGCCCAGCTTGCACATCATCGCCACGTCGAGGCGGAACTTGACGGATGTCCTGGGGTTCCAGTTGGTGACGTGGGCGCAGATGGCCTTCATCGGGAAGAACTGCGAGAACCCCCATTGGATGTAAAGGCGTTCGACGGGGTCGGTGTCGTCGCTTGCCCAGAACTCCGTGAAGTATTTCAACGCCCCGTAGTCGCAACGGGCGCCGCCGCCCGAGCACAGCATCATCATCAGTTTCGGGTATTTCGCCTGGATGCGGTCCAATACATTATATAGTCCGCGGACATAGTCCACGTAGATGTGTTCCTGCTTCTCTTTCAGGTAAGGGGAGTAGATGTTGGTGATGGGGCTGTTGCAATCCCATTTGAAGAAGGCGATTTCCGGGTTCTCGGTCAGCAGGTTGTCCACGACGCCGAACACGAAGTCCTGCACCTCGGGGTTGGCCAGGTCCAGCACCAGCTGGTTGCGGTAGTAGTAGGTCTTGCGGTTGGGTAGCTTGATGATCCAGTCCGGGTGCTTCTCCGCCAGCTCGCTCTTGGGGTTGACCATTTCAGGCTCGATCCAGATGCCGAACTTCACCCCGGCCTTCTTTGCCTCCTTCACCAGGAAGGGGACGCCGTGCGGCAGCTTGCTTTTCATGGCCTGCCAGTCCCCCAGCCCGGCATGGTCGTCGTTGCGCGGGTACTTGTTGCCGAACCAGCCGTCGTCCAGGAGGAACATGTCCACGCCCAGGTTCTTCGCTTCGCCCATGAGGGTGCTCAATATCTTCTCGTCGAACTTGAAGCTCGTGTTTTCCCAGTTGTTCAGCAGGGTCATGCGGTCCCCCTTGCCGTCCTTCAGCTGGTAGTTGCGCGCCCATGCGTGGAGGTTGCGGCTGGCTTGTCCTTTCCCCTCCGTGCTGCGGGTGAAGATGAACTCCGGGGTCTGGAACGGGACGCCTGCCGGCAGTTCGTAATTGGAGGCGTAGGGGTTGATGCCGGAGATGACCCGCAGGTTGCCGATGTTGTCCACCTCGAACGTGAAGCGGTAGTTCCCCGTCCAGGCGATGGTGCCCAGCACGACCTCGCCCTGGTGCTCTTGCGCCGGTTGGTTCATGCCCAGCTCGAAGAAGGGGTACATGTGCATGGCGGCGCGGGTGCCCAGCTTGGTGTCCAATATCTTCTTGCCGTATTGCAGCTGCTGCGTCGTCATGTTCATCTCTTTCGCCCAGTCGCCGTTGAACTCGGTCAAGTAGTAGGAGGGGCGTTCGAAGTAGATGATGGAGGAGGCGTAACGGCCCAGCACGACGGGTTTCTTCTCCTGGTGGCTGATTTCGGTCCATGTCTTGATGACGTTCTCCTTCTTGAAGGCCATGTAGTGCAGCACCACCTGCAAGGGGTACTGGTCATCCTTCAGCGTGATGACGGTCTCGGTCGCGTTGCCGTCAATCTCTTTCTGCTCGGACGAGACATACGTCAATATCGTGCTCATGTTGCCGTCGGCGTGCTTGACCATCAGCGCCGGCTCGAAATAGTCCTCCGCTCCGGAAGTCATGTAGATTTCCCATCCGCGCTGGCCCGCGCTGCCGTCAGACCCCATCTTGGCAAAGGGGGAGAGGTGCTTGATATCCGCCTCGTTCTTCAGTTTGTCGCCTAAATAGACTTGGTATAGCCTCCCGTTGGGGGCGGTGCTGTAAATCAGGTCCGTCTCGTCGGTCGATATACGGATGACCTTCTCGCCTGTTCCGGCCTGTGCGGCCAGGTTGAATCCGGCGAGAAGCAGCATTAAAAGAGTCCAATACTTCTTCATGATATAAAATGGATTTGATATTTACGCTTGCAAAATTAAGCAAAAAAGTTCTTGCGGGATATTCTTGCCTCTCTTTTTGTGTATGACGAGGGCTGCGACGGGGGATTGGGGGATGATAAGTCCTTTGTAATAAGGACTTATGGACATGGACTGCTGCAAAAAAACGCACCTTTTTTTGCAGCAACTTTCCAATTGCAAAAGTACAACCTTTTTCATCACCACCAAATTTATTTATGTTTTTTTTCATCTCCCTACCTGTAGAGTCCAACAACAAGTGCAAAATTAAGGAAAGTGCATGAAGAATCTATTC
>CALBYC010000203.1 GCA_937890135.1 uncultured Parabacteroides sp.
TTATGAGGATAAATACCGACAAGTTTACATCTTATACCTTTCATAGCAAGGTCAACGCACAGTTGTTCCCTTTCCTGAAAGTATATAACAATACACAGTATTATGATCAAACTTATCGGTATACGGGCAAGGAAGGTGGAGCAAATGTCAACTTCTTGAATACGACAGTCCATGCGTTGCCATGTTATGCTCCGATGAATCCAGACGGGACATATACTTATAATACGCTTAAAAACAACTATTCCATTGGCGATGGCATGAATGCCATGTTGTTGGATGGCAAGAACGGAGGTAGCAAGGGCGTGCATGAATTCCGCACCACTTTCGGAGGGATACTTGATTTGGGTGATTATTTCAAGCTGAATGTCGATTATACATATCAATTCTATATGGCGGACGATTGGTATCGTTCTGCGGTTGTTCAGTATTCTATCCAACCGGGAATATTGCAAGATGTGCCTAATTATAATGTTGACCAGTACAAGAAAACCAATTGGTTCGACCCGATGCATGTGTTCAATGCTTACTTGAATTATAATCAGTCATTTGGAAAACATTCGTTCGGGGCGACTGCGGGCGTGAATTATGAAACAAAAAAACATAACCGCCTATTTGCTTCCCGTAAAAACTTGATTTCCGAATCTTTGAATGATTTAAACTTGGGAACCGGCGATATGGAAGTTGGAGGCGGTCAGTACCAATACGTCTTGTTTGGCGCATTTGTCCGGGCCAATTATGATTATGACGAGCGTTACCTGGTCGAATTCAATGGCCGTTATGATGGGACTTCACGTTATAAAAAAGGTTATCGCTATGGGTTCTTCCCCTCTGCTTCCGCAGCTTGGCGTGTGAGTGAAGAGGCTTTCTTTGACAATTGGAAAGATTATGTAAACAATTTGAAGGTCCGTTTGTCTTATGGAACATTGGGAAACCAGTTGATGGGAAGTTCTTCTACGTCTTCCAATTATTATCCTTATATTCCAATGATGGGGATGAGCCTTTCAAGCTGGTTGATAAATGGGCAAAAGACGCAGAATGTCAGTTCCCCGAATCCGATTATCGATAATCTTACTTGGGAAAAGGCAACGACGACCAATGTCGGTCTGGATCTTTCTTTCCTTGAAAGCCGTTTGAATTTTACGGGCGATTATTATATCCGTAACACGACAGACATGTTGATTCCGGGCGAGACACTTCCAGGCGTGTTCGGAGCCACGTCCCCTAAACAAAATGCGGGTGACATGCGGACGAAAGGATACGAACTCAGTCTTTCTTGGAATGATCGGTTTGATGTGGCGGGCAAACCGTTCAACTACGGCATCTCGTTTGGCTTGGGGGATGCTACTTCCGAAATCACGAAGTTTGCAAGCGAAAGCACTCTGTCTAATCCCAATTACGATCCCAAAAATGCAAAGATATCAGATAACTATGTCGGCAAAAAGCTGGGTGAAATTTGGGGATATCGTATCGAAGGCTTCTTTAAGTCGGACGAGGAGGCTGCAAACTGGAAGATAGACCAGACACAAGTTAACTCTCAAATTAAAAAATCGCCAGGCGAATGGGGGCATCTTCGTGCGGGCGACTTGAAATTTGTAGACCTTAATAATGATGGCAAAATCACCCCGGGCTTGGGAACGTTGAAAGATCCTGGGGATAAGGAAGTCATTGGTAACTCAGAGCCGCGTTATAATTACAACTTCAACTTGAATGCCAGCTGGAACGGTATTGACGTGTCCGCTTTGTTCCAAGGCATCGGACGTCGTGACTGGTATCCGGCAAGTAATGCAGACAAATTTTGGGGTCCGTTCTCCCGTCCTTATTACTCGTTTATCCCTAAGGATTTTGAAAGCAAACTGTGGAGTGAAGACAACCCGGATTCCTACTTCCCGGTCTTGAGAGGTTATACGGCACTGAGCGGAGGGGGATGCTTGAATTCTCCGAACGATAAGTATATACAAAATATCGGTTACTTGCGTTTGAAAAATCTGGTTATCGGTTACACCTTGCCGAAAGAATGGGTGCAAAAGGCCTATATCCAAAATCTCCGTGTGTATGTCAGTGGTGAAAACCTGATTACTTGGACTCCTTTCGAAACGGATTATATCGATCCGGAACAACCGATAGCTGATAGTAACGGGCGCAGTTATCCGCTTTCCAAAACATTCTCTGTTGGACTGGATATCACATTTTAAAAAATTCTAACACATAGTACAATGAACAAATTATATAAATATTCCATGGTTACGTTGGCCGCTTTCGCATTGGCCGGATGTACGGATATGGAACAATATCCTTTGGACGCGATTTCGCCAGAAACATTCTTCAACACAGGCAACGATTTGCAACTTTATACGAATTCATTCTATAACATGCTTCCGAGTGCAGAAGGGGTTTATAATGAAGCGATAGACAATATCGTCAAACAAGATTTGGCTGAAGAATTGCAAGGAGGTTCGCGCCGCCTTGTCCCGGCAAGCGGTGGAGGTTGGTCTTGGGGCAACTTACGTAACATCAACTTTTATCTCCAAAACTCTTCAAAGTGCAAAGACGAAAGCGCCCGCAGCCGTTATGATGCGGTGGCCCGTTTCTTCCGTGCTTATTTCTATTTTAATATGGTGAAACGCTTTGGAGATGTTCCTTGGTATTCCGAGGTTATCTCGGACAAGGACTGGGACAAGCTTCAAGCACCGCGCACGCCTCGTGCAGTGGTCGTCGATTCCGTGATGGCCGATATCAACTATGCGATCGACCATTTGCCGGAAGCAAAGACTGTCAATGAAATCAGCCGCTGGACAGCTTTGGCTTTGAAGTCCCGTATTTGCTTGTTCGAGGGTACGTTCCGGAAGTATCATACGGAGTTTAATTTGCCGGATTATGAGGTGTATCTTGATAACGCAATCGATGCTTCTAAGGAGCTTATAGATAGAAGTGGTTATAAATTATATAATACGGGGCATCCGGAATCGGACTATTTGAACTTGTTCGCTTCTCTTGATGCCAAAGGTGATGAGGTTATCCTTGCACGTGCCTTTAGCGACGAGCTGCAAGTGTATCATAATTTGAACTATTATACCATGACAGCCTCTTACGGAAGACCGGGGCTGGAGAAACGTTTGGTCAATAGTTACCTGATGCGTGATGGCAGACGTTTTACTGATATAGCGGGATATGACAAGATGGAGTTCTACGATGAAATGCAAAATCGAGACTATCGTTTGGCGCAGACTGTCCGTACCCCTGGCTACAAGCGCATAGGAGGAACTGCCACGTTGGTCCCTGAGTTTGGTTCTACCGTGACTGGTTACCAATTAATCAAGTTTGTGGCGAGCGCTGATTATGATACATATAACAAATCTGTGACAGATATGCCCATTTTCCGTTATGCCGAAGTTTTACTTAATTACGCCGAAGCAAAGGCAGAACGGGGAACATTGACGCAGGCGGATTTGGATATCAGCATTCGCCCCATCCGTGAACGTGCCGGCATGCCTGCTTTGGACATGGCGGCTGCCAATGCCAACCCGGATGCTTATCAAGCGGCCCTTTACAAGCAGGTGAAGGGAACAAACAAAGGTGTCATCCTTGAAATCCGTCGCGAACGACGCATCGAGCTGGTAATGGAAAGCTTTCGCTGGGATGACGTGATTCGCTGGAAAGAGGGACAAACGCTTGTCGAGCAGTTCAAAGGCATGTATTTCCCGGGACCGGGCAGCTACGATTTGGATAGAGATGGGAAAATAGATATCTGCCTTTACGATGGTGAAAAACCGGAAGCGGGCAGTAACATCCAGTATTTGAAAATCGGCAGTGACGTGGTATTGGAAAATGGGACAAGTGGCAATATAGTGGTCAATCCGCACCTAAGCAAAGAATGGAACGAGGAGCGTGACTATTTATATCCTATCCCTTCTAACGAAAGGAGCTTGAATCCGAACCTGACCCAGAATCCTAATTGGGATGACGGACTGGATTTTTAACTGATGCCGTTATTTTAATAATGAGCACCCGAAGTGAATCGGAATAAAAACGCGGGCTGTGTCGAAATGGATGTTTTGAAGTGACCCCAGAAAGTTAGGATAGTTAAACATTATCCAGTTATGGAAAGAGTTCGGCATTGCGCCGGACTCTTTCCGTTGCAGGCAAAGCACTTCCTTGCCATGCCTCCATAAAGTTGAAAAATTGGTCTCACCATCTCTCACCCGCAGTTTCATGAAACATAAAACACTACATGACAGGATATTACGTTCGGTGAGAGATAGGTAAGAGATAGGTGAGAGATACGGAATCTTCCAAAGTTTCCTATTGACACTTTTTTTGCGTACCTTTATAATCTATACGAGTTGCATGGCGGAAATATACAGCAAATTACAGGATTTGAGACATTTGCCAATTCATTACCTCGTTCTTTGAGAAAAGCTCATAAGTGGCTTATTTCTAATGAATCCCTATCTATATGTCAAATTTCAATAAAAAACCCATAATTATATTTGCAGTTCTCACTTTACCTTAATATGTTTGCATACAGTTACAATCTTAAACATCTTACATTATGACACAAAAATTATTAATCAGAGATTTGACTTTAAGGGACGGGCAGCAGTCTTCCTTCGCAACCCGGATGACCCAAAAACAAATCGACAGAGTATTGCCATTTTACAAGGATGCAAATTTCTACGCAATGGAAGTATGGGGAGGCGCAGTGCCTGACGCAGTCATGCGTTACCTCAACGAGAATCCTTGGGATCGCTTGGAGAAAATCAAGGCAGCAATAGGCAGTGCTTCCAAACTGACTGCTTTGTCCAGAGGGCGCAACTTGTTCGGGTACGCACCCTACACGGATGAAATCATTGAAGGTTTCTGTCGTAATTCCATCGAGTCCGGCCTTAGCATCATGCGTATATTCGATGCGCTGAACGATGTGGACAATGTAAAATCGACCATCAAATATGTAAAAAAGTACGGAGGAATGGCTGATTGTGCCGTATGCTACACCATAGACCCCAAATACCCCAAGCTTAGTTTCTTCGACAGATTGAAAGGGAAGAGAAATCCCAAGCCGGTCTTTACCAATGACTATTTCTTGGACAAGGCCAAACAGATGGCGACGCTGGGAGCCGATATGGTTACCATCAAAGACATGAGCGGCCTGATTTCCCCTTCAAGAATCGCCGAACTGATTCCTTTATTCAAGCAGAATCTTTCCATACCGGTAGACTTCCATACCCATTGCACGCCCGGTTACGGATTAGGGGCCGTGTTGATGGCCATCATCAAAGGCGTGGATATCGTGGACACCAACATCTGGAATTTTGCAGGTGGAACCGGGGCTCCCGCCATCGAACTGATTTACATCTTCTGCAAGAAATTAGGCGTTGAATTGGACGTCAACATGGAAGCCGTGGCCAAAATCAACAAAGAATTGTTTTACATCCGCAAGGAATTGGAAGCATTCGATGCCACCAAGCAGTTCCCTAACCCTTTCAATCCTCTGACCGACAAACTGCCTGCCAACGTCGACAAAGAGTTCGACAATGCCATAGTTGCGGCCAAAGCCAACGACGAAGAGGCTTTGCTGGCTGCTTGCCATGCAATCGAAGCATATTTCAACTTCCCGAAGCCTAACGAACTGGTGAAGAAAGCGGAAGTTCCGGGCGGCATGTACAGCAACATGGTGGCCCAGCTGAAGCAGCTGAATTCCATGGACATTCTGGAAAAAGCAATGGAGCTGATACCAACCGTACGTCTCGCCGCCGGCCTTCCTCCGTTGGTGACACCTACCAGCCAGATTGTGGGTGCCCAGGCTGTAAACTGCGCCATTGACCTGAAGGCAGGGAAACCGATGTACAGCAACGTGTCCAATCAATTCGTCAATTTGGTCAAAGGCGAGTATGGCAAGACTCCTATGCCGATAGATCCGGAGTTCCGTTTCAAAATCGCAGGCACACGTGAAGAAATCCCTTACGATACCAGCAAGAACCAGACGCAACCCAACCCGGAACTCCCGGAAGCGGGTGGCGTGAAATTGGCAGCAACGGAAAAGGAAGTGCTTTTGCTTGAGCTGTTCCCGCTTGTAGCCAAGAATTTCCTTACCAAGCAAAAGGTTGAGGCTTACGCCGCACAACACAAAACAGAAGCATCCGAATCCTCCGCACAAACGGCTACCGCAGTCGGCCAAGCCAGCGCCCCTATCTCCGGACCGACGGTAAACGCCCCCATGCCGGGTAGCATCTTGCGGTTCACCGTCAAACCAGGCGACAAGGTGGCGAAAGGACAGACCGTCGTCATCTTGGAAGCCATGAAAATGGAAAACAGCATCGCTTCGGATTATGCCGGCACGGTAAAACGTCTTTTGGTAAAAGAAGGCAGCAACGTTGCCGCAGATACCCCAATGGTTGAAATCGAAATCTAACAGGGCAAACTTCCTGAGGGCGCACGCTTCTTCCATAAGGAATTATTTGTACGCCCTCTCTTGCATCTCCCATTATAGCAAGCCCGCGGGCCTTGCACGTCCCATGCAACGGGAAACAAGATTCATTGCTTCTCCGGTTCCCTTCCAATGATTTTTCCCAAAGGCCGCCACCTCTTTCGGAAATGGCCGCATCCGATTTTCCGAAAGGTCGCATCCTTTCCTGGAAATGGCTTCATCCGTCCATGAGAGAAGATAAAAATAAAGGGGAGCCCTTATCACAAGGACGCCCCTCCGGTTAGGATAAATGAATTTGATTTAAGAAAAATTATTCGTCAGTTTGAGTTGCCTCATAAGCTTTCAGCAACTTATCTTGTATATCCGAAGGCACTAATTCGTATGAAGCGAACTTCATCGTGAAGGAAGCACGGCCTCCGGTTATCGAACTCAACGAGGTGGAATAGTTTGACAATTCCTTCAGCGGAACCCTTGCCATCAGCTTTTCAAAACCTTTCTCGCTGTTCATGCCCATAATCAACGCACGCCTTCCCTGCAGGTCGCTCATCACGTCGCCCAAGAAATCAGCCGGCACGGACACTTCGACGTCATATACCGGTTCCAGGATCTTAGGGCCTGCCTCTTTAAATGCATTGCTGAAGGCGTTACGCCCGGACAACATGAATGAAATCTCATTGCTGTCTACCGGATGCATCTTGCCATCGTATACGCAGATGCGGACATCACGTGCATAAGACCCCGTCAACGGGCCTTGTTCCATCCTGCCCATGATGCCTTTCAATATGGCAGGCAAGAAACGCGCGTCAATCGCACCGCCCACGATGCAGTTCACAAATACCAGTTTGCCGCCCCAGTCCAAATCTATGGTCTGCGTGTCACGAACGTT
>CALBYC010000204.1 GCA_937890135.1 uncultured Parabacteroides sp.
AAAGGATATTACCAGCATATCAGTTCGGACAAGTCCGGCACGGAGTTCAGGAACGGAGCGGACGGGTTGTGGGGCGTGGAACTCGCCTTCCCGAAGTTCAAATGGGTGGAAAAGGTGGTCGTGGAATACATGTGCACCCGCAACCAGAGCGGCCCGTTCCACCGGATCGATTTCGACCATGCCGCTCACCCCGGTCGTGGCGGCGGAGGAGACAACTACTACAACAATGGCGAGTACAGGACCGGCAACTCCTATTTCGGCAAAGCCGTGGGTTCCCCGCTGATCATCTCGCCCGAATACAATACAGACCATTCCACCGGATTCAAGGACAACCGCATCCAGGATTTCCATTTTGCATTCAAAGGCGCATTGTCCCCGCGCGTGGGCTACAAACTTCGTTTGACGGTGATGAACGGCTGGGGAACACATGCCGCTCCCTTCCTGAAAAAGAAGGAGGGGGTCTCGATGGCCGCCGACATCCGTTATAACCATCCCAAATTGCCGGGATGGGAATTGGGCGGAACCGTGGGTGCGGACACGGGCGACATGATGGGGAGCGGAACGGTGGGCTTCGGCCTGAGCGTGAGCAAGCGGGGCGTGTTGAAACGGTGGTAAGCGGAGGAAGTATCCTTCCCGAGCGCATGAGCAACGGAGACGGCACGTACTCTGAGACAAAACGTGGTGACCGTTTCCCGAAAAGGTTACCGCCTTTTCAGGAAACGGATGCGGCCTCTTCCCGACAACGTCGCACCCATTTTATGCCTGCGCCGGCATGGGCTTCCGTGTGAGAAGCAGGCATTTTGTTTGTTATAAGATAATTTTTCAAGTAAGATTAGGAACTTTCCGTTTTTCTCGTATATTTGCAAAGATATGTTGGACGGTTTATTCCAATTTGTGGTTGAGGACAATGATAACGGATGGATTAAGTGAACAGGAAATATTGCAGAAGTTGGCCGAAGGGAATCAAGAAGCATTCCGGGCCATATTCATGCGCTATTATCCCAAGATACGTGGCTTCGTCTTTGGACTTCTGAAATCAGATGATGATGCGGAAGATGTGACGCAGGAAATCTTTGCCAGAGTTTGGCTGAAAAGGGAGTCTTTTGCTGAAGTCCGTAATGTGGGCGTTTACCTTTTTGTCCTTTCCCGTAACATGACCTATAGCTATCTGGAGCAGAAGAATGCAAGATGGAACAGCCTGGAAGATGTCCCTTTGGATGAAATAGACGACCATAATCCGCTGGATGATTTGGTAGCGAAGGACATCGCCTTGCTGATTGACATGGTGGTCGAAGGAATGCCCCCGCAGCGGAAGCTGATATACAAGCTCAGCCGGGATGCCGGAATTTCCAATTCCGAGATAGCGGAAAGGTTGCATTTGTCCAAGAAAACGATTGAAAACCATCTGAATTTGGCATTGAAAGAACTCCGCAATGCCCTTTTCTTGCTTGGTTTGATTTTTTATTTATGTTAATGCCATTGGGTGCAAGGTGCAATAAACGGAGTCCTAATGTAAAAGTGTAAGGAGGAATGAGTTATATAGGAAGAATAATAGAGTACGTGTATGGTCATCGGATTTCGCCATCCTTGGTGGAACGTTTTCATAAGAGACTGGTTGAACAGAAAGATGATGAGGCCCAGTCCGCCGCCTTGGAAGCGGCATGGAACCGCTTGGGTTTCCCGGAAATGGAGCAGGACCGGTGCGACCGGGCTTTCGGCGAACTGCAACAACGGTTAGGGCTCGCGGCCGTCCCTTCCCCGACAATCAGGCGCGGCATCTTGCCCCGGAGGAAGGCGTGGACGTATGCGGCGGCGTGCATATTGCCGTTAGCCCTGCTAATCTCTTCTTTCTTTTTCTACCGGGAAGCGGCGCGATTGAATGAAGACACCGTTAACGTGTTGATGGTCGAACATTTTGTCCCTGTGGGGCAACGCGGCATGGTAGTCCTTCCGGACAGCACCCATGTGTGGTTGAATTCCGAGACTTTGCTGGTGTATCCGGATAAATTCGTCGGAGGAAAGAGGAGCGTCTACCTTTACGGGGAGGCTTATTTCGAAGTGGAAAAAGATGAAACCAAGCCGTTCGTCGTGAATCTCCGAAATTTGGATGTGGAAGTGTTGGGGACTCGCTTCAATGTCTCGTCTTATCCCGAGTCCAAGCAGATAACGACGACCTTGGAACAAGGATCCGTGCAGGTGCGGCTGGATGGCGACGAACCCAAACTGTTCCGGTTGAAGCCCGACGAGCAATTGATCTACCATACCGACAGCAGGCAGGTAGAATTGGAAACGGTCGTCTCTGCCGATTATTCGGAATGGAGGGCGGGAGGCATTGCTTTCGACAATGCGCCTTTCAAGGATGTTCTTACCGTCTTGGAGCGCACATTTGGGATTTCCGTCCATTTGGAGACATCGGCATATAATGGCAACCGGGTGACCGTCCACTTCAACAAACATGAGTCCTTGGAAAATATCTTCATGCTACTGTCGGCCCTGATACCGGGCCTCGATTATCGGATAGAAGGATTGGATGTCTACCTTGAATGACAAAATAAGAATATCCCTGTTTGGCTGTTGGTAATCAAAGGCGTATGTATGGAAATAGGCCATGGGGAAAGAAAAAGGCAAAAATATTCCGCCAAAACAGTTGGAATTTTATGAAAAATGTCTACCTTTGCATCCGGGTAAGTCCTACACGGCATGCTCCCTCGGAATCCCCCAGGGCTTGACCGCAGCAAGGGTACTTGGTTGTAGCGGCGCGATGTAGCAAGCTTGCCCACCTGCCTCTTTAGCTCAGCTGGCCAGAGCACGTGATTTGTAATCTCGGGGTCGTTGG
>CALBYC010000205.1 GCA_937890135.1 uncultured Parabacteroides sp.
AACCATGCAGAGCATCAACATAATTCCAATTATCTTTTTCATTCTTCTTGTTTAATTAATTATAAAGGCAAATATATACATTCTCTCCTAATCCGAAGCGATTATTTTTCTTTTTCTTCCCAAATTTCAGGATTAAAAGCATTCATTCCCTCTTCAAAAAGGGCAATGGCTTGTTCCAATGTACCGGTGAACTCACCCCCTGAAGCGTTTTTATGGCCTCCACCGTGGAAGAATCTGGCAGCAAATTCATTGCAGGGGAAGTCTCCGGTTGAACGCAATGAGACTTTGATAATGTTTTTGTCTTCTCTCAGGAAGGCACTGAAGGTCACGCCCTTGATGCTTAATGGCATATTGACAAATCCTTCGGAGTCTCCGGCATGGTAATGGAATTGATCCAATTCTTCTTTGCTTAAAGAAATTAATGCTGTTTGTGCTTTGGGGAATACTTTCATCTTTTTATAAAGTACGTACCCTTGCAGGTTCAAACGGTCTTCGGAGTAGACTTGATATACCTTTCGGTATATTTCATCTTTGTCAATTCCTTTTTTTATCAGTTCGCTGATGATGGTATATATCTCCGGGTGATTGGAGTTGTAAGAAAATGCGCCCGTGTCAGTCATCATTCCTGTATAGATACATTCCGCCATCTCTTTTGACAACAAGTCATACGTTCCCAGTTGACAGATGAAGCGGAAAATAAGCTCGCTTGTCGATGAAATTTCCGGATGCGAAATGACGACTTTGCAAAAATCGTCTGGGAACAGATGATGGTCTATCATGATTTTTCGCCCTTGGGCTTTCAATAAAGGTTTGCTCATGTCATTTACACGTTTGGCCGCATTGAAGTCCAAACAGAATATGACATCGGCTTTAAGGATTCTCCTCAAAGCATTTGCTTCTTGCCTTTCAAAGTTAATTATGCCGTCCGCCCCCGGCATCCATTTGAAGAAAGAAGGGAAACTATTGGGCATTATGATGAAGACCTTCTCTTTCCCGCATGCTTTTAAATAGTGGGAAAGAGCTAAAGATGACCCTAATGCGTCCCCGTCCGGGCTGACATGTGAGACAATTGCGAAAGATTTTCCTTTCTCGATGTACTTGGATGCTTTTTGGATTTGTTCTTCTTCTATGATTTTAGTTATCATGCCATATCGTTTTGAAAGTACAAAGTTAGTTCATTTGTCTGTAAGTTTCAAACTAATCCTAATTCGTAAAGGCAAGCTTGAACTTCTTTGTCGCTGCCCATGTGCTTGCCTTCATCGTCGGACAATTTGATGCATTCCCTCCATGGTTGATGGTCATTCATCCGGCATCGGGACAATTTCATGACGATATTGGATGGTTTATAGCCGGTATCGTTCGTCAGATTTGTGCCAATTCCGAAAGCACAACGTATTTTCCCTTTGCAATAATCCGATATCGCCAACGCCTTTTCAAAATCAAGGGCGTTGCTGAATATGATAACTTTGGCTGTTGAGTCAACGCCTAAATCGCGGTATCGGTCTACCAATTGGTCTATAAATTCAAATTCATTACCAGAATCACAACGGACTCCGTCAAACAGCTTGGCTTGTTTCCTGCTGAAATTGGTGAGGAAGGATTCGGAGGTATAAGTATCGGCCAATGCAGTCCCCAAATCGCCGTCATATACATTTACCCAATTTTCTAAAGCCATATAATTGGCGTGTTTGTATCCAAATTGTGCGCCATGGAACATGAACCATTCGTGAGGGTGTGTGCCCATCATCTTCATATTGTATTTTTTTGCAAAGAAGCAATTGGATGTCCCGCTGCAATACTGCGAATACTCGTTCAGATAGTTTATGACAGCGTCTTGGACTTCGAAAGAAAAGCGACGGCGCGTCCCGAATTCGGAAAATGAAAGTTGGTGGGCATTGGATAATTCCACTTTTTCAAAAAGACGTGCCAGCACTTTGTCTTTGTCTGCAACATGGTGCATGAAACGATTTCTCAACTCTGTCACAATAGCCAATAAAGGGACTTCATATAGAGTGACTTTATATAAATGGTCAGTGACTTCTATATGCAGATGATGTTCTTCATCTAAGAACAGATGGATTTTTTCAGGATTGAACCGGAAAGAGGATAGCCATTCCCAATAGATGCGCGGAAGGAATCGGCAATGATGATTCATGTATTCCAGTTCCTCTTCTGTCAGCTTGATGTTAGCCATGTAGTCTATTTCTTTTCGCAATATAGCAAGGAAATCATTGGTGTAGATGGTTTCGTCCCGGTCTTTAAACACGAATGTCCCAGAAGCATACGGGAAAAGTTTGACGTAGGCATACGATGTCGTGAATTTATATAAGTCTGTATCCAAGATAGAATTGATGATCATTTCGAATGAATTTTATAAGTATCCTTTTTTAGTTTATTGTATTCGCTTTCAAAGTTGGGGGTAAAGATGCCCTTCCCAATGTTTGCCTCTATTTCGTTTAAGCTCCAAAACTTGCCGTCATCCAATTCTTCCGGATCGGGATGGAACGGGCCGTCGTATGTCGTCTTGAACGTATTGACAAGCTCTTTTTCTATGGCTGATTCGAACACATAGCGCATGATGAACGTAGGAGTGAAATTAGTAATGCCCAATTCTTCTTTAGCT
Organism: uncultured Parabacteroides sp.; assembly: GCA_937890135.1. Classification (GTDB taxonomy): domain Bacteria; phylum Bacteroidota; class Bacteroidia; order Bacteroidales; family Tannerellaceae; genus Parabacteroides. Next base: position 2,624 of record CALBYC010000205.1, read on the forward strand.
TCACGTCGCAAGGCTTCTTCTATAAGTTCTCCATAATCGACATGCCCACCTACTGCAGTGTCCCATTTCCCGGGTTGGATGTCTTTCCGCATTGAACGTTTTTGTAGGTATAATTCTCCTTTTTCGTTAAGTATATGGAGGTGCACGACAGGATGCAGCAGTTTATTCCCGCTGTGGCACTCTTTGCGAGTAGCTTTGCCAATTGTTTCACCTGCTTCATTGACTAAAGGAAACCATTCTTCTTTCATTGTATATCGGGCTATTAATTTTATGGGCAAAAATACAAAAAAGCTTTGAGAAAGTGCCATAGTCTTTTATTGTTTGACAAAATAGGATGTGGCGCTTGATGCTTTTGATTTAATGCTTTATCTGTGCCATTTGTTTGTCTTTTGTGGAAAAATTCTACATTTCTCGCATGCACACCACAATCTTATCCATTCACTGTTCCTGCTACGTCTAACTGAAAATGGCTGTAAATAACATGTGTAACTGCTTTTAACAAATAAGAAAGGGGTTATGGTATGATTCTTTCATCTTATCATTTGTATACAGATTGTTGAATTATAAGTTAGGGAAATTATGGTTAGGATGATTCAATTCAATTTATCATGCAAAAGATTGTGGAGCTTTTTTTTACTGTTTTGTTGTGGATTGGTTTTGATAAGCTGCAAAAAAAAGGAAGAAAAGCATTTACCAATAGTTATTGTAGACAAACCTGTTAAGAAAGATATGCAGATTTATGGAGAATACGTGGGGCGTATTAAAGCGGAAAGTTTTGTGGAGATACATGCTAGGGTAGAAGGATATTTGGAGAACTTGCTGTTTGAAGAAGGTAAAATGGTTCATCAGGGCGATCCATTGTTCGTCATCAGTCCAGCATTATATAAAGCGAAAGTGGCAAAAGCAAAGGCGCAATTGAAGAAAAACCAAGTACAAGCTGCAAAAGCTGCAAGGGATGTCGAACGCCTCACCCCGTTATATGAACAGCATGCTGCCAGTCAATTGGATTTGGACAATGCTATAGCGGCAAAGGAAAATGCTGAAGCAGACATTGCGATGAGTGAGGCCGATTTGGAACAAGCCAGTCTGGAGTTAAGTTATACCCGTGTCATCTCTCCTATTACAGGATATATTAGCGAACGGCTGGCTGATGTCGGTACTTTAGTTGGCCCTGGGCGGAAATCCAAATTGGCGGTAGTCGTAAAGAGCGATACAGTCAATGTAGAATTTAAAATGACCGCATTGGATTACCTTCGGGCAGAACGTAGGAATGTCAAGTTTGGAGAACAAGACACGACCCGTTCATGGCAGCCCACAGTAACAGTGACCTTGGCGGACAACACAGAATATCCGATAAAAGGAATCGTGGATTTTGCAGACCCTTCAGTCGATCCAAACACGGGGACATTCTCGGTACGTGCTATCCTTCCCAATCTACAAGGGTGAAACTTTTGTTGGATGTCAGAGAAAGGGCCATAGTTGTTCCGAGCAAGGCTTTGTCCATAGAGAAAGGGGGAGCTTTCCTTTATGTGATACGCAAAGATGATATTGCTGAAAAGCGATTTGTGCAAGTAGGTCCTGAAGTAGGGAACTCAGTCGTGATTGAAAGGGGATTAGGAGAAAACGAGCGGGTCGTGGTTGAAGGTTATCATAAGTTGTCGCCTAATGTGAAAGTACAGCCCGTAACTTCCATAGATGATAAAGCGATTCAGTTATTAAGGGAAAAAGAGGAGGAATAAATCATGAAAACAGGTTTTTTTATTGATCGTCCGGTCTTTTCAACAGTCCTTTCGTTGGTGATAATCATTATTGGCATAGTAGGGCTGGTCATGTTGCCGATAGAGCAATACCCGCAAATAACTCCACCGGTGGTGAAGATAAATGCTAATTATACAGGTGCAAATGCGCTGACCGTGTCACAAGCTGTAGCTACCCCAATAGAGCAGGAGTTGAATGGCACACCAGGGATGATATACATGCAAAGCAATTGTTCCAATTCTGGAAACTTGAACATCACGGTGACGTTCGATGTGTCAGCCAATCCGGATTTATCGGCAGTTGAGGTACAGAACAGGGTTAAATTGGCGGAGAGCCGGTTGCCTGCCGAAGTGGTGCAGAATGGCATCTCGATAGAGAAGCAGTCACCCAGCCAATTGATGACTTTGACACTTATGTCGGATGATCCTAAATTCGACGAGATATACTTGAGCAATTTTGCAACAATAAATGTTTTGGATGTAATTCGGAGAATACCAGGAGTTGGACGGGTGTCCAATGTCGGAAGCCGTTATTATGGAATGCAAATATGGGTTTATCCGGATCGTTTAGCAGACATGGGATTGACCGTAAAGGATTTGCAGGATGCTTTGAAAGACCAAAACAGGGAGTCGGCGGCTGGCGAGTTTGGCAAGCAGCCTATATTGGATGTCGATGTGACCATGCCCGTTACGGCATCCGGTCGTCTTTCTACGGTTGAGGAATTCGAGAACATTGTGATACGGGCAAACTCGGATGGTTCGATTGTACGTATGCGGGATGTGGCAAGGGTTTCCTTGGAAGCTTCGTCCTATTCAACAGAAAGTGGCATCAACGGCAAGAATGCTGCAATCTTGTCTATTTACATGTTACCAGGAGCGAATGCATTGGAAGTGGCGGGGCAGGTTCGTGCCGCCATGGCGGAAATCAGCAAGAATTTCTCGGATGGAATAGAGTATAATTTCCCTTTTGATATGACGGAATATATATCCCAATCCGTGCATGAAGTTTATAAAACCTTGTTCGAAGCATTGTTCCTTGTCATTCTGGTAGTGTTCCTTTCTTTGCAAAATTGGCGTGCGGCTTTGATTCCGACAATTGCCGTCCCGATTTCATTGATTGGCACATTTGGTTTCATGCTAATCATGGGATTTTCTTTGAACATGCTTACCTTGTTAGGCTTGGTTTTAGCCATTGGCATAGTTGTTGATGATGCGATTGTTGTCGTGGAAAATGTCGAGAGAATCATAAATGAAGAGAAAGTATCCGTGCGTGAAGCTACTCATCGAGCGATGGCGGAATTGAGCGGGGCTTTGATTGCTACATCCTTGGTATTGGCGGCGGTGTTTGTCCCGGTCAGTTTTTTAGGAGGAATCACAGGCCAACTTTACCGTCAGTTTTCGGTGACAATCGTTGTTTCCGTGTTAATTTCTACAGTTGTCGCATTGACTTTAAGCCCTGCCATGTGTGCCATCATTTTGAGGCCGACCCAAAATACGAAGAATGTCGTGTTCCGGAAAATAAATGCTTGGTTGGAAAATGGAAACAATCGTTACATTTGTATCATTAGGAGGGTCATGCAACATCCAAGAAGGGTTGCTGCCGGTTTTGGTATGGCTTTGATTGCTATTTTTGTTCTGAACAGGATGTTGCCGACTTCGTTTATTCCCGAAGAAGACCAAGGCTTTTTTACTGTGGAAGTGGAATTGCCGGAAGGTGCGACCCTCGAACGTACACGGGTTGTTTCCGACCGTCTGATTGCATTTTTAGAAGGCCTTCCGGCTGTCGCGTACGTGCAAAATGTGACAGGTAGCAGCAATCGATTGGGGGCGACCCAGAACCGGGCGACATTTACGGTTATCCTGAAACCTTGGGAAGAGCGTAAATCGGGAAAGATGGGCGTGGAGGATGTGATGGAGCGAGTGCGTCAGGAACTGTACTATTATCCCGAGATAAGGGGTTATGTATTGCGTCCACCCGTGATTCCTGGCCTTGGAGAAAGCGGAGGTCTGGAAATGCAGTTGGAAGCAAGGGGTGAAGCCACTTGGGCAGATTTGCGGCAAGCAACTGATACATTTTTGTATTACGCAAACAAAGCTCCAGAGCTGCAGGGCGTTTCATCTGCTTTGCAGGCAGAAATCCCGCAAGTTTATTTTGACGTGGATAGGGATAAGGCAAAATTCTTGGGAATACCTATTGCGGATATATTCTCTACTATGAAAGCTTATCTCGGGTCTGTCTATGTCAACGATTTCAATATGTTCAATCGTATTTATCGAGTTTACATTCAGGCTGAAGCTCCCTACCGGGCTAATAAGGATGACTTGGGCCTGTATTTTGTAAAAACACAAAAGGGGACTATGGTTCCGTTGACCGCTCTTGGCACGGCCAAATATACTACCGGGCCAGGCACGATTAAACGATTCAATATGTTTACGACTGCATCGATAAATGCAGTTGCTGCCCATGGCTATAGTACGGGCGAGGCAATGGCTGCGATGGAAAAATTGGCAAAAGAACATTTGCCGGAAGACATATCCGTGGAATGGAGCGGCCTGTCTTACCAAGAAAAAAGGGCTGGTGGCGAAACGGGCTTTATTATGGCTCTTGTGTTCTTGTTTGTGTTCCTTTTCTTGGCCGCCCAATATGAGAGCTGGATAGTGCCTATCGCAGTCCTTCTTTCGTTGCCGGTTGCTGCTTTGGGCGCATACTTTGGCATATGGGTGACGGGGCTGGAAAACGATGTCTATTTTCAGATAGGTTTGGTGACTTTGATAGGGTTAGCCGCTAAAAATGCTATATTGATTATTGAATTTGCCAAGGTGCAGGTGGACTCGGGCGTAGATGCCGTGGAGGCGGCTATCCATGCTGCAAGGATGCGTTTTCGTCCGATTCTGATGACCTCTTTGGCTTTTGTGCTGGGAATGTTGCCAATGGTTTTGGCAAGCGGCCCGGGGTCTGCTTCGCGCCATAGCATAGGTACTGGCATTTTCTTTGGCATGTTGTTTGCCATTACCTTGGGGATTGTATTAGTTCCTTTCTTTTTTGTTTTGGTAAGCAAGCTAAGGAAGGGTGTCCGTTTGGGCCGTTTGGTTCGTTGCCGCAGAATTCTTCCTCATTCTATGGTTCTGGCTCTTCTGCTGTTTTTCTCGTCTTGTAAAATAGGCAAAGAGTACGTTCGCCCTGACTTGAATTTGCCGGAACAGATAGGAAGTCAAGCCTTGGTTGCGGATTCTTCCGTTTCCGGCATCCCTTGGCAATCTCTCTACCAAGACACGATTTTACAGGAAATGATTGAACGGGCGTTGGAAAACAACAAAGACATGAAAATGGCTGCGGCTAAAATCAAGGAGATGGCAGCTGCCAGGAGAATCAGTTTCTCGAAGATGTTCCCTTCTGTCGGTGCGGTATTGTATGGAGGCAAAGAAGTCTTGAATTACGGGGGAGACAATGCAAAGCCCGACCCCGAGTTTGACACGAAACTGACATTGAACTGGGAATTGGATTTGTGGGGGAATCTTCGTTGGGCGGACCAGGCAGGCATTGCCGCCTATATGCAGCAAATCGAGGCGCAAAGGGCTTTGAAATTGACAATCATCGCGGCTGTCGCAGCCGGTTACTATGAATTGTGCGCGCTGGATGAAGAGTTATCCATTGTTAGTCAAACATTGGATGCCAGAAGGGAAGGTGCCAGACTGGCGAAATTGCGTTACGAGGGCGGATTGACATCCGAGACGTCATACAATCAGGCGCTGGTGGAGCTGGCCAGGACAGAAACTTTGATACCGGACTTGGAGTATAAAATCCAGGCCAAGGAAAGTGACTTGTCTTTGTTATTGGGCGACTATGCTCATGGGATAGAACGAGGGAAAGTAGGGAATGCGTTTTGCTTGCCCGATGCTTTGCCCGTAGGTTTGCCTTCTTCCCTCATTGAAAGAAGGCCTGACATCCGTCAATCGGAGATGGCGCTGAAAGAAGCGAACGCCAAAATAGGTATCGCCTATACCAACATGTTCCCGCGAATCGCCTTGACTGGCAATTTGGGGTTTGAAAGTGATGAATTAGGGAATTTCTTGAAAAGCCCCGCTTGGCAGCTGGCAGGCAATTTGCTGCAACCTTTGTTTGCCATGGGACAAAACCGCGCAAAATGGAAGGTGGCGGAAGCTCAATATGAACAATGCGTCTATAAGTATGAAAAAGATGTCATTTCTGCCTTCAAAGAGGTAAATGACGGTTTGGTCAATGTCCGCAAGGCAAAGGAGGTAAGATTGTTGCAAGAAAAGTTGGAGTTGGCGGCCAGGAAGTATTTGGAGCTTGCGAAGCTCCAGTATATGAACGGCGTGATAAGTTACATGAATGTATTGGATGCCCAGCGTGAACTGCTGAATGCGCAAATAAGTTTGAACGCCGCAAAATGCAATGAGCAGCTTTCGATCGTCTATCTGTATAAAGCATTGGGAGGAGGTTGGTGATAATTCCGATGCTGGTTCGATGGGAGTTCAGGATCACGAGGAATGATTCGCAAAAAGGATGCTGCCTTTTTATGAAAAGGTCGCATCCTTTTTGCGAAAAGTCCATATCCTTTTTTTGCGAAGATAACGTCCGGTTTGAAAAAGGCCCTTGCCCGGACCAGCCATTTGTTGCCGGGCTGCCTGGATTTGTATGAAGGAAAGTTTCGACTTCTTGGGATTGTGACCTGGCTCCGCCAGGGTTGCCGGGTTCCGGACAATAAAAAAAGAGAATATGACCGGCAGCATTGCCCGCATATTCTCCTACAAAGAGAGGGGTGAAAGATGGGGCTCGAACCCACGACCCTTGGAACCACAATCCAATGCTCTAACCAACTGAGCTACATTCACCATTTGGCATCTTGTTCGGGAAATAACCATCATCGGATGATAAAGAGGGGGTGAAAGATGGGGCTCGAACCCACGACCCTTGGAACCACAATCCAATGCTCTAACCAACTGAGCTACATTCACCATTTAATATCCATAAAGGATATTTCCCTTTAAGACGGTGCAAAGGTAATCATTATTTTAGAATCTGCAAATTTTCACCTAAATAATATGTGTTGGTTTATTTGTAGATTTCTCTTTTGCCTGCCAATAAAGTATTTTTCATCAAGGAAATGATGGTCATAGGCCCAACTCCTCCGGGAACTGGACTTATGTAAGAGCACTTGGGAGCGACTTCGTCGAACTTCACGTCGCCGCAAAGCCGGAACCCGCTTTTACGTGTCGCATCAGGAACACGGGTAGTCCCGACATCGACAACGACCGCCCCGTCCTTGACCATGTCTCCTTTCAAAAATTCAGGGACACCCAAGGCTACGATGATGATATCTGCTTGCTGGCACATCTCTTTCAAGTTTTGTGACCGGCTATGGCAAACCGTCACGGTGCAATCGCCCGGATAAGCTTTTTGCATCATCAAGGAAGCCATGGGCTTGCCCACGATGTTGCTCCTCCCAAGTATGACGCAATGTTTGCCTTTCGTTTCGATATGATACCTTTTCAATAATTCCAATATGCCAGCCGGCGTGGCTGAAACGAAACAAGGCAATCCTATGGACATCCGTCCCACGTTGATGGGGTGGAATCCATCCACGTCTTTCTTGTAGTCAATCGCTTCGATGACTTTTTGTTCCGATATATGTTTGGGCAGTGGCAGCTGGACGATGAAGCCGTCAACATCGGCATCATTGTTCAATTCCTCCACTTTCCTTAGCAGTTCTTCTTCGGTCACGTCTGCTTCATATCTGATTAAAGAGGATTTGAAACCGATTTCTTGGCAAGTTTTTACTTTGCTTGCCACATAAGTTTCACTTCCTCCATCGTGGCCGACTAATATGGCGGCCAAATGGGGGATTTTCCCGCCCGCCGCTTTGATTCGAGCTACTTCTTCGGCCATTTCTTGCTTCATCTGAGCTGCGGTAGCCTTTCCGTCTAATAATTGGTATGGTCGGTTTTCCATATTTATGGGATGATTTGTTTTTATTTGAACAATGGGAATTTAGAACGTCCGCCTGCCTTAGCCGCAGTAAGCATACGCATCATTTTGCGGGTTTCGTCAAACTGTTTAAGCAATTTGTTGACTTCCTGGATGGATGTTCCGCTGCCTTTGGCGATGCGTTGGCGGCGGGAGCTGTTGATGATAGCCGGGTTCTTGCGTTCGGTTGGAGTCATGGAGTAGATGATTGCTTCAATGCTTTTGAAAGCATTATCGTCAATGTCAACATTCTTCAGGGCTTTACCAACGCCCGGTATCATGGAAGCCAACTCTTTCAAGTTGCCCATTTTCTTGATTTGCTGGATTTGGTTGATGAAGTCGTCAAAGTCGAACTGGTTCTTTGCTATTTTCTTTTGCAGGCGTTTCGCCTCTTCTTCATCGTATTGTTCTTGCGCGCGTTCAACCAACGACACGATATCTCCCATCCCCAGGATTCTGTCCGCCATTCGTTCCGGATGGAAAACGTCTAACGCATCCATTTTCTCCCCTGTCCCGACAAACTTGATAGGTTTGTTCACTACCGTACGGATTGACAATGCCGCACCGCCGCGCGTATCGCCGTCCAATTTTGTCAATACGACCCCGTCAAAGTCCAAGCGGTCATTGAATTCTTTAGCCGTGTTAACGGCGTCTTGGCCGGTCATGGCATCGACGACGAACAAAGTTTCATTGGGATGGATCGCGGCTTTGATGGATGCAATCTCTTTCATCATTTGTTCATCGATAGCAAGGCGGCCAGCCGTATCGACGATGACTACGTCATACCCTTTCGCTTTTGCTTCCGCTATGGCATTTTGAGCGATTTCAACAGGGTTTTTATTATCTTCTTCTAAATATACAGGTACCCCGATTTGTTCTCCCAATACGCGCAACTGCTCGATGGCGGCAGGCCGATATACGTCACAAGCGACCAGCAGGGGCTTTTTGTTGCGTTTGGTTTTAAGCATATTGGCTAATTTCCCCGAGAATGTTGTTTTACCAGAACCTTGCAGTCCGGACATTAAAATGATGGCCGGACGGCCTTCCGTGTTAAGCTCTGAGGCGGTTCCCCCCATCAGGTTGGCCAACTCGTCATGTACGATTTTCACCATGAGCTGGCTTGGTTTGACGGATGTAAGTACGTTCTGCCCGATGGCTTTCTCTTTTACTCGGTCTGTGAAAGATTTGGCCACTTTATAATTGACATCGGCATCCAACAATGCGCGACGAACATCTTTCAATGTCTCTGCGACATTGATTTCGGTGATTTTACCTTCACCTTTCAGCAACTTAAACGAACGCTCTAAGCGTTCACTCAGATTGTCAAACATATTGATAATTGTCTATTTTGTCTTGTTAAAAATCAAGCAAAGGTAATAAAAAATGGTGAAACCGGATTTATCTCCCTTTGCATTACTTGGAATGAAGATGCTAATCGTTATTCTAAATATGTATAACCATATAGACCGGAGCGGTAATTAGACAAAAACTCTCGGCCTTCTTCGGAAGAAATTGTACCTTTCTTGACTGAAGACGCCACCCACACTTCGATGGAACGCGCCATTCGTTTAGGATTGAATTGCACATATTCCAATACGTCGGCAACCGTTTCTCCTTCAATCACTTTGTCGATGACATATTCATCCCCTTTCACTTTGATGTGAACCGCATTGGTGTCTCCGAACAAGTTGTGCAAATCTCCTAATATTTCTTGGTAAGCACCGACTAAAAATACCCCCAAATAATAATGTTCTCCCTCTTTCAGCTTGTGCACTGGCAAGTGATAAGAGAAGTTACGCGTGGAGATGAAGTTGTCTATTTTCCCGTCAGAATCGCAGGTGATGTCTTGGATTGTCGCAGACTTTGTCGGCTGCTCGTTCAGTCGGCTCAGTGGCATGACTGGGAATATCTGGTCGATAGCCCATGAGTCCGGTAAAGATTGGAACAAAGAAAAGTTGCAGAAGTATTTGTCCGGAAGCATTTTTGATATTTTCTTGAGTTCATCGGGAGAATGCTTGACGGCTTCTGCCATATCATATACATCTCTTGCGATAGACCAAAACAATCGCTCCACGTGGGCTCGGGTTTTGAGGTCTATTAATCCCAGATTGAACAGCTCCAAAGCTTCTTCCCTGCATTGTAGGGTATCATGCCATGTTTCGATAAGCCGTGGCTGGTTCAAATTGTCCCATAAATTATAAAGTTCACGAACCAATTCGTGCGCGTCAGGCTGCAGTTCTTCATTTTCGTCACAGGCGGGCAAGCTTGTACTGGCTAAGGCTTCAATAACAAGGACTGAATGATGCGCAGTCAATGAACGTCCTGACTCCGTGATGATGTTCGGCTGTTCCAGGTCGGACTTCTTGCATACATCGGCTAGTGCAGAAACGGCGTCGTTGACATATTCTTGGATAGAATAGTTCATGCTATTGCCGCTTAATGCGGAACGTGTCCCATCGTAGTCTACTCCAAGTCCGCCCCCAATATCGACAAAGCTGATGTTGAATCCCATTTGCCTCAGTTGCACGTAGAACTGAGTTGCCTCGCGCAAGGCAGTCTTGATGCGGCGTATGTTTGTTACTTGGCTTCCGATATGGAAATGTATCAATTTCAGGGCTTCTTTCAAACCGTTTTGCTCTAACAGCTCCAAGGCCTCCAATAGTTCGCTCGAGTTGAGCCCGAACTTGCTGACATCACCGCCTGATTCTTCCCACTTCCCGCTACCCGAGCTGGCCAATTTGATTCGGATGCCGATGTTGGGTACGACATTCATTCTCTTGGCAAGGATGGCGATGGTTTTTAGTTCCATCATTTTTTCGACCACCAGAAAAATCCTCCTTCCCATTTTCTGGGCGAGAAGAGCCAGTTCGATATAGCTTTCGTCTTTGTATCCATTACATACAATCATGGCGTCATTGTCAATGGCGATGGACAAGACTGCGTGAAGTTCGGGTTTGGAACCGGCCTCCAGTCCAATGTTGTATTTGTTTCCGTGGCTGACAATCTCTTCAACCACTGGGCGCATTTGATTTACCTTAATAGGGTAAATGATATAGTTCTTGGCCGTATATCCATATTCTTTGGCGGCATTGTCAAAGCAACTCGAAATCTTTTCAATCCGATTGTTCAAGATATCCGGAAAACGTAGCAGGAGCGGGGCCGCCACATCCTGACTTTGTAATTCTTCCATCAATTCCTCCAAGTCGATGGAAGGGCCGTCTGCTTTAGGCTGTACGGCAACATGACCTTTGTCATTAATCGAAAAATAATTCAGTCCCCAACCTTTTATGTTGTACAGTTCGGCTGAATCTTCAATTTTCCATTTTCTCATTTACTTCTTATCAAGAATAAAAAAGTTTAAACATTAGTGACATCGTATGTCTTTTGCTGGATTCCCAGTTTCAGCCTTCAAAGTTGCAAAAAAAATAACAATAAAGAGCTTTTATCTTTAAAATATTCATTGTGCATATAGACTTTGCCTTTTATTTCTCGTTAATTGATGGAGTTGGAGGGTGGATTTCGTGGAAATTGTTTAACTTTGCTATGTATGGAAGGAGATGAAAGGTTTTTATGCACGCTTTTGAGTAACAGGAAATGGAACAGACAAGAAGATGGTTTATAAAAGGAATGCTTGTTCCTCTCATCTTATTATTGGTTTCGTGTGCCAGTCGTAGGGTGGAACAGGTTTCTTTGCCGGCTGATTTTAAAGGGCCAAAGGCCTTGGAACGCTTGTATGGGGTAAAGATTACAGAGAATGACAACATATTTCTGTACAATGAAGGGGCACGTTGGTTGGGCGTCCCCCATCGTTTGGGGGGAATGAGCAAGCAGGGGGTGGATTGTTCCGGATTGACCATGCAGATTTACAAAGCCGTGTATAGGAAAAAAATCTCTCGTTCTGCTGCTGAAATGCTGAAAAAAGATTGCAAGAGAATCGGCCGTGGCCAATTGCATGAAGGGGATTTGGTGTTCTTCCGTACGGGAGGGGGGAAAAGGAATACGCCTAATCATGTTGGTGTTTATTTGAAAAATGGACGGTTTATCCATACAAGCGCATCAAAGGGTGTCGTGGTAAGCAATTTGAACGAGCCTTATTATATGCGGACTTGGATTTGCGGG
>CALBYC010000206.1 GCA_937890135.1 uncultured Parabacteroides sp.
GCGAATAGTTGCCGCGAGGACAGACATCCGTACAAACGCCACAACCGATGCAACAGTCGGTAACGACAAAGTACTTCTCGCTCTTCTTCAGGAAACCCACTTCGGGATCAAGCCCCGTGTACGCCATAAATCCAGCGTGTTGCTTGCGCTCCTCCTCGTTCACGGGCTGCATCCAATGCTTCCGCTTGCTGATGTCGTCCTTTATGGAGGCGAGGTTCTCGGGGATATGCTTGTCCATCTTCACCTGCTCGTCCATGTCGAAGTTGGGCAGCCAGCTGTCCACCATTATCAGCGTGCTGATGTAGGCGAACCGCCAGCCTTGCTTGCCGAGCGGCGACTCATCTTTTCGTCCATAAATTAACAGTTCTACTTGTTCAGTTCATCGTTCATTTTCTTCTGCCATTCATCGTTGTTAGCGGCATCGGGCAGAGGGTTGCTGCAGAAGCGGCGTGTCACCTCAATGTCGAACAGATAGAAACGCTTTTCCTTGTTGAGCGAGCGCATCTGCGTCATCTCTTTCTCAGTAAGGCGTATCTGCTTCACGGCGTTGATATTCTCCTGTATGTAGCCGTGGTCAGTGGCACCGGGGATTACGGAATGTCCCTCCTGAATGTGCCAACGTATGATTACCTGCGCAGGAGTGCAGCCGTGCGCCTCGGCAATCTGCTTTATAATTGGGTCTTGAAACAACGCACCGCGTGATGCCGCACCACCCAAGGGGTACCAACATTCCACCACCATGCCGCGCTTCTCAGCCAAGGCCTTCTCTTCAAGACGCTGAGCGTATGGATGACATTCCATTTGCAGGATGGCGGGCTTTATCTCCGTGCTGTCGGTACACCAGCGGTAGATGTCTTCCGCGCCCTTCACCTCGAAGTTGGAAAGTCCTAACGTATGAACCTTGCCAGCCTTGACGGCAGCCTCCATGTTCTTCCATCCTGCCTTCACGTCGCCCACCGGCTGATGGAGATACACTAAGTCAACGTAGTCAAGATGCAGACGCTGGAGCATCTTGTCAATGGCCGTAGGGTCGGCATATTCCGTTGGCCACAGTTTTGATGTGACCCATATTTCCTCACGCTTGACACCACTCTCCTTCATAAACTCGTTGACAGCCTCGCCCACTCCCTGCTCGTCCATATAGGCGTGTGCTGTGTCTATATGGCGGTAGCCCATCCGTAGAGCTGTGAGCACGGCATCCTTGCAAGTGGCGTTGTCGGGCACGTTGAATGTGCCGATGCCGAAGCGCGGCATCCACTGTCCGTTGTTCAACTGTACATAAGGTTGTCCGTTCACCTCTTTCTCTGTTGCATCGATTGCTGTCGTTGCCATAAAGAGGCCCATGACAACAGATAAAATTCTTGATACTCTCATATGCTTTGCTTTTTGGATAAGCACAGATTGCATTGTCGGCCATAGCCTCCCAAGCGCAATCTGTACTTATGCGTAAATATGAAATGGTTATAAAAAAAGTTATAGTTTCTCCTTTAGTTTCCTTGCCTGGCTCTTGTCGTTCGCCATACCCTCATAGGTAAAGCCGTACATTACGGCAAAGCGGCTCATGGTGTACTCGCCGTCGTCGAGCATCATCTTTGTGGGTGCGGCTCCCTGGTAGAGGAAGAAGAGTTTCTTGCCCTTGAACGAGCCTGGCTCAATAGGGCCATAGAAGCGTTCGAGCAGCATGCGTACCGAAGCGCAGATGTTATGCCAATACACGGGCGAGCCCATTACCACTACGTCGGCCTCCTTCATCTTCTTCAGCACCTCGTCAAACTGGTCGCCGTCCAATGTCTGTCCGTACACGTTGATACGGTAATCGGTAAGGTTAAGCGTCTCGTAGTCCTTGCCCTCAAGCAGCACCTTGGCGAGGGCGGCCGTGTTGCCGTCGCGGTTGGGACTGCCGTTGATGAAGAGAATCTTCTCTTGCCTGTCTGTCTGTTTGTCCATACTCTTGTTGTTTGCCTTGCATGATGCACCAGCCACAAGCATGAGCAGCATGGCGCAAAGGTTCAATATTCGTTTCATTGTCTCGTTGTTTTTATTACATAGTTTCCTTTTGTTTCGTTACTTCTTCCAAAACCTTTCTTAAAGGCTCCGAAGAAGCCTTTCCCAAGTTTATTTCAACGATATTAAGCAAAGCCGTGAGTTGCTCCTTGGTGATGCCAAGATGCAAGCAGATGCCCATGTGGCCCGCTGCCATCGGCTCCACATTGCCCACGCCAGCAAGAAACGACACCGTAGCCAGTTCACGCTCACGGTAGGTGAGCAAACCGCGCTCGAATATGTCGGCAAAGAGATGCTCCTTCAAGAATTGGTCGATGGCAGGAGCGAATGCCCCATAGCCGCTTGTGGGGTGAGCGGAATTGATGCCAGAGAGCGTTTGGAGAATTGCCGCACCACGATCGTATTTGTTGCCAGCTTGTTTTGCAACCGTCGCTTCCTTGCCCATCGTGTCGTTGATGCCTTGTGCCTCGCGGTTGTCGAGCACTTTCATAAAAGTCTGTATGGCACGCAGACTGCGCGGAAAGCCACAATAAGCATAAGCCTGAACGAGGATTTCCTTAATCTCGTTCACAGTCATGCCACTCTCCAATCCCCCCGCAAGAGCCAACGGCAGATGCTCCAAGTCACCCTTGCCCGTATAGGAGGCGATGGCGACAATGGCTTGCTCGCGTGCGCTCAACGCCTGGTTGTCGTAAACGGATGTAGAGGCATTGACGGCTGTCGCATATTCCTCATCGGTCACGGGCTGCAACCATGTGGGCTTGTTGATGCTCGGGTTGCACGAGATGGCGATGTGGGCGAACCAACTGTCGGGCGCAGCCCCATGCCAATGTTCCACGCCAGACGCAATCTCCACTATGTCGCCCGGGAAAAGGCGGCGCGCCGCCTTGCCGCGTTCTTGGTAATAGCCTATGCCAGAGGTGGCAATTAGGATTTGCCCTCCTGTGTGCGAGTGCCAACTGTTGCGGCAACCCGGAGCAAAGGTGACGTTTGCCATAGGCACGTTGAGTTCCTTTTCCTTGGTCACAGTCGACAGCCACACGTCGCCTGTGAAGTTTGGATTAGGCGAGAGTTTTGAGCCTAACGGATATGGTTGCTTGAATGTCTCGGCAGTCTGTGCCGCTGCATGAGAAGAAAACATAACGGCAACAGCTACAGTTAATATTTTACTCTTTATATCCATTTCGAAATAACATTTCAGAGTGATACAATACTATAAATTATTTTTAATAAGCCAATCGTTCAAAAGTCTGGCAAGCTGCTTGTTGTTCAAATCCTGCATCAGAAAATGAGTGTTGCCGCGAATGCCATGTTTAGGAAGTTCTACCAGTGTTGCCTTGCCACCATGTCGATTTATAACATCAACAAACTTTCGAGCCATTTGCAAACGCACACGCCAGTTCTCGTCGCCAAGGTTCTTGCTCGGCTCCTCAGGAATGTAGTCGCCAAAATAAAGGATGATAGGTATTTGTGTAAGCCTTTTGAAGTCTGTTGCAGACACAGGAACACCTGCACATCCACCTGTCAAACCTTCGATTTTTTCTGGCACCTCACCATCTGGGAATACAAAGCCACCAGGTTCGTATGCCGCAATCGCCTTCACATTCTCGTTTTGTATGGCTGCCATCCATCCCGGGAAGCCTCCTGCAGAATGGGTAACAAGCACACATCTGCCTACTTTGTCTGCAAGTGCATTGATGGCTGGCACATCCTGACGGTGATCACTGAGGTCGGGAGTCATCTCACGGAAAAACTGCGACACACTCGCAGAGTCTTTCGGAAACTGCACCCCTTCATTCCAATTAGGATAGATGCCCATACGCCAAATATCGAACCAAAACATCTCGTCTGCCAGAGGCTTAACCTCTGTCGTGGCTGAAGTTCTGCCAGCCCTGCCCCTGCCAGGCAAATCCATCACATAACTGCTCCACCTCTGGCGAAGCATCAAGGTTGAGAAGCCGTCCCTGCCATCTGGGGTCATCTCCCAACATACACCCGAGCCACCATAACCATGCACATAGACAAGTGGCGTGCGGTGGGCATTGGCTGGAATCTGATAATCAACAAAACCATGATCTACACGGCTGCTCTGCCCTGTTTCCACCTGCGTAGCCCAACCCACGAACTTGCTGTTGTCGTAAGTTCCTTCATGCTGAATAATAGAACCGCCTACAGAGAAATGACCTTGTCTCTCAATAACAAGATTTTGTGCGATTACATTCAGGGCACAGTTGGCAAGAATTGACACCATTGAAATTATTTTCTTCATTTCTATTCGCCTATTGTTTTTGTGAATACGAGTGACGACAGTTGCCACCTGCCATCGGAAACAACATACACCTCAGTAACTATGAAAGGAAAGCGTACTGCTTGACCGCCAACTACAGAATTAAGGTGGATCCGACTATAAACAGTAGCAATGCCAGCGGCAAAATACACTTCCTGCGAGTGGATTTCAGCCTTCTTATACCATATTCCACCTTCTTTTATTGTTCGCAGTTCGGCTTCTTTTCCCCAATATCCACCCATGTGTACAAATTGAGCTGACTTGTGGAACAGTTTTTCCAATTGTTCAACGTTCTTTTCTGCCATCCATGCCCACTTTTGATTTGAAAGGTCAATAATGGTTTGCTGCTCTGGTGTGAACTTTGCAGATTCTTGACCCCACATTCCACTACAAAAGGGGAAGAATAATAACAGCATTAACAATAATTTCTTCATATTGCGTCTTGATTTTATTTCAGTTTATCGCCAAAAAACGTTGTCAATTTCGTTACCACTTGCTCCACATACTCAGGCACATAATAAGTCTTGATGTGCGTTGCACCGGGAATGAGACACAATTCCTTGTCTTCCGTCCCTGTTGCCTTGGCGTAGCATTGCTCCGTCATATAGAACGTGTCGGCGATGCTGCCAGCCATCATCAGCAAAGGTTGGTTGATGAGATACATGCCCTCGCTTGCGTCAAAAGCCATCAAGTCGACAAGACTGCTCTTCGTATAACGGAAGGTAGAGTTGGGATGTGCATAAGTCTGGAGATAATAAGTATATCCATCACGATAGAGGTCAAACGGCAACTTGGCAGCCTGTTCGGGCGTAACACCGCTCATGTCGCCCACGTATTCCGGAGCTTCGCCATTAGCCTCTTTCTGTCGTGCGGCACAAGCATCGGCAAGACGCTCCTGCACTTGGTTTATCTGCGAATCAAGAAAACCATTGCGGCGTACCAGTCCCGTGTTGAACATGCTTAATGTGGCCACCGCCTTGAAACGCTTGTCGGTCTGTGCCGCCTTCAAGGTGTAGCCACCACCACCGCAGATACCGAGAATGCCTATTCGATTGGCATCCACACCAGGATATTGTGTCAGGATGTCGGCAGCACGATGGATGTCCTCTATGCGGTTGGCTGGCTTGTCAGTGTTGCGTGGATTGCCCTCGCTGTCGCCTTGGTAAGCGGCATCAAAGGCAAGGCGTACATATCCTTTCTCAGCCATGCACTGGCTATAGAGTCCTGCCACTTGCTCCTTTATGCCACCATTAGGATGTGCCACTACAAGGGCTGGATATTTCTTGTTTCCATCGTATTCGGCTGGAGTATACACGTTAGCAGCAATCTTCAGTCCGTTCAAATTGTAATAGATGCGGTGAATGTTCACCTTGCCCACCTCATTCTTCGTGAGGGCTCCGTCGTACACCAAACCAAAAGGATTAGAGTTTGGGCTCTTCACCAAGTTAAATTCAACGACAGTAAAAGGCTCTACGGCCACTGGCTCAACCTTTTTCCCTTGCGTTTGCCGTGCCGCACAATAAGAGAAGGCACACGGCCATTGTAAAAACTTTGCTCATCTTCATAATCATTGCAATTTTATTTGTTGACTATTTTATCATGTTTATCGTCTTCAGCCACGACTCTACGCCACTTGTATTGTTGCCACTTGCACCATATCCTGTCAGATGACTGGCTGTGGATGTCAGGCTGCTGAGTTTCTGTAGCGTAGCGTCACGGCCGGTTGAGGCATATGTACAGAATGGGATTATTGTCTTTCCCTTGAAGTCGTAAGTCTCGCAGAATGTAGACATAATCATCGGGGCCGTCTGCCACCACACGGGACAACCCAAGAGCACATAGTCGTATTTTGAGAAGTCGGCATCAGTCTCCTTCAGCGCCGGTTGTGCGTCGGTGTCGAGTTCGTTACGTGCCACGGTGTAGGCAAGCTCGTTGTAATCGGTTGTATATGGAGTGGCGGGCTGAATTTCGTACAGCGTGCCACCTGTAAGCTGGGCAATGCGGTTTGCCACGGCATGCGTGTTGCCTCCCCACGAGAAGTAAGCCACAAGAATCTTGCTGCCGTCGGTAGGAGTTTCAGGGTTGGCCACAGTATCTTTGCTGTCGTTGTTGTCATCATCATCGCTCGAACAAGCGGAGAAAGTGGTAACAAGCATCCGCTTGCCAGTCTGTGCGTGCAAGCTCAAGAACATAGTCAAGAGCAATGCCATGAGTAAAATTTTCTTCATTGTCATATTCTTGATTAAAATTCCACTGCAAAGTTACGGAGGGTATAGAATAACGGCTTTACAATAAATTCGGCTTGTATTACACAAATTCCATATAAGTATGATATTGATTACAAAAGTGAATAATAATGCAGCAATTACGTTATATTATCAGCATCAAAACTGTCACCCATCGTAACTACTTGTAAACTCATGTCAACTATGTTCACGATTACTCATGTTTATGCCGTAATTTGATTATATGTGCAAAAATATTGATATGATATTCAGTTATATGACTCCTCTTCGCCTGGCAATCGTGGACGGTTATCGGATATTGAAATGCGATTTTCAATGACCTCGAATTACCCATAAGGGCGTTCGATGCAATGCAGACAATAACGGATGCAGCTATTAGGTTCATACAATGACAGCCGCTATTGTTGTATATAAAGGTTTAACACCTGCAGCTTGTCGGATGCTTTCCTTTCTCCATAAAGTTTAAAAATTGGTCTCACCATCTCTCACCCATATTTATTTGCGGCACAATATGCTAAATTACAACAGATTAAGTTTGGTGAGAGATAAGTGAGAGATGCTGAAAAAGGTGAGAGATACTCATTTAAAATCTTATGAATCAGTCCGTTTTGGTCTCACCACGCTGGCTTTTCCATTCGCTTATCATAAGCTTTTTCCAAACGGGTCACGGCCTTTTCCAAAAATCTTCACCAATATCCCCAAGTCGGGAGCCCCTGACAACACTCGCCATGCTCAGGAGAGCATAATAAGAATACATCTATTCTCCCTAAGAGACGGAGGAAACATCCTCACTTAGGGAATGTTTCCGCAATTTGCTTTGCAACACGTTTGATTGCGCCCCTGATGTCGGCCGGCACGCTAAATCCCAAGGATGTGAACGCTCCACGGCAAGAGACCAAAGGGCGTCCGGTTTGGTAATCAATGAAATTCACCGTTACAACGGATTCTTCATCCGAGACATCCACCCCATACTTTACGATAAGCAACTTCGATTGCTGTGCCGGGGATAGTTCTTGTATGCGCATATCATTGACCAACTTAAGGCAAGACTCCTCGACTGCATCAAACAATTGTATCTCATATTCCATCAATTGAGGAGGGATATGATAAGTGTCGTTGTCAATGATTGAGGCATATTCATATTTCGACAAATCTGCATTTTGGGATACCACACTTTTAGAGGTTGTACAAGACAACATCAACATACTGGCAAAAAAACAAAATGTAATGATTATTTTATTCATCGTTCTAGTTAATGCTCTATACTATAAAAGCGGAGATAATAAAAGAGAGGTAGACACCTCTCCAGGCATCTACCTCCTAAAATATAATAAACTTATGTGATTAGTCTTGCAACTTGGCCTTCAAGAACTCACGGTTCAAACGAGCAATGTTACTAACCGAAACGTTCTTCGGGCATTCCATTTCACAAGCACGGGTGTTGGTACAGTTTCCAAACCCAAGCTCGTCCATCTTGGCAACCATTGCTTTCGCACGACGAGCAGCCTCAATGCGTCCCTGAGGCAACAGAGCGAACTGGCTGACCTTGGCTGAAACGAACAACATGGCTGAGCCATTCTTACAAGCAGCGGCACAAGCACCGCAACCGATACAAGCAGCGGCATCCATTGCCAAGTCTGCATTCTCTTTCGGAATGGCAATCGCATTGGCATCCGGAACGCCACCTGTATTCACAGACACGAAACCACCGGCCTGCATGATTTTGTCATAAGCCGTACGGTCTACCATCAAGTCACGGATTACAGGGAAACCGGCAGAACGCCAAGGTTCAATCGTGATAGTCTCTCCATCATGGAAACGGCGCATATAAAGCTGACAGGTGGTGGCACCCGTAGCCGGTCCGTGAGGGTGGCCGTTCACATACAAAGAACACATACCGCAAATGCCTTCACGACAGTCATGGTCAAACACAATCGGTTCCTTGCCTTCATTCACCAAGCGCTCGTTCAAAATATCCAACATCTCCAGGAAAGAAACACTCTGGTTGATGTTATTCATTGGATAAGTCTCGAAATGTCCCTTTTCTTTCGGACCTTTCTGACGCCAAATCTTCAGTGTTACATTTATATCTTTGTCCATTTGATTCTAATTTTTGAGTTGATTACTTCTTGTAGTTACGTGTCTGAGGAACGACAAATTGATAATTCAGCGGCTCTTTCAGCATCACCGGATCCTTGTCATCCCCTTGGTATTCCCAGCAAGATACATACATGAACTTATCGTCATGGCGGAGTGCCTCACCATCCTCCGTCTGGTGTTCCGTACGGAAGTGACCACCACAAGATTCTTCACGGTCCAAAGCATCGTGAGCCATCAACGTACCGATTTCGATAAAGTCAGCTAAACGCAATGCCTTTTCCAATTCCACGTTCTGGTCCACGGCATCACCCGGGATGTAAACGTTACTCCAGAATTCCTTCTTCAACTCTTTCAACAGACTGATGGCTTCTTGCAAGCCCTTGGCATTACGGGCCATGCCGATGTGCTCCCACATGATGTGGCCCAGCTTACGGTGGATGGAATCCACGGTCTCTTTACCTTTGATGTTCATCAATTTGTTGATACGTTCCTCTATCGCCTTTTCAGCAGCGGAGAACTCGGGCAGATCCGTGCTGAAACGAGGCACCTGGATCTGATCCGACAAGTAATTCTGGATAGTATACGGCAACACGAAATAACCATCTGCCAGACCTTGCATCAAAGCAGAAGCACCCAAACGGTTAGCTCCATGGTCGGAGAAGTTTGCTTCCCCAATAGCGAACAGACCGGGAATAGAGGTCATCAATTCATAATCTACCCACAGGCCACCCATTGAATAGTGCAATGCCGGGTAAATCATCATCGGGGTTTCGTATGGGTTGTCGTTGGTAATTTCTTCATACATGTCGAACAAGTTACCATATTTCTGTTTAACCACTTCTTTCCCTAAACGGTTGATTGCGTCGGAGAAGTCCAAGAACACAGCCAAGCCCGTGTTGTTAACGCCATAACCAGCATCACAACGCTCCTTAGCCGCACGGGAAGCCACGTCACGGGGAACCAGGTTACCGAATGCAGGATAACGGCGTTCCAAATAGTAGTCACGGTCTTCTTCCGGAATATCTTTGCCTTTCTTGGTCCCAGCCTGCAAAGCTTTCGCATCTTCCAATTTCTTTGGAACCCAAATGCGGCCGTCATTACGCAAAGACTCTGACATCAAAGTCAATTTAGACTGGAAGTCCCCTTTCACCGGAATACAAGTCGGATGGATCTGCACCATACACGGGTTAGCGAAATAAGCGCCTTTCTTGTAGCACTGCCAAGCAGCAGAACCGTTAGAAGCCATTGCGTTCGTCGACAAGAAGAAGGTATTTACATAACCACCAGTCGCTATGACAACCGCATGGGCCGCATATCTCTCGATTTTACCGGTAACCAAGTTACGGGTAAGGATACCGCGGGCACGTCCATCGATCAAAACGACATCCAGCATTTCGTGACGGGTGTACACCTTCACTTTGCCTTTGCCAATCTGGCGGCTCAATGCAGAATATGCACCCAAAAGCAATTGCTGTCCCGTCTGGCCACGGGCATAGAACGTACGGGATACCTGTGCGCCGCCGAATGAACGGTTGTCCAACAATCCACCATATTCACGAGCAAAAGGAACGCCTTGGGCCACGCATTGGTCTATGATGTTGTTTGACACCTCTGCCAAACGGTAAACGTTCGCTTCGCGGGCACGGTAGTCACCTCCCTTGATTGTATCGTAGAACAGGCGGTAGACCGAGTCTCCGTCGTTTTGGTAATTCTTAGCCGCATTGATACCTCCTTGAGCGGCGATAGAGTGTGCACGGCGAGGGGAATCCTGGATACAGAAGTTCAACACATTGAATCCCATCTCAGCCAATGATGCCGCAGCGGAAGCTCCGGCCAGACCAGTACCTACTACAATGATATCCAAACGACGCTTGTTTGCAGGGTTCACCAACTTCTGGTGATCTTTATAATTTTTCCACTTCTCAGCCAACGGGCCTTGAGGAATCTTTGAATTTATTTCAGCCATAATTGATTTGTTTTCAAATGTCTTTTATACATTAATCTACCAGAATAAGACTGCAGCAAGAAGCGCCGGCTCCATTCAAATAGAAAATAATAGTAATGATAGCGAAAGCTCCGCAAATGATGGTTGCAACCCATTTGGATATGCATTCCCAACGGTTCATCCACACGTTATTGTTCCAACCCAAAGTCTGGATAGCAGACCAAAAGCCGTGGGTCAAATGGAACCACAAAGCAGCAAACCATACCAGATACAACACCGTGTTCACAATATTGCCTTGGAAAAAGTAGGTGATGAATGCGGCGCCGTCGGCGGGTTCAAACAGGCCTTCAATGCCTGCCAATTCCGCAAACATCATGTTGTACCAGAAATGCGTAAAGTGCAGGATCAAGCCCAGGATGATGATCACGCCCAGAACAAACATGTTCTGAGAAGCCCATTCAACGCCCTTCGGACGAGCGTTCAAGGCATAACGATCATTGCCGCGCGCCCTGCGATTCTGCAACGTCAGCATGATAGCATACGCAAAGTGAACCACTACGCCTGCCGCCAGCACCAATGTACCCAACAAAGCATACCAGTTTGTGCCCAGGAAACTGCAAATCATGTTATATGCATCGCCTGAGAACACTGCAGCCACGTTCATACACAAGTGGAACAGCAAAAACAGAATAAGGAAGAGACCTGATATGCTCATTATCAGTTTTCTTCCAATAGAAGAATTAAGTAACCACATAAGATAATAATTTAAGTTATTTAATTGTGTTTATGAGTCATCACATAGTATGACGCAAAGGTAGGTTAATTCTATAATCAAAGCAAATGATTAAAGAAATATTTCTTTATATCGGCAAGGCAGCAGCCACCGGGGCAAATGGCAACGGGCTTTTCGCCAAAAGGGTGCGACCTTTCCGAGAAAAGACCGCACCCTCTTGGCGAAAACATAGTATCCAATGGGCAGATTTGCCCGCTACGAACCCTGCACTATTCCGGGCAGGAGGATTTGCCTGGCGTTACCGTGCAACGGTATAGATGAGGCCTCCTTCCAAAAAGTCATCCGTGTTGAACTTGTACCCGTAAGGCCCGTACTTGCCAAGGGCTTTATGAGCGATCATTTTATCCGGGTTTTCCTTGGACGTGTTGACAGGGTCGCCGTAAGGGGTTTCTATCATGTTGGAAATAGAGTATTCCCACGATTTGTTCGGAAGGATGTTACGGTACATTATCACGATGCAGTCCCCTATCGGGTTTCCTTCCACGGACAGTTTTTCACGGTCCCAAACGATTAATTGCCAATGATAGCCATCCGCATTTTCAGTTTCCACTTTTTTACGGATCTCGTCCAACTTGGGGTTCTGCTTCATGCAAACGATGAAGGAGCAATAAGCATCATCGGGGACATTGGCCTGCTCGTCGTAGATGGAATAATAGGAATGAGTGTCACGGGCCGACCCAAGGCAGATGGACCAATAGCGCGCTTTCGCCCCATTGTATTCTTCAACGGTCTTGGGTATGGGCACAGGCACGAAATTGATGACCAGCACTTGGTCGTCCTTCAGGATGGTACGTCCATATAAATAGTCCGTTGACATGTTAGGGTAATAAGCGCCAGGAGAGGCAAGGAAAAAAGGCACAAGCAAGTTTTCATCAGACCATAAAGGAACATAATTCACGGGGAAATTCGTAACGTTCGAGTTCATGCGGATAGGCGCCTGCTTGTCTTCCAAGGTATTGATGTCTATTGCTTCTATGGCAGGAAGCTCCACGCCGCCATACTCGTCTACCCCGAGGTACTGGCGTATCACTATCGTAGCCCGCTGCACGCCCGCCTTCACTTTGAGAATGTTTTTAGAGGGGATTTTCCCAATCTGGCTTTCAGGCATTCCTTCGGGCACCACATACACGGTAAAATAGTTCTCATCCGTGGAAGTGACAGAAAAAGGATTGACACTCCCATCGTCAGGTGTGATTTCATTGTCTGCCAGCCCCCCGATTGCATCTCCCTTCTCATCGTCATATAAGCTGAAACTGAAGAAGCGGGCTTTCGGGAAAGCCCCTTTAATACGAAGGGCTACATCCGAGTTGTCGACCGTGCTCCACGTGTACTCCCAATAATTGACATACAAGTCGGGATAGGCGAATATGGTTCCATCGCCCCCAACCAATGTTTTCCCCCACTGTTCCTTAGGGGAAGGATTGACTATCTGTTCATCCTTGCCGTCATCCGAACAAGCCTGCAGAGAGATGGAAAACAGTGATAAGGCTATCCAACTTAGCTTTATCAAAAAACTGATGTCTTTCAAATTTTTCTTCATATTTACTCAATAATTATTTCAAGCACAAAAATAAGCAATCAAAACGTCTGAATAAAAAAGTCAAAAGCGACAAAACAAAGGAAGGCACGACAATTTCAATCATCTGCGAGCATATAACGGCAAAAGGGGGATGCGCTTGCAGGCGCACCCCCCTTATTACCTATATTATGATGTTTGCTACAAATCAATAATCCGTATTGTTCGGGTCAAAGTTAGTCCAACCATCCAACCATTGGTCGTCAGAACCGAAAGCACCTACATAGTCAACTTTCTCGAATGAGCTCAAAGCAGCGTCATCCCATGCGGCAGCGTTCAAGACCGGGCTTCCAGCCTGTGGCAAATAACCAGCACCTACATTGCGGGCATCTTTCAGCAACAAGTCTGCACTATTTTCGAATGTCTTATTGCCTTTTTGATTGATAAAGTATTCATGTGAGAATGAATATTTCTTACCTTCTTCATAAGGAGTATCCTCATATTGCTTGTTTTTGTCTGTACCGATTGCGTCCATGCCAGCGAAAAAGATGTTTGAAAGTTTCAGCTTGCCTTCCTTAGCATACTGAACCGTGTTACCTTTTTCACCGTCGATAATCAAACCGATAGGGAAGCCGTAAGCAATTGAATTGAAACAAGCCAGATGGCTGGAACGACGTATTTGCATGGCAGCTTGGAATTTACCCAGGGCAGAACCATTGTTCGGATAATATTCACCGCCATTAATATAATCGCTTGTGTTTTGGAATCCATCATAAGCTTTCGGACCTACAAACGTAATGTTACTGAATGTAGCGGTCGTGAAAGGAGACACTTCAGCACCATCGGCGCAATTGTCAGACTCGAAACCATTTGACTGTGAAGTATCCGCCAAACGTGGATTACGGACAACCAAACCGTACTGGACATTTCCGGAGAAGCCGTTGTCTGTGTCAAAGTCGTCATCCCAACCACTGTAAGCCACCAAGTATTTAGCATTTACCGTACCACCGAACCACTCGAAGGAGTCATCGTTGGAAAAAGAAACTTGCACATGGTCAACCTGCGTTTTGCTTCCTACAGAGCCGAATGTAACGCCATTGATCTCCTTGTTCTTTTGGAATGGATAACCGGCAAACTCCACACGGACATAGCTTAAGATACCTGAGTTATCGTCATCATTGTCGCCACCGTGTTTTGTACGCGGACCGCCTTCAATCTGCTGGCTTGTTTGATTGTTCTTCGCGTTACCGCAAATAATCAATCCACCCCAGTCGCCCGGCTTGCGTTGGCCTTTTGCCTGTGCAGAAGTAAATACGATAGGAGCATCCTTTGTACCTTGAGCTATCAATTTACCGCCCGGCTCAACGATCAAAGAAGCCTGCGTATCTTTATCACCCTTGATAATAGTACCTGCTTCGATGGTCAATTCAGAACCATTCGCAACATAAATCCAACCTTTCAGCAGATAAGTTCCTTTTTTCAAAGTCTCTTTTCCTTTGAAAACCATTTCTTTTTCTCCGTCACCAATGACAGTGCCTTTTTCATCCGGGTTGCCGTTCTCGTCGAAAAGCAATTTGTTATATGTAGTCTTGCCATCGGTGTCTGTACCTTTTACGTAATTTTCTTGAGGTTGTTCCGGTGATGGAGTATCCCCTCCATTGTCATCACCACAAGAAACCATACCTGTCATCATCAAAAGAGAGAGGGCAGACAATACAATTGTTTTCTTTTCTTTTTTCATTTTCTTCTTATTTTAAAGTGATTATTAGTTGTTCAATTCATTAAAACTTGTAACTGACATTTACTAAGAAATTTCTTCCCGGGCGGTACTGGCGGTTGATTTGTTCAATCTCTCCGTGGCTTGTTTCTTGGTATTGCTGGTAAGTTATCTTCTCACCTAACAAGTCACGCACGCCAACCTTTACCTCGAAATGATCTCCTAATTGTTTAGACAAGCTCAAATCAATCGTATTACGGGGCATTTCATAAGAATCAGGGACATTCACGATGTTCTCACCCGTACCCATGCTTCGTCCGACGCCAATGATACGTTTCCCGATTCGATTGTAAAGCACGGCAGCACTCCAACCTTTATTCTGGTAGAATAGTCCGGTATTTACCAAATAAGGAGACTGACCTTGCATAGGTCTGTTCTTTTGAAGGGAATTATCATCAAAATGCACCTTGCTTTTGATTAATGAGCCGTTAAAGCTCCAGCTAAAATTGTTCAATCCTATGAAATCCAAATTTTTACGAATATCCAATTCTATCCCATAATTGTCTGCATTGTTGGCATTCACATTGGAATAAGTATAATCCGTTCCTCCATTAATTGTATATACCCACTCAATCGGATCTTTGAATCGTTTGTAGAACAATGACACATTCAACAATTCGCCATCCGCCGGATAAAGCTCATACGAAATATCGATATTATCGACATAAGCAGGCTTCAAAGCCGCATTTCCTTCCACGTTGCTTGCCAAATCAAAATCATAAAAGACCGAAGTGGACACTTCACGGAACTCGGGACGATTCACCGACCGCCCGTACGACAAACGGAACTGGTTCTTTTCGTCAAGCTTGTAAGTACAATTGAGCGAAGGGAAGAAATCATTGTAGGTATAATATAGATTCTGATGGCTCTCTTCATACTGCCGGGTATTGCTAACCAACTTCATCCTGTCATGCTCAAAACGCACGCCAGCGTACACATTCAAATTACCGAAAGGAAGGTTGAATGCAACATAACCCGCATTCAACATGTTGTTACCTTCATAATTGTTTGTATAATCGACCTTCTCCAGTAACGAGAGTTTATCAGCGCCATAATTAGAATCCTGCAACAATTGAGTCGGGATGTCCATGGCTGCATAGGACGAAGGCAAGCTACCTGCGTTCCATGTGTACAAGAAATAACGAGTGTCATATTTTCGTGTTCTGTATTCGGTATAAACGCCCGCTTTCAACAAAGGATTGAACTCTCCGAAGTCAAAAGTATGTTGATAATTCACGTTGGCAGAAAGGATGTGCTCGTCCAAACGAGAAAACTCGCGATTCACATCATTGATATTCTCAATCATAAACTGTTTGCTTTCATCGTCCATGACACGCGTAAACCTTCTTCTATCAGGCATATTACGATTTGCATAAGAATATCCAGCGCTCCAATCCAATTTATCCACATCGCCTATCGAATGTTTTCCAGTAAGCTGACCGCTATACGTGCTCCGGCTTTGATAGTAATACTCCGCTTGCGATTCATATTCGCTTTGCGCATTATATCCCAAACGGGTCGTCAACCTGTCTTTCCCCAATTGGTTAAATATGTTCTTCAATTCATACCGGCTATTGCCGTTCGCTGTAACATACGTAACATTCCACATAGCCCCCAAGCGGACATTTTGGTTGTATTGGTTGTCTGTATATTGATGCAAGTAGTTCGACCTGTCATTGGTCACGTCATAACTTCCAAACAGATTGTTTTCCATATTCAGATAAGTCCTCTTCGCATTGCTATAGTTCAATACGCCCAACATGGCCCATGTACTTCCGGAATCTCTGACCCAACGATGGCTAAAGTTCATGCTCAAATTCAAGTCTGGCAGGGCGTTTCTTTTGCGTATGTTCCAGTCATTGTTGAAACCATTGTTCAACAAACTATAATTGTTGGGCTGATTATTATCCGACTTAAGCTGGGTGAATATGCCATTATCCAAACTGCGTAACCCATTATCAAATCCCAAGAAATCAGTCGCACTGTTCTTATTATACAAGAAATCACGGAAATGCGCCCGGTCATTCACATTGCTTCCCACTGAAAATCCAAAAGTATTATTGTTAGGTACGTCCTTGGTGTTAATCAAAATGAAACCACCGGTGAAATCTGCCGGATATTCAGGAGATGAACTCTTGACGACTACGATATTGTCAAGCTGGGAAGAAGGAATGATATCAAAAGAGAAAGCGCGTGCATCCGCTTCACTACTTGGAACGGCACTGTGGTTAATCCAAACATTGTTATAACGTTGCGACAATCCACGAACCATTACGAACTTTCCATCAATTATACTGATGCCCGGTATTCGCCGAATGACCTCCGAGGCATCCTTGTCCTGCGTCCTCGTGATTTGCTGGGCAGAAACGCCGGTCTGCACGACCAACCCTTTTCGTTGCTGGGACAGCAAAGCCATTTCCGTATTCTTTTTGGCTTCCGCCACGACAACCACTTCATTGAGTTGCGTATCGTCCGAAAGCATTTCTATGCGAATATTGGCTAAACCTTCCACGGAAACATCCACTGTCTGCGTGATATATGATATGTAAGATACGATTATCTGGTAGGTTCCATTGCGTAAACCGGCTAATTCGAAGTTCCCATCAATATCGGTAACTGTTCCGGTCGTTGTTCCTTTCACCTGTATGGCCGCCCCAATCAAGGGTTCTTGTGTGCTTTTATCCACAACAGTTCCACGAATAGCTGCTCCATATACGGAAATATTTATCATAAAAGCAGCCAAGAGAAGTAAAAATCCTTTCATATTCCTTTGTTCTTTATTCGAGGACAAAACTACTACTCCAGCGTTGCGATATCAATGCAAATATTTGACATTTATTTGAATATATGTTTTCATTTCTGTTACACTTGGCGTTCTATAAAATAAAGAAGAGGATATGCTTTTGACATATCCTCTTCTTATATGCGGAAAAACAGGGATTCGAACCCTGGGAACAGTTGCCCGTTCACCGCATTTCGAGTGCGGCCCGATCGACCACTCCGGCATTTTTCCTTTTACCGTTGCAAAGATAATGGAAAAATCGGTTAGGTTGTTCTCTGTTTCTCGTTTTTTATTCAGCCATGGAGAGTTGTTTATGCATTGCAGCAGCAGCACGTCGGCCATCGCCCATCGCTAATATCACGGTAGCACCGCCACGGACTATATCGCCTCCTGCGAAAATCATCGGGATAGACGACTCCATGTCGTCATTTACCGTAATTGTGCCCTTTTTCCCTAACACAAGTCCCGGGATAGAATGAGGGACGATAGGATTCGGAGAGACACCTACGCTGACAATAGCCAAATCAATATCTAACGTTTCAGTAGCTCCCGGTATTGCAACAGGTTTTCTACGACCAGAAGCGTCCGGTTCCCCCAATTCCATTTTCTGCAACACAACTTGCTTCACTTTGCCTTGCTCATCCGGAATATATTCAATCGGGTTATGAAGGGTCAAAAACTCCACACCTTCCTCTTTCGCATGTTTGACCTCTTCTATGCGGGCAGGCATCTCTTCTTCGGAACGCCGGTAAATTATCATTGCTTTTTCCGCACCCAACCGTTTGGCAGTACGCACTGAGTCCATTGCCGTATTTCCCCCTCCAATAACTGCCACACGTTTGCCGAACGCAACAGGCGTATCTGATTCCGGGTTAGCGGCATCCATCAAATTAACCCGTGTCAAGTATTCGTTTGAAGACATAATATTGATGCAGTTCTCGCCAGGTATGTTCATGAAGTTAGGCAGTCCTGCTCCCGAAGCGACAAAAACGCCCTTGAAACCGTCCGCTTTCAAATCTTCCACACTAATCGTTTTCCCGACAATGCAGTCCTTGACGAATGTTACTCCCAGCTTGGACAGATTATCGATTTCCACATCCACTATCTTATTGGGCAATCGGAACTCGGGAATGCCATATTTCAGCACCCCTCCTATTTCATGCAAAGCCTCAAACACCGTAACATCATAGCCATATTTTGCCATATCCCCCGCAAAGGAAAGGCCGGCAGGGCCGGAACCAACTACCGCAATCTTGATGCCATTCTTCTTCTCAACCACGGGGACACTCAGCTGTCCGCTTTCGCGCTCAAAGTCAGCAGCGAAACGTTCCAAATATCCGATAGCGACAGCATCATGGTTCATCTTCAAATGGATGCATTTTGATTCACACTGTTTTTCCTGCGGGCATACACGACCGCAAACAGCAGGCAACGCACTCGTCTCTTTCAAGATCCGAGCCGCCTCGAGGAACTCTCCTCTCTCTATGTTCTTGATGAAACAAGGGATATTAATCCCTACCGGACAACCAGACATGCAGGATGGATTGGCGCAATCCAAACATCTCTTGGCTTCATTCAACGCTTGTTCCTGCGTCAGCCCTTGGTTTACTTCCTCCAAACGGGTATGGGAACGGTATTCCGGATTCAACTCGTTCATCTTTGCACGAGGAATGGCAGTGCGCTCCTTAGGTTTCATGGCTTTGCGTAATTCTTCACGCCAAAGTGCGTTCCTGCTTTCTGAAGCAGCATTGGGAGACGTGGATTGGTCATCCAATTTATCCATTTCCTTACGCTCTATCTCCTTGAAAGCTCCCATTCGCTTCAACATCTCATCAAAATCGACCTGGTGACCATCGAACTCGGGGCCATCCACGCAGACAAATTTGGTTTTCCCTCCAACTGAGATACGACAAGCGCCACACATCCCGGTTCCATCCACCATAATCGTATTCAAGGAAACTTCTGTCGGTACATCATATTTCTTCGTAAGCAAACAAACATATTTCATCATAATGGCAGGGCCTATCGCAAAACATTTGTCTACCTTTTCCCGTTTGATGACAGACTCCACACCTTCCGTAACCAAGCCTTTTCGCCCATAAGAACCATCATCGGTCATGATAATGACTTCATCCGAACTTGCACGCATTTCCCTTTCCAATATAATCAACTCCTTAGAGCGACCTGCCAAAACTGTAATGACACGGTTTCCGGCAGCCTTCAAAGCCTGGACGATAGGAAGCATAGGGGCTACGCCCACTCCGCCACCTGCACAGACGACTGTTCCGAAATTCTCGATATGGGTCGCCTGTCCCAACGGACCAACGACATCTGTTATTTCGTCTCCTGGCTCCAATTGGCACAATTTGGTTGAGGAAAGCCCCACTTCCTGAATGACTAACGAGATAGTGCCCTCCTTCGGGTCAGCCTCAGCGATGGTTAAAGGCATTCGTTCTCCTTTTTCCCCGACGCGTACAATCACAAAGTGACCTGCCTTGCGAGAACGGGCAATCAATGGGGCTTCGACGACCATTTTCACCACCTTTTCCGAAAAATGTTCTTTGCTTACTATTTTATTCATATAATCGCTATTTTAATGTAGATTATCATTCAAACAAACCCTCATCGCGTACCAGCATCAAAATGGCAGCATGGGGAACAATCAGGTATTTTTCATCATTAAAGCTAATTTCATAGGCTGCGTTTTGCAAGTAAACAGCTAAATCTCCCTCCTGAGCTTGCAGAGGCAAGTAGCGGACTTCTCCTTCTTTCGACTCCCAAACTTCCCTTTCTTCGTTTTGTGCGGGCAAGGGATAGCCCGGACCTACTTTGATTACATATCCGCATTGGATTTTATCTTTATCTTGCACGGTAGGAGGCAAATACAAACCCGACTTGGTTTGACTTTGAGGATTCTTAGGCTTGATAAGAATCTTATCTCCCACCATCAGGAATTTCTTGATATCCTTCTGTTCTAAAGTTAATTGCATGGTATATCTCCTTATTGTTCATTTTCCGTAACAAAACTATAAAAGATTTGACTTATAAACAAATCATGAACAAAAGAAAGAAACTAAAATAGGAACGCTAATATCCACGAGAATCCCGTGCAAGATGGAGACAAACACCAAATCCTTTCCACTGTATTTGGCAATTATAGGCAATGTCGTGTCCATGGTCGTGGCTCCTCCTGCACAGATAGGGGCTAATCTACCAAAATATCTTTTGAACAACGGCGCGCCCAGCAAGGCATATATCTCTCTCAGCATATTTGAAATCAAAGCTATTGTTCCTAATTCAGAAGCTGCCTGGATTCCTATTGTCGGTTCTTTCAGTTGCGTGATCAATATCGACGAAAGTGAATAATAGGCAAATCCGCTTCCGACGGCCAAGGTCTCCATGAAACTCCAACGATTAATGAAAATGCTAACCAAAGAAGTAAAAAGAAGCGTCCCGCCAATGGTAGCCAACGGGACCAGCAACAGTCGCGGGCGAATGCTATGCAGGATTTCTTTCAACTTTTTGTCACTTCCTATGCTGATGCCTACTTGGAACATGAGCAAATAGAGTACGTACATGGACAAATCGGAATCGGAAATCCAGTCAGGAACAAAGTCCAACCATCCCAATAGACATCCTAAGAGGAAAAACGAGACGACTATCAAACTGCCCTTCACTCTTTTTCCTCCTTCTCTTTAAAGAAATAACGATATACCGCCCACGCCATGACGACACTGCCCAAGGTCGAAGCCACAGAAATCAAAACGGCCTGTGTTCCCAAGACCCCCAAATTGTCGACTATCTCTGGATTCCCCCCCACTGATATTCCTAACAAGAACAATAATATACAGATGGTATATTGTATCGGTTGCCCAATGTGCTGGAGCAGGCTGATTTTGCGGAATAAATATCCAACGCCAATACCCAAAAACAGGATGCTGATTACCACAAACATAATTAATCGTTTTTTATTTGAAAGCAAATATACGAAATGAACCAATAAAAATCCGTACGTTTGCAACAATAATAAAAACTAAATCAATTATAATCTCACAGTGAAAAGACAGTATCATTTCTTTTCGGCAGTCGCTTTATCCGGCCTTTTGTCGATGTCAGGATGCCAGCGGCAAACCGAGTCTTCGTTGCCTATGGCCGATTTGGTGTCCTATGTCGATCCGTTCATTGGCACAGGCTTCCACGGGCATACTTTTCCGGGAGCTACCCGGCCGCATGCACTCGTCCAATTGAGTCCGGACACGCATTTGACGGGTTGGGACGCAAGTAGCGGATACCACAACGACGACCGTTCCATTTATGGCTTCAGCCATACCCACCTTTCAGGCACAGGCATAGGAGACTTAGGGGATGTCTTGCTTCTTCCATATTGCGGAGAAGATTCCATCAAGCCCGTCGCCACCTTTAACAAGGAAACAGAAAAAGCCACGCCCGGTTTCTACGCTGTGCATTTGGACAATTTCAATGTAGATGTCCAGCTCACATCCACCGAGCACGTGGGGCTGCATAAATATACATTCGGGAATCCCAAAGAGCGCCGGGTCATGCTCGACCTGGGGCATATCCTCCAGCCCAACTGGGGGCACAAGCTAACCGGGAACGAGTACGTGATGGTGAACGACTCGACAATAGAAGGGACTTTCAAAACCCAAGGTTGGGCATATTTTCATTCCATATCATACAGGATTACTTTTTCCGAACCGATGGAGATGGTTTACCAATATATAGATGGCAAATTACGCTCCGATTCGCTTTTCCTCAAATTAGTATCGGACAAAGATGTAAAATTCCACTATAAATTCAAGGAGTCCGGACAGCCATTGATGGTGAAGGTTGCCCTGTCTCCTGTCAGTCCCGAAGGAGCGGGAAGGAACATGGAGGCAGAAATCCCGGGCTGGGACTTTGACAAGGTATGCCATGAATCCAAAGAAATATGGAATAAGGAGTTGAACCGCATCCGGATCAAGACGGAAGACCCCAAAATCCGGACCATATTCTACACGGCATTGTACCATACGATGATTGCACCTTTTGCTTATCAAGATGTCGACGGGAAATATGTGGGGATGGATAAAAAAATCCATACGGCTTCCCATGGTTACACCAATTATACGGTATTCTCCTTGTGGGATACATTCCGGGCGCTGCATCCATTAATGACCATCATCCACCCTGAACTGGCACAGAAGATGGGAGAAGCTTTGGTCCAAGGATACTTGGAAGGAACAATCTTGCCCAAATGGCCATTGGCTTCTAACTATACCGGATGCATGGTCGGCTATCCGGCGGTGGCCGTGCTGGCCGATTTGGTAGCCAAAGACCTTCAGAAAGGCGACATGGATTTATGGGCGGAAGCAGGAGCGCGCTCTTCTGTTTACCGTGCGGACTTGGCCGAAAAGTTCAAAGGGACACGCGAGTCGGATTTGATTACCCACCACATCTATTACAAGGACAAATATGGATTTGTACCTGCGGATTCCATACCGGAGTCGGTTTCATGGGGACTCGAAATGGCATATTACGACTGGTGCATCGCCCAGCTGGCGGCTAAGGCGGGCAACGACTCTTTGGCTCAAGCCTATGCGGGGAAAGCCTCCTATTACAAACGCTATCTGGACCCGGAAACAAAGATGATGCGTCCCGTCATGGCGGATGGCACGTTCCGCACCCCTTTCAACCCGCGGTATTCATCGCACATGAAAAGCGACTATACGGAAGGGAACGCTTTCCAATGGAGCTTTTTCGTTCCCCATGATATGGGCAATTTCATTTCCGAGATCGGCGGGAAGGAAGAATTAGAGGCACGCCTGGATACATTGTTCACGACTTCCTCGCAAATAGACGGGGCGGAAGCCTCGGGCGACATCACCGGATTAATCGGGCAATATGCGCATGGCAACGAACCCAGCCACCACATGGCCTATCTATATAACTGGACCCCCTCTCCGTGGAAAGGGCAGGAACGATTGGATTTCATCTTGCGGAATTTCTACACGGAACGTCCTGATGGCATCATAGGGAATGAAGACTGCGGGCAGATGTCCGCCTGGTACGTGATGAGCGCCCTTGGCTTTTACCAGGTATGCCCGGGAATCCCTCTCTATGCGATTGGAAGGCCGATTGTCGACGAAGCGTCCATCCCCGTTGAAGGAGGCGTCTTCCGTGTCATCGCCAAGAACAATGCGAAAGGGAACAAATACGTCAAAAGCGCGACACTGAACGGGAAGAAATTGGACTCCCTTTTCTTTTCCCACAGCGATATAGTGAATGGAGGCGTATTGGAGATAGAAATGAGCGACGACCACGAATAATCCACAATTCGGCCGCATCCTTTTGCAGGAACAGTGCCTATGAAATTTTTATTTCATAGGCACTGTTCCTGCAATAAGCCGTTACCTTTTTCCTCAATCATTCCGGCAAATCATCCGGCAGGTAAAACTCAAAATCCGAATCATGGTCACAGACCAATGTACCATCCTTGAACGCCAAAGGAGCCACTTGGATGGACGAACGCCGCAACTCATAAGGAATCACCCCGTTCGCATCCATCGGTGCTTCGCGGTGGTTGTTCCTGCCCGGATGAGTGAAGTAAAAGACATAAGCCCGGTGGCGTATCACCAACACATCGGCATGCGCCCCGATGGGCGAATCGTCCGGGCGACTACCGGCTTCGCCTAAAATGAGCCCCTGCTTTTCCCACCGGTTCAAGTCCTTCGAGCGGTAAATGCGCAATCCCTGCCATTCGTCTGTCAACATCCAGAAATACCCACGGAATCGGAAAACGCACGGGCCTTCGTGCCCGTCCCCGTCTATGACCACCTTGGCCGCAGACCAATCTTTCAGGTTTTTGCTTTCAGCCATCAACGTATGGGAACCGGCTTCTTCATCCTTATACCAAATACGCCACAATCCATTTGGCATTTGATAAATATCACCGTCAATGACACTGTTGGAGGAAAGCTTCAACCGGCCTTCATGCTTCCAGTCCCATAGATTCTTGCTAACATAATGCTCGATATGCTTCTCTCCTCCCCAATGGCTCCGCACCCCCCGGACATAAGAGACAAACAAGTGATATTCACCATCGCGCAAAACGATGTCGGGAGCCCAAAAAGTGTTATGACCGGGTTCAAAGTCCAAATCCAAAGTTCCCCGGTATACCCAAGTCTGTCCGTGGTCGGTGGTTTCCGCCACACCGATGCGAGTACCGTAGCAATACGCCACACCCGCCGCATCCAAGTTTGCCCTGCGTTGCGTATAAAACATCCACCATGATTTTTTTTCTTGATTCCATATCACGACAGGATCGGCCGCACCGTCCGTCACGGGATCACGATACAAAGGAGCGGGAGCTTTGTGCAAAACTTGCCCGCTCACAGGCAATAAATTCCCGCCTGACAATATAAGAAGACTAATAACTATGCGAAATATATACCTCATCATCTTTTACCGATTTCAGAATTGCCAACTAAAATTCCATTAGCCCTCCACTTATCCAACCGTTCGTTCGCCTTACAATCGTAAGACATGCGCACACCCTTCAAGTGACAGGCCAACTCATAGGGGAATCAATACTCTTCCCGATATTTGCTTTCCTCCTTGTCTTCCAAAATACTCAAATAACTCCTGTAGCGGGATTCACTGATATAATGTTCTGACACGGCCTTCAGCACGGCGCAACCGGGTTCGTGCCGATGTGAACAATTATTGAAACGGCATCCCGCCGATATCTTGAAAATCTCGGGGAAATAGTGGGAAATCTCGGCTTCTTCCATATCGATAGTGCCGAAGCCTTTTATGCCCGGAGTGTCTATCAAATACCCGCCTTCCGGCAAAGCCACCATCTCGGAGAAAGTCGTCGTATGCATTCCCTTGTTATGATATTCCGATATGTCACCCGTCCGGAGCGAAATGCCGGGAATCAGTTTGTTGATGATGGTTGACTTCCCCACGCCCGAATGTCCGGACAAAACGGTAATCTTTCCTTTCAAATCGGCCTTGAGTTCATCCAGCCCATCCCCTCCTTCTGCGGAAAGCATGGAACAAGGATATCCAATCGTGGTATACAATTGGATTAATCCTTGCAGATACTCCTTATCTTCCGAACCATATCTGTCAATCTTGTTGAAGACCAACTTGACGGGGACACGGTAAGCCTCTGCCGTAGCTAAGAAACGGTCAATAAAAACAGTGGTTGTAATCGGGTAGTTGACCGTAACGATCAGCATTGCCTGATCAACATTGGCCGCTATGATATGCGCCTGCTTCGACAAGTTCGAAGCACGCCGTATGATATAGTTTTTACGGTCTTCAATCGCAGTGATAAAGGCAGTCCCTTCGCTGTTCTCCTCTATCTCAACCCGGTCACCCACAGCTACCGGATTAGTTGTCCGTATCCCCCTTAACCGAAAGTTCCCTTTGATTTTACTTTCTATGTCATATCCATTGTCGGTACGTACCGTATACCAACTCCCCGTGTTCTTAACTACCAGCCCCTTCATTAAACCGTCATGATTTCTTTTTCTTTGGCAGCATACAATTCATCCACTTTTTTGATATATTTGTCATGGACTTTCTGCACATCAGCCTCTGCGTCTTTTTCCACATCCTCGGGCACGCCATCGCTTTTAATGCTTTTCTTCAATGCGTCAATCGCATCACGGCGCGCATTGCGTATGCCGATTTTAGCCGTTTCAGCCTCCTGTTTGGATTGTTTGGCCAGGTTACGGCGACGTTCTTCCGTCAAAGGCGGTATGCCCAAACGGATTACTTCCCCGTTGTTTTCCGGAGTGATTCCAACCTCAGAGTTCAGGATTGCCTTTTCTATTTCCTTGATCAGCCCTTTTTCCCATGGGGTAATGATGATTGTCTTGGCATCGGGCGTATTGATTGATGCCACGTTGCTCAGCGGAGCCATGCTGCCATAATACGGGACTCTGATGTTATCCAAAATTCTCGGGTTCGCCTTACCTGCGCGGATATGAGCCAATTGGTCATCCAAATAAAGAAGGGCAGATTCCATCTTCTCTTCTGCGTCCTTCACAAACTTTTTCGTATCTACCATATACTTTTATATTTATTCTGTTTTAAAAGACAAAAGTACAATATTAATTGCATAATTAAGAATCGAAACCTTTTTTAATTATGTACATATGTCCCAATGTTTTCGCCGGACATCACACGTTTCAGGTTTCCATTCGTATCCATGTCAAATACAATTATGGGAAGATTGTTTTCTTTGCACATGGTGGTGGCCGTCAAATCCATCACCTTCAGGCCGCGCGTATAGATTTCATCGTATGTGATTTCAGGGAACTTGGTGGCTGTCGGGTCTTTTTCCGGATCTGCCGTATAAATGCCATCCACGCGCGTCCCTTTCAACATCACATCCGCTTCTATCTCGATGCCGCGCAGAGAAGAGCCGGTGTCGGTCGTGAAGAACGGATTGCCAGTGCCTCCGGACATGATGACCACATAGCCTTGTTCCAAAAGTTCTATGGCACGCCACTTGTTATAAAACTCACCGATAGGCTCCATACGGATGGCGGTCAACACTTTCGCCTTTACACCTTGCGCCGTCAAAGCGGAACTTAAAGCCAAACTATTAATCACTGTCGCCAACATTCCCATCTGGTCGCCTTTCACGCGGTCGAACCCTTTAGAAGTCCCGTTCAAGCCTCGAAAAATATTACCGCCACCAATGACAATGCCGATTTGGACTCCCATTGCTGCGACTTCCTTGATTTGGGCAGCATATTCATCGAGACGTACTTCGTCAATGCCATATTGCTTGCTTCCCATAAGTGATTCCCCACTCAGTTTAAGCAAGATTCGATTATACTTTGCCATAATTCATAAATTCTCGTTAAGTTAGTTACTGGACAAAATTACAAATATAATTTAAATCTCTCTGGGTTTTTCAGTACTTGAATGTTCCCCCGCCTAAGAATTCGCACAAAAGAGAAGTCTTGGGCAAATCACCCGTAGGTATATATTTAAAATACCG
Source organism: uncultured Parabacteroides sp. (assembly GCA_937890135.1). Taxonomy (GTDB): domain Bacteria; phylum Bacteroidota; class Bacteroidia; order Bacteroidales; family Tannerellaceae; genus Parabacteroides. Next base: position 27,472 of record CALBYC010000206.1, read on the forward strand.
CAAGAAACGAAGCAAACGGTATGCCTCGGCATAGCCCGGAGATTTCTCTGGCACATTTGCCAGTATAGGCTCGGCGTAAGCACGCAGTGCCGCCAGTTCATACAGCATCGCACTGTTGAACATCACATCCGCATTCTCCTGATAAGGGAATATCCATTTGTCTTCCCCTTTACGGACACTTGGCCAACGAGCGATAGTCGCCTCGGCGGAACTCCCTCTAAACTGGTAGTCTCGGATGATGCGCCTTAATAGCCGGTTGTCGGTTGTCGGTATCCAGTTATGGTTATCCAATGAAATAGAAGTCAGCGCAGATACATACACCCTAAACTTAAGGCTTTCATCTATGCCTGCCGTTAATTCAGGGTTCAGCCCATGGATTCCTTCTATCACAATGATGGAATTCTTCTTCAATTTCAACTTGTTCCCCTTGTAAATTCGATGGCCGGTAGGAAAATCGAAGCTCGGCAACTCCACTTCTTCTCCTGCGATCAAACGTTTCAAGTCATTGTTAAAATAAGGCAAGTCCAATGCATAGAGGGATTCATAATCATAATCTCCGGATTCATCCCTCGGCGTATCCTCCCGGTTCAGGAAATAATCATCCAAAGATATGCCTACCGGGTGAAGCCCATTTGTGGCAAGTTGGACTTGTAATCGTTTGCAAGTGGTGGTTTTCCCGGACGAAGAAGGTCCGGCTATCAACACAATCCGAGTTCCTTTTTGATAACGATCCGCGATTTCTTCCGCTATTCGTGAAATATGCTTTTCTTGTATTGCTTCTGATACTAAAATGATGTCATGGGCCAACCCCTGTTCCAACGCCTTGTTCAAATCACCCACATTGCTCATGCCTAAAGCTTTCTGCAAATCCAAATGCTCCTTATATACCTGATACATTTTCTCCTGTTTCACAAATGGCGCTAATGCAGCGGGATGGAGAGGATCCGGGACGCGGAGCAATGCTCCGTTTTGGTAAAGTTCCAAATCAAACAAATAAATATATTTGGAAGAAGGGACTAAACTGCCATAAAAATAATTGACAAAGCCATCTAATTCATAATACGATGTGTACAGCTGCCCGCAGCTCTCCACCAAATTAGCTTTGTCATCCAGCCCCTGCTTTCGGAAAAGTCTGCAAACCTCATTCGTCTGTCCGGTATGTAAATGAAAAGGGAAATCCTCCTTTATTATCTCTTCCATCCGTTTTTTTATCTCATTCAACCTCTCTTCATCAAGAGGCTTTTCATCCTGAATCGAGCAATAATATCCTTTCGATAAAGAATGTTCCAAATGAAGGATGGCTTTTGGAGAGATATCATATACCGCTTTTGACAATATAAAACATAACGACCGCACATAAGTACGCATACCCGAAGAGCTGGTTATATCAAAAAATTCCACATCTTTGGGCTGCCAACATCGATATGTCAAATCTACCGTTTTGTTATTTACCTGCGCATTCATAGGGGAAAGGGCGAGAGGTTCCCCTGCCGCTTTATAAATTTCCAACAAGGAAGAACCAACAGGCACGTCATAATATCGGTTAATGTTTTTACAATAAATAGTGATAAATTCCTCCATATTTGTTCAACGTTTTTTAGTATTTTTGCAGCACTAAAGATAGAAATATAAATCGGATATACAATCCTCTTAAACGCTATTTAGATGGACTATTCATTTTTTGACCTTCTTCGCTTGTTGGGGTCATTGGCATTGTTCCTATACGGGATGAAAATCATGAGCGAAGGGTTACAAAAGTTTGCGGGGGATCGCCTGCGCAAAATCCTAACAGCAATGACGACCAACCGCGTTACCGGAATGTTAACCGGAGTGCTGATCACAGCACTTATCCAATCTTCATCGGCAACAACCGTGATGGTAGTCAGTTTCGTCAACGCAGGTTTGCTCACGTTGACACAGTCCATCGGAGTAATCATGGGAGCCAATATCGGGACGACTGTCACAGCATGGATTATTTCCACATTAGGTTTCAAAATAGATATTTCCGCATTCGCACTTCCTCTTCTGGCTTTCGCCATCCCCCTTTTCTTTTCAAATAAAAGCTCTCGTAAATCCATCGGAGAATTTATTTTCGGTTTTTCATTCTTGTTTATGGGATTGGAAGGATTGAAGAATAATGCTCCCGATTTAAGCGCAAACCCTGATATGCTGGCATTTGTCCAGAATTATACAGACATGGGGTTCTTCTCTATCCTCCTTTTCCTGTTTGTCGGTGCCATACTGACTATGATTGTTCAAGCTTCAGCTGCCACGATGGCTATCACACTGATTATGTGCGCAAATGGCTGGATTGATTATCATTTGGGAGTAGCTTTGGTATTGGGCGAGAATATCGGGACGACCATTACTGCGAACTTTGCTGCATTGACAGGGAACACGCAGGCCCGCAGAGCAGCTCTCGCTCATTTGATGTTTAATGTGTTTGGCGTCATCTGGGTGCTGGTTCTCTTCTACCCTTTCACAGCTGCCGTGTCCTGGTTTGTAACCAGCATCATGAAAATAACCGATCCTTCCGTTGCCATTTCGTTCAAATTAGCAGCGTTCCACACCGCATTCAACATTAGCAATACTTGCATCATGATTTGGTTTGTAAACCTGATAGAGAAAACGGTCTGTGCCATCATTACTTCAAAACAAGACGATGAAGAATACCGCCTACGCTACATCTCAGGAGGCATGTTATCCACAGCCGAGCTTTCTATCTTGCAAGCCCAAAAAGAGATTGTGTTATTTGCAGAACGGACAACCAGGATGTTCAACATGGTGAAAAATCTTCTTTATGAGAAGAACGACGACATATTTTCAAAAACATATAGCCGTATAGAGAAATATGAAAATATCAGCGACCGCATGGAGGTGGAGATAGCAAATTATTTGACTCAAGTCTCCGAAGGACGTTTGAGTTCAGAAAGTAAAGAGGAAATTCGCATCATGCTGCGCGCAGTCAGCGAAATCGAAAGCATTGCCGACTCCTGCAACAATTTGGCCCGTTCGATAAAAAGGCGCAACGAATTTAAAAGCGAGTTCACGGATGGGCAAAACGCTCACATGGATCATATGTTTGAATTAGTAACAAAAGCATTGTCTCGTATGAACGAAGTAATGCATAAGCCCAATATGGAAAAGAGCGATATCAATATATCATACAATATCGAGAATGAAATAAACAATTACAGGAATCAGCTCAAGGCCCGTAATATTGAGGATATTAACAACAAGCTCTATCAATATCAAGATGGCGTTTATTATATGGACATGGTCAGCGAAAGCGAGAAATTAGGGGATTACATTATTAATGTCGTGCAGGCTTTCATTGAGAAGAAAATATAATTAAGAAACTTGGGGCTGTATAGAGATTCCGTCAAGGGTAATAGGTAATAAACAATAAAACTATAATATGAAAAGATTTATTTTTGCTGTTTTAGCTGCTGTTGCATGTGTTTCGAACATAGCACATGCACAAAAAGAATGGAACACTTTTAATTCCATCGCCGCAGGAGTCGGTGTCGCTTCAATCGGCATCGAAGCAAATATAGCCACACCTTTGTCTAAACATTTCACGTTGCACGCAGGCCTGACAGTTATGCCCGGCTTCAAAAACAATGCAGACGTAGACGTTAAAGTCGCAGAATATCCCGGTTACTCAAAAAGCATCAATACCGAGGGGAACATGCAGCGTACTTCCGGCAACTTGCTTTTGAACTATTACCCTTTTCAAAAGGTATCTTTTTTTGTTACTGCAGGAGCCTATTTTGGCGGAGCTTCATTAATATCTATCCATGCACAAGATGACGACTTAAAGAAGTTGGTCGCAGAAACCGGAGAGGTCGGCATTGCCATAGGTAACCATACAATACCCGTAGATAAAGAAGGGCGAGTTTCAGGCGGTCTCAAAGGTTCGTCTTTCCGTCCGTACATAGGGTTGGGATTCGGGAAGATAGTACCGACGAAACGCCTTTCCACATTGGTTGAACTGGGTGTCCAATTCCATGGCAAACTAAAAGTTTATACAGACAGCGGGGAGTGTCAGATGAACTGTGTCATGGCTAATTTTATTCTTAAAACTCATCGGT
>CALBYC010000207.1 GCA_937890135.1 uncultured Parabacteroides sp.
GAGCATAACCTTGCCAAGGTTAGGGTCGCGGGTTCGAGTCCCGTCTTCCGCTCTGCTTCCATAAGCCCCATGGCTCTTCGGAGTTGTGGGGCTTTTTCTGTATATCAGATAAACTTCAAATGGGTGATGTAGGTCTTAATGTGTTGTGTTATACATCAAAAAAACTCTTTCTAATGGAGAGCATCCTTATCTATCTTTTTTCTTTGTATGAGAAATATTATCGTCCGTCCAATGAACGATTGTATGCTGAAAAGATGGCAGGACTATATGAAATGTCTTTAGCTCATATGATAGTTTTGGAACTGTTTGGAAGTTACTACCATCCAGATTATATTCCACTTACCAAAGCATTGGTGGATTGTTATGCTGACGGATTGAATAATTACGGTAGAGCCATTGAATTGCAAAAACAAATTTGTGAACGAATTGAGAAGGTAGAGCCAGAAGGAAAAGCGAGTGAAAGCTATGGGCGTGAATTGGCTGGATTAGCAAATTTTTATTTGGCCATTAATGATACAATTCGTACAGATTCCTGTTTGCTGGAATTGCGAAAGAATCCGTATATGGAAAAATTGTTTCAATAGCAATGAATTGCATGTATGAGGAATTATTGAATTTTGATTTGAAAAATAAGGTCTACCACCCGGTAGAAGATAGAGGGAATAGCTTTAGGGGCTTTTTTATGCACTTTTTGACTTGGGCTTTACAGCCAAATGAATGAACCTCCCAATATTATAAAGAAAAAAAGAAAACAACACTATTTTATGACCTTTTCAAAGAATAATTATACTATAATGAATGCCTGAAGATTTATTAAAAGAATATTATTCCAAATTAAAGTATATAAAAAAGATATTACGCCATATTTAGTATCTGGTTTAGGTTTTATCACTAAATTTGCCGCTGCATATAGAAGATAAATATATAATAAAAGAAAAGGAAATGAAAAAACAAACCCAAGCTATCCATACCCAATTCCAACGCCGGGATGCTTATAATGCATTGAGCATGCCGGTGTATCATACGGCTGCCTACGAGTTTGACGATGCCGACAGCATGTCGGATGCATTTTGTGGACGGACGGACTCTCCTGACTATTCTCGGGTGATGAATCCTACGGTAACTTTTCTTGAGAATAAGGTGAGGTCCCTCACCGGTGCTGCGGACGTTATCGCCCTGAGTTCCGGTATGGCGGCCATCAGCAACACCCTGTTCTCGGTAGCATCCGCCGGCAAGAATATCGTCACATCGCGCCACCTGTTCGGTAACACCTATGCGCTCATTACCGGAACGTTGCCTCGTTTCGGAGTATCCCCAAAACTTTGCGACCTGACAGACATCCAGTCCGTGGAGAGTGCTGTGGATCGCGATACTTGTTGCATCTATTTGGAAATCATCACCAATCCGCAGATGGAGGTTGCGGATCTGCAGGCGCTCTCCCTGATTGCTCACAGAATGGGTATCCCCCTCATAGCCGACACCACGCTCATTCCTTTCACGGAATTCAGTTCGCATAGCCTTGGAGTAGACATAGAAGTGGTTTCCAGTACCAAATATTTGTCCGGTGGAGCTACTTCCATCGGTGGACTAGTCATAGATTACGGGAGCTGTTCCGGATTCGGCAAACGCATGCGAACGGAAATGCTTCTCAACCTAGGAGCTTATATGACCCCGCATGTAGCCTACATGCAGACCATCGGACTAGAGACACTGGATGCACGTTATCGGGTACAGTCCGCCAATGCCGCCATAGTTGCGAAACAGCTCCGTACCCTGCCCAACATCCGGCATGTGAATTATGTAGGGCTGGAGAATAACCCGTATCATGCGCTGGCACAAAGACAGTTCGGTCCCACTGCAGGTGCCATGATAACGATAGAGCTTGAAAGTCGCGAGGCATGCGTCCGCTTCATCAACCGCCTGAAGCTGATACGCCGCGCCACCAACCTGTTCGACAACAAGACGCTCGCCATCCATCCGGCAAGCACTATTTTCGGGCTGTTTACCGAAGCACAGAGGCGTGAGATGGATGTAAAAGATACGACTATCCGTCTTTCCATCGGGCTGGAGGACACGGACGATCTGTTAGAGGATATCCGACAGGCATTGAGCTAACAATCAAATGGGAATAATCATTAAAGACTGAAGCAAATATGGAAAGATACGATTTTGACAAAATTGTAGATCGAAGGGGAACAGGCGCCCTGAAAGTAGACGCACTGCAGGAGCGCTACGGTAACTCAGAGTTGCTTCCCTTATGGGTGGCTGATATGGATTTTGAGACTCCTTCATTCATTATCAGAGCACTACGCCAACGATTGGAACATCCGCTGTTCGGTTATACGACGGAACCGGAAGAATACAAGGCGGCTATCATCGATTGGATTGCCTCACATCATGGATGGAGGGTGAAACCAGAGTGGTTGTCATACATCCCCGGAATAGTGAAAGGTATTGGAATGGCCATCAACGTATTTGTGAAAGAGGATGAGAAAGTCATCATTCAGCCTCCCGTCTACCACCCCTTCCGCATAACCCCTCAGGAGAACGGGCGTGAAGTGGTATATAATCCGCTACGGAAGAATGAAGACGGCTCCTATAGCATGGATTTCGAGAATCTTGAGGCCGTGGCTGACGAGAAATGCCGGATGCTGATTCTCTCTAACCCACATAACCCCGGCGGTATCGTATGGGACAGGGAGACACTTATCCGCCTGGCGGAATTTTGTTACCGCCGTGGCATCCTTGTCATCTCCGACGAGATACATTGCGATATGGCGTTGTGGGGCAACAGACACATTCCGTTCGCCACGGTCTCCGAGGAGGCTTCCGCATGCAGCATTACATTCGGGGCACCTTCCAAGACATTCAATATCCCCGGCATCGTCAGTTCCTATGCCATTGTCCCTGACAGAAACATACGCCGCCGTTTCTTCGGATGGCTGAAGGCGAACGAACTGGACGAGGCCCCGCTTTTCGCCCCTATAGCCACCATTGCGGCCTTCAGGGAAGGTGACCCCTGGCGCAGGGAGATGCTCCGCTATGTGGAGGGAAATATCGATTTTGTAATGAACTATTGCAAGGAGTATTTGCCAGCTGTCAAGCCTCTGCTTCCGCAAGCTTCATTTTTAATATGGCTGGACTGCCGTGCCCTGAAGCTGAATCACGACCGTTTGTTGCATCTTTTTATAAACAAGGCCCGCCTGGCGTTGAATGACGGCGCGATGTTTGGTCCTGGCGGCGATGGATTCATGCGGATGAATGTGGGCACTCCCAGAGCAGTGCTTCGGCAGGCAATGGAACAGCTCCGGCAAGCGGTGGAGGCATTATGAACACTTTACGTACTACTTCGGGAAGCCGTTTTTCAACGTGTGCAGTATTATCAATGCCCGTGCCGGCGTTGACTACTTAAAATATCTGACCGGAACTGGAGAACTTCTGACCGACCGTCTGCTGACATTCGATGCCAGGACCATTCCACCGGATAGAGTCTTGCCGGCAAAGCGATTGTCCCTTGTGTGGATTACACACCCCGTGATAAAAGAGTTAGTCAGCTATGAACAGCCGGTGTGCGATTTGAAAACACACTCCGCTACATGATGCGCAGGAACAACGGCGCCACGCTTGAAGAACTGCTGGATGCAAGCAAGGCTCTTGGCATTCACATGTATGCTTGCGAAATAGCGATGCACATACTCGGATTGGAAAAAGACGACTTTATCCACGAAGTGGAGGATATGTCAGGAGTGGCTACTTTCCTGAAACTATCCCCGCAGCCTACAGGAGCAAGGTTACACAAGGTGCTTTGCGTGCAACATGTGGAAGGGAGCATTTACAAAATAATGATAGAAAAATAAGATGTTGAACTTTTCTATACAACAATAGCGACTGTCGCTATAAACCTAATAGTTGCAGTCGCTATTGTTTTGTTGCACCTATATGTTGCAGCCGGGGGCTATTGCCGGATTCTGCAGATTGTCATTTTAAATGATACTCTATCGTCTGTCCGTCGCCATTCCGGTCGGTATAGGTAATCCTGTATTTGCCTTTGAAACCACGAAATTTGATTTCCCCGTTTTTGTTTGGTTTCACTGTCATATTCGTCTTCCACTCATGATTGATCAAGTTGTCCAACGCATAAAAAGCCTGTTTCGGTTCCATATTCCGCGAGAACAATCCGGAAACGGAAGGTTCACCCGGTGCGCCGCAATCATCCACAACATTCCACCACGTGATTCCCATCATGTTCTTCACGCTGAACCAAATGCGATACAAGTTTTGAGCTATGATAGCCTGTATCTTCTGCCCGCGTTCGTCGTTGCCCGGAGAGGTTATCGTGATTTCGCTCAGATGTATTGGCAAACCGGTTTCCGCTATGCGGTTCATGAGCGTCCAAATCTGATCGGGTGTCTTGTCTTCCTTTCCAGCTGCAATATCCAAACATTGCTGCGGGTTGAACAGGTGCATTTGTGAACCGGCTACATCAATCCGAGCCTTCCGTTTCATCAAGTCCTTAATCTGTTCCGGATATTCCGGTCCTGTCCAATAATCATTGATGTTCAGCAAGACATTGTCGGAGAAGACCTCTTCAGCCGTCTTAAAGGCTTCATACGTGTAATCGCCCGGCATAATCCCGTAAGTACTCTTACACAGTTTCGAGCCAGGAACCATCTCCCCTTTCGCAAAATCGGCAGCACTCTCGTTCACAACATCCCAACTACCCACTCGGTCGCCATAATACTTGGCGATTTCTACGATACGCTTGGCAAACAAATTCTTCAGCGTCTTCGCCAATTCCGGGAACTTTGCCTCCAACTGGGCAACTGTCATATTTTCATATTCTTCCGTATATTTCTCCCCGTCCATGTAGTTTCGCAGATTGGCATATTCAATAACCAGCCGGTCCATCTCTTTCTTTTCTTCCGGCGTCATCATCTCGCCGATGATCCAATTGGGATTATGCCATTTCCTATTTCCCCAAATAATCGGATGACCGTGCACCGGCACTCCTTTACTCAGGCAATATTCAACCGCTGGATCCGGAGCTGGCCGCCGCCAGTGAGGTTGATTTTTGGGGTCAGTCTGCCTGTTCCAATAGGCCTCCGTGTCCCAATACTCTTCCCGGAAACGGGGACGGTTGGGTTGCATCTCCAGCGTCTTCCAATAGAACGCCACTGTCGCCCGGTTGAACAATGTGCCGTACAGCTCTTTATACTTTTGGTTTGCCGCCGGCGAACCCAGCTGATTGAAGTTGAACATGTGGGCCCCGAACACGAAATCATGTGAAATCTGTTCTATCTTGACCTCCGAACCAGTATCCACATTTTCCAAATCAACGATTGCGTTCGCTTTCCGATAGGTCTCGATGTCCCTGTCAATCTTGGCTTGTACCTTCGGATTCCAAATCTTCCAATAAGCTTCGCTCATGATCTTTTCCTTATCCTCTTTCGCACTTTTCGGGAAAGGACTTTGCGCATAAAGCGCAACTGAACTTAAAACGATACTGACCGCCGTCAAAATAATCTTCTTCATAAAAACATCTCCTCAACATTAATAAGTGAAAAAACTATTGTCTAACTCGTTGGCGGAATTGAATTAGCCGTAGAGCCAAACAGGCAAGTGCAAATATAATAAAAAAACGTTTTTGTGGCCAGGATGTCTTTATTAGATATTTTTCCCCCTTCGTGCCCGCTCCCCGGTTGCGAACAAATTCCCAAAAGCTTACTATCTCTTTGGAAAAAGGCCGCGGGCTTTTTGAAAAAAACATGGCGGGCAAGGCCGGCTTGCCCAAGGAGATTCGTCACACATGCAATGATTATAGAATAGAAGAAAAAAGAAATTTGAAAAATATATCCATAATGAATGATAAATACAGAAAATGCATTAACTTTGCATCACTACATATTATGTAATAATGTATTGAAGAAAAATGGTATTATCAACATTGACAGCCATTTCGCCCGTAGATGGGCGTTATTGGAACAAAGCTGAAAACCTTGCAGCTTATTTTTCAGAGTTTGCGCTGATTCGTTATCGGGTTCGCGTGGAAATCGAATATTTGATTGCTCTGTCCGAATATCTTCCGCAATTAAGCGATTTAAATACGGAAGAGATAAAAGCATGGCTTCGGAATGTGTATTTGGATTTTTCGGAAGACGATGCCTTGCGCGTAAAAGATATAGAAAAGGAGACCAACCATGATGTGAAAGCGGTCGAATATTTCATCAAGGAGAAGACAGACCATTTTTTTGCAGAAAAGTACCATGAATTTATTCACTTTGGATTGACGTCGCAGGATATAAACAACACTGCCTTCCCCCTTTCTCTAAAGGAGGCGATGGAGAATGTGTACTATCCAGGCTTGCAGGACGTGATTAATGCATTGGAACATTACGCTAATGAATGGATGGATATTCCGATGTTGGCGAAGACCCATGGGCAACCTGCTTCTCCTACCCGTTTAGGCAAAGAAATCATGGTGTTTGTGTACAGATTGAAGCAGCAGTTGGAATTATTAAGAGCTGTTCCCGTATCGGCCAAGTTTGGGGGTGCGACCGGCAATTTCAATGCGCACCACGTGGCTTACCCGCAATATGATTGGAAAGCGTTTGCCAATAAATTCGTGAGTGAGTCATTGGGCTTGAAAAGGGAAGAATGGACGACTCAGATTTCCAATTATGATAACCTGGGTGCCATTTTTGATGGTATGAAACGGATTAACACGATTCTGATAGACTTGAACCGCGACTTTTGGCAATACATTTCGATGGAGTATTTCAAACAGAAGATCAAAGCCGGTGAAGTCGGATCGTCGGCAATGCCCCATAAGGTTAATCCGATCGATTTTGAAAATGCGGAAGGGAATTTGGGCATGGCCAATGCGATTCTGGAACATTTATCCACCAAATTGCCCATCTCCCGGTTGCAGCGGGATTTGACGGATTCCACAGTCCTTCGCAACGTGGGAGTCCCCATGGCCCATATCGAAATCGCATTTAAGAGTTTAATGAAAGGTTTAGGCAAATTGCTGTTGAACGAACGCGCCATTTCCGCCGATCTTGACAAATGTTGGGCGGTAGTGGCTGAAGGGATCCAAACCATCCTGCGTCGTGAAGGCTACCCTAAGCCTTATGAAGCCCTAAAGGCATTGACGCGTACCAATGCAGGAATAACCGAACAGTCTATCAAGGATTTCATTGAAACGTTGCAGGTGAGTGATGAGGTCAAAGCTGAATTGAGAGCAATAACACCTCATAATTACACCGGCATTTAAAAAGAATTATGCATTTGATTGCCGGGAGGCTATCACAATATATAAACCTTATTAATTATAAGCAAAATGAGTATTGAAGAAAGAGATGACGCACAGCAGTCACGGCCAAGGAAGGTGGTGCCAGGCATCAATAGAGAAGGTGCTGGTCAAGACGGGGATAGAAGAGCTTATGGCAATGCCGGCTATAATCGCTCGGAAGGAAATAATTATGAACGCCGACAGTATAGCCGCCAGCCGCAAAATGACAGGGGTGGCAATGGCTATCGTCCGTATGGCGATCGTCCTGCCTATAATGATTATGGCAATAACAGCCAGAATTATCAGTCCCGTTATGATAATCGCGACCGTTCTTATGGCAACAATCGGCCGTACAACAATCGTAACAACAATTACGGAACCAACCAAGGAGGATACGGCAATCGCCCGTATGGCAACCGCCAGTCGTTCAACAATGGAGACCAGCGTCCTTACAGCCGTCCTAATTTCAGCAACAATTACCAGTCAGTTCCTGCTAACGATATGGAGAATGGTAATAATATGCAAGATGGCACTCTGAAGAAAAGAAGACCCCGCGTAGGAGAGAACCGGGTCAATCCGTATGATAATAATCGCGGAGCCAATCGTGCGTACGGCAACAACTTTGGTGGCAACAACCGCTATAACAATGGCGGCTATGGCAATCGCCGTCCTAACAACAATTATAACAACAACCGTCGCCCCAACAATAATTATAATCCCAATGCAAAATATAACTTCCAAAAACAATTGAAGTACAAGGAGGTTTTGGCTGATCCGAATGAACCGATTCGCTTGAACAAATTCCTGTCAAACGCTGGGGTTTGCTCGCGCCGCGAAGCTGATGAATTCATTCAGGCGGGAAATGTAAAGGTGAATGATGTGGTTGTTACAGAATTGGGCACAAAGATTACTCGTTCGGACAAAGTCACCTTTAATGATAAACCTGTACAGATTGAAAGCAAGGTATATATTGTTTTAAACAAGCCGAAGAATTGCGTAACAACGTCGGATGATCCTCAGGAGAGATTGACCGTAATGGATTTGGTCAAGAACGCTTGTAGTGAAAGAATTTATCCGGTAGGCCGCCTTGACCGTAATACGACGGGTGTCCTGTTGCTTACGAATGACGGCGATTTAGCATCCAAGCTGACGCATCCTTCATTCAAGAAGAAAAAGATATATCATGTTTGGTTGGACAAAAATGTCTCGATAGAAGACATGGAAAAAATAGCCAATGGCATAGAATTGGAGGATGGCGAAATCCATGCGGATGCGATAAGTTACGCCAGTGACACGGACAAGAGTCAGGTGGGCATCGAAATACATTCTGGCAGGAATCGAATCGTTCGCCGTATATTTGAGTCGTTAGGATACCATGTGATTAAATTGGACCGTGTCTATTTTGCTGGTTTGACGAAGAAAAATTTGGCTCGTGGCAAATGGCGTTACTTGAACGAACGGGAAGTGAACGCCTTGCGTATGGGGGCTTTTGAATAAATTATCGCTACAATGGAAACTATCAAGAGAACGAAAATAGTAGATGTACTGAAAAGTACGGACTTCGGGACTATCGTGAACGTGAAGGGATGGGTCCGTACTCGTCGTGGCAGCAAACAAATAAACTTTATCGCGCTGAACGATGGATCCACGATCAACAATGTCCAAATAGTAGTGGATTTGGACAAATTGGGGGAGGAATATTTGAAGCCGATCACGACAGGAGCCAGCATCAGCGTAAATGGCACATTGGTGCAGTCGCAAGGCAAGGGCCAGTCCGTAGAAATCCAAGCAAATGAAATCGAGATATATGGAACGGCTGATCCTGCTACTTACCCGCTCCAGAAAAAGGGCCACTCAATGGAGTTCTTACGGGAAATCGCCCATTTGCGTCTTCGTACGAATACTTTTGGTGCGGTGTTCCGCATACGCCATAACATGGCGTATGCTATCCACAAGTTTTTCCATGATCGCGGATTCTTCTATTTCCATACGCCTATTATCACGGCTTCGGACTGTGAAGGTGCCGGTCAAATGTTTCAGGTCACGACAAAGAACTTGTATAATCTGAAGAAGGACGAGAACGGTTCAATCATCTATGATGACGATTTCTTCGGTAAACAGACAAGTCTGACCGTGTCCGGACAATTGGAAGGAGAATTGGGTGCGACGGCATTAGGCCAGATATATACGTTTGGACCGACATTCCGTGCAGAGAACTCAAATACGCCGCGCCACTTGGCTGAGTTTTGGATGATAGAGCCAGAAGTCGCCTTCAATGACATCTATGATAACATGGAATTGGCAGAAGAGTTCATCAAATACTGTGTTCGGTGGGCTTTGGACAATTGCAAGGATGATGTCCAATTCTTGAATGACATGTTTGACAAGGGCTTGATAGACCGCCTTCAGGGTGTGTTGAAAGACGATTTTGTCCGTTTGCCCTATACGGAAGGAATTAAGATATTGGAGGAGGCAGTGGCCAAAGGGCATAAGTTTGAATTCCCGGTTTATTGGGGGGTTGACTTGGCTTCCGAGCATGAACGTTTCCTGGTTGAAGAACACTTTAAGCGTCCAGTAATCTTGACCGATTACCCGAAGGAAATCAAAGCATTCTATATGAAGCAGAATGAAGACGGGAAAACCGTCAGGGCTATGGATGTTCTGTTCCCAAAGATTGGGGAAATTATAGGCGGGTCAGAGCGTGAAGCCGACTACGGCAAATTGTACAACCGCATTCAAGAATTGAATATCCCGATGAAAGATATGTGGTGGTACTTGGATACCCGTCGTTTTGGAACAGTTCCTCATTCAGGGTTCGGACTAGGATTTGAACGTTTATTGCTTTTCGTGACAGGCATGAGCAATATACGCGATGTGATACCTTTCCCTAGGACTCCGAAGAATGCAGAGTTCTAAAGAATAACGTGAAATTCATCAAGGAGTGTCTGGACGGTAGGCCGTTCAGACACCTTTTTGTCTCTGCCTGCTTTTGATTATAAAAATAGCCATTAGTTAAATAAATAAAAACAGAGGCCTGTTTCATAAATAATTATTTTCTTTGCAAAAAAATTGGGGCTAATGTTCCTATGGATTTATCCCCTTTATAGATAGGTTGGTCAAATTCAATGACAAATGGCTGAAAACAAAAATATTAGTTCCGTCTCTTTCTTTCATTCGCGCTTTACCTCCATATTGAGTATAGCTTTGGTTCTTTTTTTGATGGGCTTGATATGCTTGATGGGCTTGCTGGGCAATAAACTCTCGATATATGTGAAAGAAAACATGTCTTTTTCTGTCATGTTGAAAGATGACATCAAAGACTTGGACATTAAACGAATGCAGAAATCTTTGGATGCTTTGCCCTTTATAAAATCAACGGAATACATATCTAAAGAGCAAGCCGCAAAGGAATTGGAGGAAGAATTAGGCGAGAAGCCGGAGATTTTTTTAGGGTTTAATCCTTTGCAAGCGTCCATAGAAGTAAAGCTGCGTTCGCAATATGCTAATCCTGATAGTTTAAAGATGATAGAGCACAAAATACAGAGTTATTCCTCTGTTTCTGAATTGCTTTATAGAAGGGACATGATGGAAATGGTCCAACATAACATGAAACGGATTGGTTTCGTTCTTTTGGGCTTGGTAGCCGCATTGACTGTTATCTCTTTTGTGCTGATAAGCAATACGATACGTTTGCTTATTTATTCCAAACGCTTTTTGATTCATACAATGCAATTGGTAGGTGCGTCGCCTGGCTTCATCCGCGCCCCGTTTATCCGTTACAACGTAGTGAGCGGAATAGTGGCCGCTGTCATAGCGATTTGCATGTTGACTGGAGCTTTGTATTATTTGCAATCCGAATTGACGGGTTTTATACAAATATTGGATGTCCCCACGATGTTAATTGTATATGGAGCTGTATTGGCGATGGGAATCATCCTGTCTGTTTGTGCGACATACATATCGGTTAATAAATATCTGAAGATGAGCTTTGATAAATTATATTATGTCTGATATAAAAAGAAAAAGATATGTCAAATAATGATTTTGCTTTCGGAAAAAAGAATTTCGTGCTGATTGCTTGTGCAGTCGCATTAATAATAATTGGCTTTGTGCTAATGAGTGGTGGAGGTTCAAGAGATGAGTCTTTTAATCCTGAAATATTTAGTCCGCGCCGAATCGTAATCGCACCAATTGTTACCATGGTAGGCTTTTTAGGTGTGGTGGTTGGTATACTGAAAAAGGGTAAAGAATGTAATAGAGAAACAGAAAATACGACAGAGGAATGAATGGATTGGAAGCTTTAGTCCTTGGCTTGTTACAAGGATTAACCGAGTATTTGCCGGTCAGCAGTAGCGGACATCTGGCAATTGCCTCGACATTATTCGGCATAGAAGGCGAAGAGAGCCTTTCTTTCACTATATTGGTCCACGTGGCAACGGTTTTTAGTACTTTGGTGGTCTTGGGAAAGGAAGTCGGCTGGATTCTAAAAGGATTGTTCAAATTTGAAATGAACCCGGAAACCCGCTATGCTATCAACATTGTCATATCCATGATACCTGTGGGGATTGTGGGCATCTTTTTCAAAGATGTTGTAGAAGATATTTTTGGTTCAGGGCTAATGATCGTTGGCCTCATGCTGCTTCTTACCGCATTGCTTTTGACCTTTTCATATTATGCAAAACCTCGCCAGAAGGGTACGATATCCTGCAAAGACGCATTTATAATAGGTTTGGCCCAAGCGTGCGCAGTCATGCCTGGATTGTCACGTTCCGGCAGTACGATAGCAACAGGGTTGCTGTTAGGTAATAAAAAAGAAAATATGGCACAATTTTCGTTCTTGATGGTGATACCTCCCATTCTGGGGGAAGCTTTGTTGGATGTGCTGAAAATAATGAATGGAGAATCAATAGGTGGGGATATTTCCGCTTCCTCGTTGTTGATAGGTTTTGTCGCAGCGTTCGTCTCAGGTTGCGTAGCTTGCAAATGGATGATAAACATAGTCAAGAAGGGCAAGCTGATTTATTTCGCGGTTTATTGTGCCATCGTGGGAACTGTTACATTGGTTTATTCGTTATTTTAAGAGAAAGAGATGGATTTTATTGCTGGGGAAGTGCTGTATTTCAATAAGCCTTTGAAATGGACATCGTTTGATTTAGTCAATCGGTTTCGTTACAAATTGTCTCGGAAACTGAAAATGAAGAAAATCAAAGTCGGCCATGCGGGCACGCTTGATCCTTTGGCTACCGGCGTGATGATAATTTGTACAGGGAAGGCGACCAAACGTATCGATGAGTTTCAATACAAGACGAAAGAATATGTGGCGACATTGAAACTGGGCGAAACCACTCCGTCTTTTGATTTGGAGAAAGAAGTTGATGCGGTTTATCCAACAGACCATATAACCCAATCTCTGGTCGAAAAGGTCTTGAAACAATTCATTGGAACGATAGAACAAGTGCCTCCTGTTTTTTCTGCCTGTAAAGTGGAAGGCAAGCGGGCGTACGAATTGGCACGAAACGGGGAAAATGTATCGTTGAAGCCTAAAACCTTAGTCATTGACGAGATAGAATTGTTGGAATGTAAATTGCCGATAATAAAAATCAGGGTCGTATGCAGCAAGGGTACTTATATTCGTGCACTGGCTCGTGACATTGGTGTCGCATTGCAATCCGGTGCCCATCTGATTGCTTTGGAAAGGACACGGATAGGCGATGTTACGTTGGATAAATGTATGATGCCGGAGGATATTGATGCCTTTTTGGATCATGTAACCTTGGTCGCAGAAAAAGAATGATTATAGATACAAATAAGATTGAATAAAAATATGAAGCTCTCTAAATTTAAATTTAACCTGCCGGAAGAACAAATCGCATTATATCCGGCAAAGAATAGGGATGAATCCAGGCTGATGGTGATAGACCGCAAAACAGGAAAGATTGAACATAAGATTTTTAAAGACCTTTTGGAATATTATGGCAAAGGAGATGTGTTTATTTTCAACAACACCAAGGTGTTCCCGGCTCGTTTGTATGGGAATAAGGAAAAAACCGGAGCTCGTATTGAAATCTTTTTGTTGCGTGAGTTGAACGCGGATTTACGATTGTGGGATGTACTGGTTGACCCCGCCCGCAAAATCCGTATAGGGAACAAACTCTATTTTGGCGAAGATGATTCGATGGTGGCGGAAGTGATTGATAACACAACTTCCAGGGGACGGACTCTCCGTTTCCTGTTCGATGGCAACCATGATGAGTTCAAGAAGGCATTGTTCGCTTTAGGCGAGACTCCATTGCCCAAATACATCAACCGCCAGGTCGAGGAAGATGACGAAAGCCGTTATCAAAATATCTTTGCGACAGAAGAGGGGGCGGTTGTGGCTCCGGCTGCCGGATTGCATTTTAGCCGGGAACTGATGAAACGTTTGGAGATAAAGGATTGCCGTTTCGCATTTTTGACCTTGCATTGCGGCTTGGGCAATTTCCGGGAGATAGATGTTGAGGATTTGACCAAGCATAAGATGGATTCTGAACAGATGTTTATCAATGCGGATGTGGTGGAGAGCGTCAATAAGTCAAAAGACGAAGGGCATCAAGTCTGCGTGGTTGGCACATCTGTCATGCGTGCCGTTGAAACGGCGGTCAGTACCGATGGTCATTTGAAGGAGTTTGAGGGATGGACCAATAAATTCATTTTTCCGCCGTATGACTTTAGCCTGGCGACAAGCATGATTACAAATTTCCATTTGCCTCTGTCTACTCTGCTGATGATGACTGCTTCATTTGGAGGGTATGACCTGGTTATGGACGCTTACGATATTGCCCTGAAAGAAGGCTACAAGTTTGGAGCTTATGGAGATGCCATGTTAATTCGCTAATTATTCACAAACATGAACAATTTCCTTATGGATGTCTACTTGGGGTTAGGAACCAACATGGGGAATAAACGGAAAAACTTACTGACTGCGGCAGCTTTGTTGGCAGAAAGAGCCGGTGACGTGCTGGCTATTTCCTCATTCTATGAAACAGAACCGTGGGGGTTTCGGTCAAAAAACACATTCCTGAATGCGGCATTGTTCTTGCAAACCGAATTTTCCCCGGTGGAATTGTTGGATCTGACACAAGGGATTGAAAAAGATTTGGGGCGAACCGAAAAAAGCGATGGTACTTATAAAGACAGGACAATAGACATCGATATTCTGCTTTATGGCAATGCAATAATCCGAAAGGAAAGGTTGGTCATTCCGCATCCATTGATGCAGGTGCGTCGTTTTGTGATGGAGCCTTTGGCGGAGATTGCCCCTTTTGTAATACATCCGGTCTTGGGAAAAAGCATGAAGGATATGTTGGAGAACTTAAATAATGATGAACATGAACAGAAGTGAAATTGAACGGGTCATGACCAGCGGGGGACAGGTATTCAAAAAGAAAGCGTCCGATGCCACCGACGGAGAGCGCCGTCCTAAAATGTCTGATTTCCTTAGGGGCACACACGGTTCGGGTGCCGCTAAGATGCGTGCAGGCTTTAAGCTGAAAAAAGCCTTGCGTAACACTAAAAAGAAAAAATAAAACATAAAAGGAATGCAGGATGGCATTTTCTATGCTAACTTTGCATTCGTTTTGACGTGGATAGATTTGTATTGCTTGCAACCACTGGAAAAAATGCTAAAAGATAATCTTTTTCAATGATGCCTTCCGGCAATCCTTTTCCCTCCACGTCTTACGATTCATTATAATCATAATAAATTCATCTGCTAAATGAGTTATTTATTTACCTCCGAATCGGTGTCTGAGGGACACCCCGATAAAGTAGCCGATCAGATATCGGATGCTTTGCTGGATGAGTTCTTGGCGTATGACAGGAATTCTAAGGTCGCTTGCGAAACGCTTGTTACAACCGGACAGGTTGTCTTGGCTGGAGAAGTTAAATCAAAAGCGTATGTGGATGTGCAAGATGTTGCACGAAAAGTGATTGAAAAGATTGGTTACACGAAGAGTGAATACCAGTTCGAGGCTCAATCTTGTGGAATTTTATCCGCAATTCATGAACAGAGCGGCGACATCAACCGTGGCGTTGAGCGCGAAGACCCGTATAACCAAGGTGCCGGAGACCAAGGCATGATGTTTGGCTATGCAACGAATGAAACGGCGAATTATATGCCGTTAGCTTTGGACCTTGCCCATAGCTTGTTGTTGGAGCTGGCTTCCATCCGTAAAAACGAGCCGGATTTGATGCCTTACCTCCGTCCGGATGCCAAGAGTCAGGTGACGATTGAATATGACGACAACGGCATCCCCTTGCGTATCGACTCGATTGTCATTTCTACGCAACATGATGAGTTTGTGGCGGCTCAGGATGGTTTGACCCAGGAAGAGGCGGACAAGTCCATGCAGGAACGCATCAGGAAAGATGTGATTGAAATATTGGTTCCCCGTGTCAAGGCCCAATATCCGAAGCATGTTCAGGCATTGTTCGATGATAAGATTACGTACCACGTGAATCCGACAGGCAAGTTTGTGATAGGCGGTCCTCATGGCGATACCGGCTTGACCGGAAGAAAGATTATCGTCGATACGTATGGCGGCAAGGGCGCACATGGTGGTGGAGCTTTTTCAGGGAAAGACCCTTCCAAGGTAGACCGTTCCGCAGCTTACGCGGCTCGCCATATCGCAAAGAACATGGTGGCTGCAGGTGTCGCCGATGAGATATTGGTTCAAGTGTCCTATGCGATTGGCGTAGCGAAACCGATGAACATTTTTGTCAATACCTTTGGCCGGTCAAAAGTAAATTTGACTGATGGAGAAATAGCCGATAAGATCTGGGCTATTTTTGATATGCGCCCGAAAGCCATCGAGGAGCGTTTCAAATTGCGTAACCCCATCTATTTCGAAACGGCTTCATACGGCCACATGGGACGTACGCCGCGGATTGTGCGGAAGGTGTTCAACTCCCGTTACAACCCGAACCCCGTCGTTTGTGACGTGGAATTGTTTACATGGGAAAAGTTGGACTATGTGGACAAAGTGAAGGAAGCGTTTGGCTTGTAAAATCAATTGCGGCATAGAGCGAGGGACGAAGGGTGGATATGCCCGTTCGTCCCTCGCTTTTTTGTTTTAAATGCTCATCCATGTCTGTTTTTTTCTTTCCTTTGCAGAATCAACATAACGGATAAAGAAATGAAATATAAACTGATTGCTTTTTTGTTGGCAATATTCCTGTTCTCTTGTGCGAAAGAAGAACAGGGCGAGGTGAGCGATAGAACCATCCTCGTTTACATGGCTGCTGAAAATTCGTTGAGCCAATACGCCTTGGAAGACGCGGAGGAGATGGTTGCCGGGATGAAAGAGATAGACGACAGCCGCAATAACTTGTTGGTCTATCTGGATGCGACCATGTATGAATCGGACGGCACGACAAAGCTTCCCCCTGCCATTTACCGTTTCCGCAAAAACAAAAGCGGCGAGGTGGTTAAGGAGATGGTCTACCAGTATCCGGAGCAGGATGCCTCGTCCGTTACGGCCGAACGGATGTGCGATGTGTTCAAAAGGGCTTATTCCGGTCATCAAGCGAAAAGCTATGGTTTGGTTTTATGGTCGCACGGCGACGGATGGATTCCTTACATGACTTCTTTGCGCTCCTTCGGGCAGGACGGTGGATCATCCGGCCCGATGATGGACATTTTCGATTTGGAAGAAGCGATACAAAAGGGGACGGCCTATTTGGGTGAAGCGCAGCGATTCGATTTCATTTTCTTCGATGCTTGCTACATGCAATCGGTGGAAGTCGCTTATCAGTTGCGTTCCTATGCCAATTATATCGTGGGATGTCCGATGGAAACTCCGGCATTGGGGTCTCCTTATGATGAGGTATTGCCCTATTTGTTTACCGAAGGAGAGCCGGGCGTGAAGGCTTTTGCGTCCATATATTATGATTCGTATGCCCGGCTATACAATGGAGGGACGGGTAGTTCCAACAGCCATTGGACTTCCGGTGCTTCCCTATCCGTCATCCGTACGGATGCGTTGGATTCGTTGGCGGAATCGACCCGGCAGATCTATGCCTCATATAAGGAACGGATGCAATCCATAACAGAAGCGGATGTGTCATCCGTCCAATATTTCGACCACAACCGCAGGTATAACCGAGTGCCGATGCGCATTTATTTTGACTTTGGCGATTATATCCGTTATTTGTCAGCCGACAGTGAATACGCTCCTTGGAAGCAGGCGTTGGATGCGGCTGTTGTATTTGCGCAGTCCACGCCTACGTGCTATTGTGTTTCCGCTTATATCTATGGAGGCAACGGCGATATTCCAATCCGGGCGTTTTCGGGCCTTTCCTCTTATGTCTTGTTTGAAGAAGATGGAAAGTATGCCGAATGGAATGCTTACTACCGGCAGCTGGATTGGTACAAGCAAGTTTATCCTTGAATAGTGACCGTTTCCCGTTTTGGTAACTATCATTTATCAAAACGGTTGCGACCGTTTTTGATTATCGTTACCGTGTTTTCCTTTATTAAGTGATATTGAGTTTTTATAAGTCCGTGGCAAAGGACTTCACTGTTAAAACATATATTTGTAAAGAATATCCATCCGGATAATGAATCTCTTAAAAGCGTATTATAGCATGAAATCACTTCATCAGACGTATGTAGCCGGCATGTTGGCTGTGGCACTCGGTTTCAGTTCGTGCAAGGACGCAGAAACTCCTGCTCCGGTCATGCCCGTTCCGACTCCGGAACAGGTCGCATGGCATAAGTTGGAAACCTATGCATTCGTGCATTTCGGACTAAACACCTTCAATGACTTGGAATGGGGATACGGGGATACACCCGCAAGTACTTTCAACCCTACGGATTTAGATTGTGAACAATGGGCACGGACGATAAAAGCGGCAGGGCTGAAAGGCGTCATCCTGACGGCAAAACACCATGATGGTTTTTGCCTGTGGCAAACAGAGACGACGGATTATTCCGTGAAAAACTCTCCCTGGAGAAACGGGAAAGGGGACATGGTTCGTGAATTATCCGATGCTTGCCATAAATACGGACTGCTGTTTGGCATCTATCTGTCGCCTTGGGACAGAAACAGTGCAGATTACGGCACCCCCGGATATGTCAAAAAATTCCATGCCCAAATGAATGAATTAATCAGCAACTATGGGCCGCTGTTTGAATATTGGTTCGACGGAGCAAACGGCGGTGACGGTTGGTATGGCGGGGCGAAAGAAAAACGTTCCATCAATGCCAAGACTTATTATAAATACGAAGAAGCCCGGGAAGCCATTAAGGCGAAACATCCCTCCGCGATGATTTTCGGCGGTACTGTCCCCGATATTCGCTGGATAGGGAATGAAGAAGGATGGGCCGGCGACACGCAATGGAGCATATATGATTCTGAGCCGGCATTCAATTATAAATACGCTGGCAGTGTCTACGGGGACGAAAAGCAGAAGAAATGGTTGGGAGCGGAATGCGATGTGTCCATCCGTCCGGGATGGTTCTACCATGTGCGCGAAGACCACCAAGTAAAATCCTTGGCCGCTTTGGTCGATTTGTACTACCGGAGCGTGGGGCATAATGCGAACTTTTTGCTGAATTTTCCGGTAGCTTTGAATGGAAAGATTGCTCCGATGGATTCCATGCGGATTATGGAGTGGCGCAAGACTATCGATGGTGATTTCAAGATCAATTTGTTAAAAGGGTGTTATGTGGATGCATCCCAATCCAGGGGGAGGAAATACTCGGCAGCCAAGGTAGCCGACGGTGATTGGGATACATACTGGGCTACGCCCGACGGGGTCAATAGTGGCACACTGACATTTACATTACCTTCTGCTACCGAAGTGAACCGCATGGTAATCCAAGAATATATCCCCTTAGGGCAACGGGTCCGTCAATTCAACATTGAATACGAAAACCAAGGCAAGTGGCATCCCGTCCAGCCTTTCGATTCAACGACGACAGTGGGATATAAGCGCATAGTACGTTTCCATACGGTCAAAGCTGAAAAATTACGTATCCACTTTATGGATGCACGAGGTCCATTGTGCATAAATAACGCGGAAGCTTACCTGGCGCCGGCGTTGTTGACAGAACCTCAACTCACGAGAAATAGCGAAAGCATGGTTGATATCGTGGCGGGTGATGCCAATACGGAAATCTACTACACGACAGATGGGGAAAGGCCAACCAAAGCCTCGACCCTTTACAAAGGGCCTTTCGAGCTCCCGAAGAAAGCAATTGTGAAATCAATCGTGTATGACCCGAAAACGGGCAAATACAGCCCGATAACGACGATCCACTTCGACATTCCCGCCAGCGAATACATTCCGGCCACTGATGCGGAACACGCCGCAGTTATGTTTGACGGGAATGCTTACACGGCATATGCGCTTCCCAAAAATCGGAAAGACGTGGTAATACGATTACAGCAGAAACAGAAAATATGCGGGTTCAGGTATACGCCTGATCAAACCCGATGGGCCGCTGGACACATCTCCAACTATCGGTTCTATGTGAACAACAAATTGGTTGCTTCTGGAGAATTTTCCAACATCAAGGCAAATCCAATCGAGCAGGAAATACGATTCAAGCCGGTGGAAGGAACAGAGTTCAAATTAGTTTCCACAAGGAATGTAGACGACAGCAAACGATTCTCTATCGGGGAATTATCTGTCATAACCGAATGAAAAGGTAATGGTAATAGAATAGCAAAATGATATGAACGAAAAGGGATAAACAGGCTAATAATAAATAATAGGTATATAAAAGTCAGTTTATTTTGTCGAATGAGAAATTTGTTCATATCTTTGCTGAACATTAATTATTACAAACAACTGAATAATACTACTAAAATCATGAAACTTACAGTTATTGGTTCTGGAAACATGGGGGGTGCATTGGCTGCAGGCCTTGCACAAGGTTCAATCTTTCAAGCCTCTGACATTACCTGCACTGACCAGTTTGATGCTTCATTGGAAAAAATGAGAGCTATCAACCCTGATTTTAATCTGACACATGATAATATAGAAGCAGCTAAGGATGCGGATATTATCATCATTGCAGTGAAACCATGGCGCGTAGAATCTGTTATTGAAAAAATCAAGCCTGTGTTGGATATTAAGAAACAAATCGTAATTTCCATTGCAGGAGGTGTTTCTTTGGATGAATTAAAAGGTTACTTCTCGAAAGATTCAATGCAAAAACAACAGTTTTGCCCGGTAATTTTCCGAGTAATTCCAAATATTGCTATTGAAGTAAAATGCAGCATGACATTTATATCTGCTTACAATGCCTCTCAAGAGCAAATAGATTTGGTTACGTCCATATTCAATGAAGTTGGTCATGCTTTATTTGTCGAAGAAAGACTGATGACTGCTGGAACATCCTTGGCATCAAGTGGTATCGCATTCGCATTGCGTTATGTGAGAGCTGCCATAGAAGGTGGTGTAGAATTAGGATTCTACCCGAGGGAAGCGCAGGATATCGTCATAAATACAGTAAAAGGAGCTATCACCTTGTTGGCTGAGCACAATAGCAATCCTGAATCGGAAATTGACAAAGTTACGACTCCTGGCGGTACTACGATTCGCGGCTTGAATGAAATGGAGTTGTCTGGGTTTACTTCTTCTGTTATCCGTGGATTAAAAGCAAGTAGGTAATTCCTCAATTAGGAATATCCCCTTAAAATAAGATGGCATATGAAGGTGATTGGTCTTAATCATCTCATATGCCATCTTTTTTTGTTGCATATCTATTGTTTAGAGGAGAAAAAAGGGTGACACCGTAAAAACAGGTCACCCTTCACATTTTTAATCAAATTATTATGAACAAAACTGTTTAGTCTGCATTCAAAGTGAAACGTTTGAAAGAGAGCACAGTCAAATCTTTATTGGCCGAGTGCAAATACTGCTCGATATTTATTTTTGCATCCTTGATAAATTCCTGTTGCAGCAAAGTGTTTTCTTTGAAATATTTCTGCAAAGAACCTTGAGCGATGCGATCCAATAAATTCTCGGGTTTGCCTGCTTGACGTGCTTTGTCTTTCGCGATTTCCAGTTCCTGATCCAAAATATGTTGAGGAACTTCGTCGGCACGGACAGCTACCGGGTTCATAGCTGCAACCTGCATTGCTATGTCGCGAGCCATCTGATGTTCAACGTTTGGCTGGTTGAATGCGACCACTGTCGCCAACTTGTTACCGGGGTGAACGTATGAAATGGTTGAAGCGCCTTCTACGAAAGCGTATGCGCCCAATTCCATCTTTTCACCGGTAATGCCAGAACGATCCGTGATATGTTCCTGAACGGAACGGCCGTCTGCCAAAGGAGAAGCCAACAAGTCTTCTTTGGTAGCTGGTTTCTTATCCATAGCGAGCGCCAAGATATCTTTGGTCAAAGCGACAAAATCAACATTCTTAGCAACGAAGTCCGTTTCACATTTAACTGCTACAACGGCTGCAAATCCACCATTGTCCGCAGCTAAAACACAACCTTCAGAGGCTTCACGGTCTGAACGCTTTGCAGCGACTGCCTGACCTTTCTTACGGATAATTTCCATAGCCTTATCGAAATCGCCGTTAGCCTCTTCCAAAGCTTTCTTACAATCCATCATTCCCGCACCGCTCATTTTACGCAAGTGAGAGATATCAGCCATTGTTACTGCCATAATCTTATTCCTTCCTTTATATTATTATTCTTCTTCTTTAGCGAACTTACCAGCGATGTTAGCGTTCAAAGCGTCATCATCTTCTTTCTTGGTACGTTCCTTTTTTGCAGCCTTAGCCTTGCGGTCTTTCTTGGGAGCAGCTTCGCCAGCAGCTTCCGCATCAACCTTTTCTGCCTTGCGTTCCTGCAAGCCTTCGTTCATGGCTTCGCAGATGGCATCCAGAATGACCTCTACAGACTTGGTAGCATCGTCATTGGCTGGGATTACATAATCGATATCCGATGGGTCTGAATTGGTATCCACCATGCCGATAACCGGAATGCCCAGGCGATTGGCTTCGCGCACTGCAATATGTTCTTTCATTACGTCGACAACGAACAAAGCAGAAGGCAGACGAGTCAGGTCAACGATAGAACCCAAAGTCTTTTCCAATTTAGCGCGTTGGCGAGTAATCTGTAACTTTTCTCTTTTTGACAAATTATCAAATGTACCATCATTTGTCATCTTATCGATCGTGGCCATCTTTTTGACCGCTTTACGAATAGTCGGGAAGTTCGTCAACATACCACCCGGCCAACGTTCGATAACATAAGGCATACCGATTGAAGAAGCCTTGTCTGCGACAACTTGTTTAGCTTGTTTTTTGGTAGCAACGAAAAGAACTTTCTTGCCTTGTTTGGCCAAGTTCTTCATGAATTCCGCTGCTTCATCTACTTTAGCAACTGTTTTATATAAATCAATGATATGAATACCATTGCGCTCCATGAAAATGTATGGAGCCATCGCTGGATTCCATTTTCTTTTTAAGTGTCCGAAATGAACGCCAGCTTCTAATAATTGATCAAAATTTACTCTTGACATTGTTTTTTCTTAATTTCGTTTACTTTCTTTTGTTTAACTCAATCGTCCGGTAGTCATTCCACAAATCAACATGCAAAACGAATCCAAACAATTTAGATACTAAACGCTTCCTTTCAGTTATCAGTTTTCGTGTTTCAAGTTCGGGGCGGATTAAACCCAACTTGCCAACCAATGAACTTATAAACCCAAAATTAACGTTTACTGGAATCTCTTACGAGCTTTTGGACGACCCGGTTTCTTGCGTTCAACAGAACGTGGGTCACGAGTAACAAATCCTTCTGCACGAAGAGTTGGCTTATCTTCCGGATTAACTTTTATCAGCGCACGGGTAATGCCCAAGCGAGCTGCTTCAGCTTGACCTTTGAAGCCTCCGCCGGCCAAATTTATTTTGATATCATATTGTTCTGCAACATTCAATGTAGCCAAAGGCTGCTTTACAACGAACTGCAGGATAGAAGAAGGAAAGTATTGAACCAAATCACGACCATTGATTGAAATCTTTCCTGAGCCTTCGCTAACGTATACGCGAGCAACCGCTGCTTTACGTCTACCTATTGCGTTTACTACTTCCATTTTTATTATTTATAAGAGTTTATATCTATTGATTTTGGCTGCTGAGCTTCGTGTTTGTGCTCTGTACCTGCATATACATACAAGTTAGTCAGTAATTTCGCACCTAAACGATTCTTTGGCAACATACCCTTTACAACTTTTCTGTATAGGTGACTCGGTCCTTTTTTCAAGAGGTCGGCCGGAGTATATTCAATCTGTCCACCAGGATATCCAGTGTATCTCAAATATACGCGGTCTGTCCATTTTTTCCCTGTCAAATTAACTTTCTCTGCATTGATGATAATTACGTTATCACCACAATCAACGTGCGGAGTAAAATTGGGTTTATACTTGCCGCGCAAAAGCTTTGCTACTTTTGCACAAAGACGTCCCAAAGACTGGCCTTCAGCGTCAACGATGACCCACTCTTTGTTTACAGTTGCTTTGTTTGCAGAAATGGTCTTAAAACTTAAAGTATCCACTGCTTAATGTGTTTAATAAATTAATAATTAAAACGTCTTATTCTTTTGTCATATCGGACACATGACATAACAAAGTCCTAAGAACTAAACTTTTAGTACAATTTGATAATAATCGGCTTGCAAAATTACTCAGAATAATCGAATAATAAAATTTTCCACTCTGTTTTTTCAAAATATTTTCTTCCAAATGTCTTATTTGCGGAAAAAATAACCCACAGAGAATGTCACATTGTTTTGGAATAATGTTGATTCGTTTTCCCGCTTTACTGTTCTTCTGTCCAATACTCCTGCCACGTTGTTAATGGAGAAAAAAAAACGGCTGTATTCTACGCTCAACCCGACGTTTACTCCTAAGTCGATCGTTCGAAGATTAGGTTCTTCCTTCTTGCCAAACTCAATATTGGACTCTACGCCCGTATCTTCCATTTTCATTTTCCCCGCCAATGACACATCTAATGTCGGGCCTGCAAAAACGGACAACTTAATGTCGGAAATTTGGAACGTGTATGCCAAGTCGAATGGAAGCTGCAAGGAATAATATTTATACATGTTATGGGTAGTCATTCCTTCTGTTGACGGATAAGAATAATAGTCACCTCCCTGGTATATCAAACCTATTTCCGGGACAAATGACAAACCTTTATATATTGGAATCTGTATTAGCCCTGCCACACTAAAACCCATCCTGCCCCCTGATTCATACGATTTGTCCAAACGTTGAATCAATGATGAATATGCGCCACCAAACCGTACGCCGAACTCTACTTGAGCAAATGCTGAAACAATGCTTAAGAGCAATCCCGACATTAATACAACCATTCTTCTCATATGCTTTTCATTCTTTATTGCGGCAAATATAAAACAATATATCGAAAAATATCATAATTTGCGGGAAAAAGGAGTCTGTAAGAACAAGCATTCTTACTCTATGTTTTGTTTGTACTTTTGAACGGCATTGCGAATGGAACCTAATCCGAAATCTTCGGGTGAAAGCGAAGAGGGCTTTTGTATGACGATTTCAGCTGCGTCATCTGCTGCGTGGGCCTTTCCGAAATCATCCACGTGGCACTCGAAAAACAAATCAACAGTATGGACTTCAAATCCCTTGTATGGATAAATATTCGGGATTGAGAATAAATATCGGCAGTCATGTATCTCCAATCCTGTTTCTTCTTTCACCTCTCTGTATGCCGCCTCTTCGGCGCATTCGTACCTATCCATGAATCCTCCTGGCAAGTCCAATGTGCCTTGCGCAGGTTCCTTTGCTCTGCGAACTAACAGTAGCTCTCCTTTTTTATTTTTAATAAAACAAGCAACCGCTGCTGACGGGTTGTAATAATAGACAAAACCGCAGTTGATGCATTTCTTGGATTTCTCATCATTTTCAACAAATGACTTTCGTCCACACACCGGGCAATATACGAATTGATGCAATGGATGAATATTCATTCTATTATTTACATTAAAGAAAAGAGCACGTCGCCAGCCTTGGCTGGCAACGTGCTCTTATGAATAAGTTCATATCATGCCTGTTTTGCTTCCCAACCCAAAGCGCTTGCGCCTAATACGGCAGCGTCACTTTCTTTTAATTGAGAAAACATCAGTTTGACTTTCCCTTGATAAATCTTCAACAGATTATTTTCCATCGAACGTTTGACCGGATTCATAATCAAATCACCGGCTTTTGTCAAACCTCCGAACAGGATAATAGCTTCCGGGCTTGAGAATGCTACGAAATCGGCAAATGCCTCGCCTAATATATTCCCTGTAAATTCGAATATTTCCAAAGCCATTTTGTCATTTTTCATGGCTGCATCGTAGACATCCTTTGAAGTAATCTCATCTGGATTCAGATCTCGCAATAGGCTCTCATCCTTACGAATCTCCAAAAATTCACGAGCGGTACGTGCCACACCTGTCGCTGATGCATAAGCTTCCAAACAGCCATGACGACCGCATCCGCAAATTCGGCCATTATTGTGACGAACTATCACGTGCCCCAACTCGCCGGCAAAACCATCGTGACCATACACCAGGTTCCCTGCTATGACGATACCGCTGCCTACACCTGTCCCCAATGTGATAACGATAAAGTCTTTCATCCCGCGAGCTGCTCCATAAGTCATTTCTCCGATAGCTGCAGCATTCGCGTCATTTGTCAAGGCGACAGGAATGCCACCGATGTATTCACTAATCATTTGTGCCAACGGCACGATGCCTTTCCAGGGTAAATTAGGAGCGAACTCAATGCAACCATTGAAATAGTTGCCGTTCGGTGCTCCTATGCCTACTCCTTTAATCTTTTCTGGGCCTCCGGCTTGTTCGATCACGCCTTTCAAGCCATCTCCCAATGCTGAAACATACTCATTGATATCTGTATATTTCCCAGTTTTGATGGAACTACTATATAAAATTGTCCCTCGTGCGTCAACAACGCCAAAAACCGTATTTGTACCGCCTATATCGATACCTACTACATAAGGCTTCTCCATGATTTTATGTTTAGGATTAATAATGAATTTCAATTTATATGACAAATATAATTGCTTTATGAAAAGCAGCAATAGATTTATCTGAAAATTTTCACATTTTCGTTACTTTTTCCCCGACAGCTTTGAATACAGCCAAGTTGTTTCTTTGTTTTATGAAGAATTTGTCCGGAAATATTCAAATAAAAAGCGGTTGCCAATCGCAGCCGCTTTTCGTGTTTTCAAAAAAGATATAATATATTAGGAACAACGTAATGAACGACCTAACTTCAAAATCGTAGTTCGTTTTATTCCATTCAATTCGCACAACTTTGAAACGGATATGCCGTAACGCTGGGCAATTGCGCCCAAGGTATCTCCTGATTTAATCTTATGGTAAATAATTCCACTATTTTGAGAATCTTGAGCTTCTGTTCTGGAATCGGCGACTTCTTGACTGATTTCTGTTTTGACATTTTCCTTTGTCTGCTGAGAACGTACCGCTTTGTTGTTTTCTCCTGAAGTGCACCGCAATGCCTGGCCAATCCGGAGGGTCGTAGTCGGTTTAATTCCGTTCAAACGGCATAATTCCGCTACCGATGTCCCGTATATTCGAGCTATGTGCCCTAATGTTTCTCCCGATTTGACCCGGTGATAAACTAATTGGTCATCTGAAGATGTATAAATATTGCTTTTACGTCCGTTAATTTTTATGTTGCGAAATACATAAGTATCTTGAATAGGGACGCCGTTCTCAAAATCTATTATTTCTGAAGGATTGATCGCCTTTCCCAAAAAACGGGTCTCAAAATGAAGGTGTGAACCTGTTGAACGTCCCGTATTGCCGCCCAGCCCTATCGGGTCGCCTGCCTTGACGATGTCATTTACTTCGACTAATTGTTTTGACAAATGGCCATAAACAGTCTCAAGTCCGTTCGGATGGCGTATGACCACATAGTAGCCATATCCACGGCGTTCAAAATTCCGAATTCTCACTTTCCCGTCAAATGCCGCACGGATTGTGTCTCCTTTGTAGACTTTCAAATCTATTCCTTTATGCATTCGCCTCCGCCGGGGACCATATTTCGATGTGACACGGACAATAGAATCGAGGGGATAATAAAAGGAAGAACAGTCAATCATGCAAGAATCAGGAAAAGTGACATTCTTTTCGCCTCTAAATGGATTTACCCATTGGGTATTCCAATTAGAACCATACAACTCGTCGGCAGGGAAAAGTAACGACTCGCGGGCGACTTCTGCATTTATGGTCGCTTCCGACAACTTGGTCAAACCTATGTCTTTCTTGAATCCAACACGGTCTGCCATCAATTCTGAGACATTTTGATCCATCACGGAATTAGCACGCTCGACTGTTACTGGAGTTTTTACTTTTTTGTTCGGTTCAGCAGCTTTGGCTGATGAAAGCAACATCATGCTTAAGCATACTGATAATATTGATTTAACTATCATTTTCTTTGATTTCAAAGTTACATTTTATCAAGAGTCGCAAAATTTCTTGACGTTCTTCAAGAAACCCAACTTTTCAAAGTTCGGAATTTTGATTATTACATCAAAATATATTAGAGTAAAAATATTTATCAGGATTGAATTAGCCTTAAAATAAGGATATAACAAGTTATAAACCAGTCGTTTGATAAAAATATGTTTTACAACATGTTTAGCTGATTAGTCCCCAGTTTAATTTGTTTTCGTACAATATCTTCAGTCTTTCGTTCAAAATTCGGTTACTTTCGGAAAGTAAGTCCGGATCACAATCTAACACTTCCGCCGCTATATCCCTGGCAAATTGTAAAATCTGTCCATCCGATGCCAAATTAGCAATTTTAAGGTCCAGTCCTTCTCCGCTTTGGCGTGTCCCTTCTAAATCGCCTTGCCCTCTCAAACGTAAATCCGCTTCTGCAATCTCAAAGCCATTGTTGCTATCGACCATTATCCCTAAACGTTTTCGTGTCTCTGCGCTTAATTTGTATGATGAAACCAATATGCAATAGGATTGCTCTGCCCCTCTGCCTACTCTTCCCCGCAATTGGTGTAGCTGTGACAGTCCAAAACGTTCTGCGCTTTCAATGACCATAACCGATGCATTAGGGACATTAACGCCAACTTCTATTACAGTAGTTGCTAATAATATCTGCGCTTCTCCTGAAACGAATTGTTGCATGGCGGAATCTTTTTCAGAGGTTTTCATCTTTCCATGTACCATACAAACTTTATATTCGCTAAATGCTTCTTGGAAAATTTCAAAACCGTCTTCCAAACTCTTGTAATCCAATTTTTCACTCCCCTCTATCAACGGATACACCACATATACTTGTCTGCCTTTACGTATTTCATTCCTTAAAAAGACAAATAATTCCGATTTGTTGTTATCGTAAAGGTGGATGGTCTTTATTGGCTTCCGTCCGGGAGGCAGTTCATCAATGACTGAGACATCCAAATCTCCATATAATGTCATAGCGAGCGTTCGGGGTATAGGAGTAGCGGTCATTACTAGCATGTGAGGCACAATCTGCGGGTTTTTCTTCCATAACTTAGAGCGTTGCGCCACGCCAAACCGATGCTGTTCATCGATTATGGCTAACCCCAGCGAAGAAAAAATGACCGTGTCTTCTATCAAGGCGTGGGTACCTATCACTATCTGTATTTCTCCGTTTGCGATGCGGGGCAGTATTTTGTCTCTATCTCGTTTTTTAGTAGATCCTGTCAATAATGCTACTTCCACATCCATATCCTTGAGAAAGGCTTTAATCGTGGAATAATGTTGTGCCGCTAATATTTCGGTAGGAGCCATCATGCAAGCCTGACAATGGTTGTCCAATGCCAGCAGCATGGATAATAAACCGACCAGTGTCTTGCCGCTTCCTACGTCGCCTTGCAGCAGACGATTCATCTGCTTCCCGCTTTTCATGTCGGAGCGGATTTCGCGTACCACTCGTTTTTGAGCGTTCGTCAGGTCAAAAGGCAAATATTCTTTATAAAACGTATTGAAATAATCACCCACTTTTGTAAAAACAATCCCTTGCAATAATTTCGAACGTTGGTTGGCGGAACGAAGCATTTTCAATTGGATGAAGAATAGCTCGTCAAATTTTAATCTTAGTTGCGCATTCCTCAATGAGGTGATGTCGGACGGGAAGTGGATGTTTCTTATTGCATCAGGCAAGGGCATCAAATGGATTTTATCAACTAAGTAAGCAGGCAAAGTTTCAGGGATTTGCCAATTCAGATTGCAAAGTAGTGTATATTGCAAATTTTGGATTGCCCTTGAGTTCAGAAAAGCCCTTTTCATCTTTTCGGTTGTATTGTAAAAAGGAGTCAGGCCTGAAGCTATCTGTTCCGCTTCTTTGATGGGATCCACGTCCGGATGCACCATGTTATAAGCTCGTCCAAATTCAGAAGGTTTGCCGAACACGATATATTCCTCATTAATCTTTAATTTGGACAATACGAAATTCAAGCCTTTGAACCAAACCAAATCGATAGTACCGCTGCCGTCTGAAAATTTGCCTATTAAACGCTTTGTCCGGCCTTCTCCTAATTGTTCAAAGGAAAGGATTTTCCCTTTCAATTGAATGTAAGGCATATTGGATGTAATCTCCGATACGTGATAAAATCTACTCCTATCCATGTATTTGTAAGGGAAATAATACAATAAATCTTCATACGAAACAATGCTTGCCTCTTTTTGCAGGACTTCTGCCTTTTTCGGTCCTACACCTGAAAGATAAGTAATTGCTCTTTTGTCAAGATCCAATGCCATACAACTAATATTCCAAGTTATTTTAAATCTGAATATATTGAGCCTTTGCGATATAATCGAGGGTATCCTATTTTACGCCCAATGAACTTTCTACAAAGATAATTCATTCTTCCATCATCCAATTCTTTTTATTTGATTATTTGCAACAAGCATCTGGAATGAACGACAAAAGGAGAAAGTCCTCACGGTCTTTCTCCTTTTGCAGCGGAAGCGGGGGGATTCGAACCCCCGGTACGGAAACCCGTACGTCAGTTTAGCAAACTGGTGGTTTCAGCCACTCACCCACACTTCCAAAATGTGCGCATTCCCTAAATGCACTGCAAAGGTATATAATATTTTTTATCCTGCAAATATTAGGGGCTAAAATTTGTTCATGGATGTTTCAAGATACAGAAAAAGGCATGCTTATGCAAGCATGCCTTTTTATAAAAGTCGGAACTAACAATTAGTCTAATACTTTGATGCGAATGTTACGATACCAAACGTTGTCGCCGTGGTCTTGGAAACCAATGAAACCTTCTTTCTTTTCACCACCACAGTTTAGCAATAGTTCATAAGCCAACGGCCATTTGTCCTTGCTAAACTTGCTATTGTCCAACATTTCTTTCCACGCTGGAGTCCACAAGTGGTACTCAACAACTGGGCTATCGCCATTCAAGTAGTGAACGACAGTTCCTTTGTAAACCATGATTTTGCCTTTATTCCATTCGCCATAAGGCTTAGCTGTTTGAGGCTTTGCAGGAATCATGTCATACAAAGATGCAGATTGGCGGTTTCCGTCCTTTCCTAATTTGGCATCCGGATGGTTTTCGTTATCCAAAACCTGATATTCAGGAGCTGAAATATAGGAAGGTTGACCTTCTACTTCTTGAATCATATACAAGACACCGGAATTAGCACCTTTGTCTACTTTCCATTCAAATTCAAATTCGTAGTTGGAAAACTTGTGTGCAAACACCAAGTCTCCACCGTCCTTTGCACCTGCTTCTCCATTGCCGGAACCTTTGATATGGATTGTACCGTTATCAATTACCCATGCTGCAGGAACATCTTCACGGTCATAGCCACGCCAGCCGTTGAATGTTTTACCATCAAACATAGTAATCCAGCCATCCTTATCTTTCGGGAAAGTAGATAAGTCTACGGTCGGCAAATCTAACAGTTTGTACTCTGGAGCAGCAGCTTCAGTTGTTGTGTCTTCTGTTGCTTCTGCTGCGGGTGCTTCTGCTTTTTTACCAC
>CALBYC010000208.1 GCA_937890135.1 uncultured Parabacteroides sp.
GGACATGGAAAAAGTAGGCGCGCTGCTTTGCGGGAAAAAGGTGCTGATTACCGGTTCCGCAGGAAGCATTGGCTCCGAAATCGTCCGCCAAATAGCCATTTACAAGCCGGCGGAAATGATGCTGATAGACCAAGCCGAGACTCCGCAACACGACATCCGTCTCATGATGAAAAACGATTACCCGGATATCCAGGCGCAGACTGTGGTTACAAACATCTGCAAAGAGAGCCGCATGGAAGATATTTTCAAGCATTTCCAGCCAGATTATGTTTTCCATGCTGCCGCATACAAGCATGTCCCCATGATGGAAGACAATCCGAGCGAAAGCGTGCAAAACAATGTTTTGGGCACAAAAGTGATAGCCGACCTTAGCGTCAAGTACGGAGTGAAAAAGTTCGTGATGATATCCACGGACAAAGCCGTCAACCCTACCAACGTGATGGGCTGTTCCAAACGTATTTGCGAAATCTATGTGCAGAGCCTGGACAAAGCCATAAAAGAAGGCAAAATCAAAGGCATCACGCAATTTGTCACCACCCGCTTCGGCAACGTGCTGGGGAGCAACGGTTCTGTCATTCCGTTATTCCGCAAGCAATTGGCTGCCGGCGGTCCCCTGACCGTGACCCATCCCAAAATCATCCGATATTTCATGTTGATACCCGAAGCCTGCAAGCTGGTTTTGGAAGCAGGCACACAGGGCAAGGGAGGTGAAATATTCGTATTCGACATGGGAGAGCCGGTACGCATAGCCGATTTGGCCAAACGCATGATCCAGCTCAGCGGGGCGAAAGGCATAGAGATAAAGTACACAGGATTACGGGAAGGCGAGAAGCTTTACGAAGAAGTGCTCAACGAGAATGAAAACACGCTCCCCTCTTTCCATAAAAAAATCAGAATTGCCCAAGTCCGCAGTTACGAGTATGATGATGCCGAACGGGAACTGGAAGAACTCCGCGACATTTCACTGAAGTATGACGACATGGAGACCGTGCGCAAGATGAAAGAAATCGTGCCCGAATATGTCAGCAAGCACTCCCGCTACGAAGTATTGGACAAAGCGGAAGAAGCCAAGGAAGAAATTGCATGTTGACTCTAAAACCGACAAAAAAAACGGGAAGCGGAAAAGAATTTGCGATATATTTTATAACTTTGCAATCCATAATTGGAAGTTATATTAAAATATAAAATAATAACAAATGGCAAAAGAATTGAAAGAGCTGACTCCGAGAAGCGAAAACTACTCTCAGTGGTACCAGGACTTGGTCATCAAAGCTGACTTGGCTGAAAACTCGGCAGTACGTGGATGTATGGTGATAAAACCTTACGGATATGCGATATGGGAAAAGATGCAACACATATTGGACAATATGTTCAAAGAGACAGGACATGTCAACGCCTATTTCCCCCTGCTCATCCCCAAATCTTTCTTAAGCAAAGAAGCTGAACACGTTGAAGGCTTTGCCAAAGAGTGCGCAGTGGTCACACACTACCGCTTGAAAACCAATCATGACGGGACAGAAGTCGTGGTGGACCCTGCCGCAAAATTAGAAGAAGAGCTGATCATCCGCCCCACTTCTGAAACAATCATTTGGAATACTTACCGCAATTGGATTCATTCATACAGAGATTTGCCATTGCTATGCAACCAATGGGCCAACGTCGTGCGGTGGGAAATGCGTACGCGACTCTTTTTACGCACCGCCGAGTTCCTTTGGCAAGAAGGACATACTGCCCATGCGACAAGAGAAGAGGCTGAAGCCGAGGCTAAAAAAATGCAAGGCGTTTATGCTCAATTTGCAGAAAATTACATGGCTATGCCGGTCATCAAAGGCGTCAAGTCCGACAGCGAACGTTTCGCCGGAGCTTTGGACACTTATACGATCGAAGCCATGATGCAGGACGGCAAGGCTTTGCAGGCAGGGACGTCCCACTTCCTGGGACAGAACTTCGGAAAGGCTTTTGACGTGACCTTTGTGGACAAAGAAGGCAAGACCGATTATGCTTGGGCTACATCCTGGGGCGTATCTACCCGATTAATCGGTGCATTGATCATGTCCCACTCCGATGATAACGGTTTGGTTTTGCCTCCTCATTTGGCTCCTATCCAGGTTGTCATCATCCCTATATACAAAAGTGAGGAACAGCTGAACCAAATCCGGGAGAAGGTAGACGGGATTGTTGCCAACTTGAAGAAATTAGGCATTTCAGTCAAGTTCGATGACGCAGACAACCGCAAACCGGGATGGAAATTTGCCAACTACGAACTCAAGGGAGTCCCCGTACGCCTTGCCATGGGTGGACGCGACCTGGAAAACAACACGATTGAAGTGATGAGACGTGACACATTGGAGAAAGAGACAGTCTCCTGCTGCGGCATCGAGACTTACGTCCAAAACTTGTTGGAGGAGATTCAAAACAACATTTTCCAAAAGGCATTGAAACATCGCGAAGAACGTACCATCACGGTCGATACATACGATGACTTCAAGGATAAAATAGAGCAAGGATATTTCATCATGGCTCATTGGGACGGCACCCCGGAGACGGAAGAACGTATCAAGAACGAGACAAAAGCGACTATCCGCTGCCTTCCTTTGGAAGGGGACATGACTCCCGGCAAATGCATGGTAACCGGCAAACCGTCAGCACGCCGCGTCCTGTTTGCCCGCGCATATTGAGAAAACAGCCTCTCCTATTTATACAAAACAAAGACAAAGCCGCTTCATCCGCTGTGGGATGGAAGCGGCTTTATTCGTTTCTTGCTGAAAACACTATGAATAGCCAAACGATTTATGTAAATTTGCGACACAAAAAAACAAAGACAAATAAACGATGAGATTAAGTGACAATTGGTTTACCGCCCTTTCCGAGAACGAGGAAGGGGATATGATTACAATCTACGGCCGTGAAGACTTGGAAGAATTCATCGCATCCGGGAAATTCAAAGAACGAGTAGAAGTGACCTGGAAATACTCACCCGACACCAAGGGGTTACCTTCAAATGCAGATGCAGAATTGATGGAAAGCGTCGAAGCCGTGTTACGCAAAGCCATGGAAAAGGACAAATTAGCCATACTCAGCAGCGTCTATACGGGCGGAGGCGAACGGATATGGGTTTTCTACGCTCGAACAGCCCGGGTTTTTGGAGAAAGGCTGAATGAAGCCTTGAAAGATTTCGAGCTGCTCCCGTTGTCTCTTTACGTGGAAAAAGATCCGGACTGGGAAGAGTATAAAGACATGTATGAGATGAAAGAGTGGTCTGCCGACTAACGAAGAATAAAAAAACTTCTTCGGCAAGGATGGAAAATATTGATATTTTTATGTGAATGTTTTACCTTTGTCCGAAAAGCAGAAACGTTTTCGAAGAACATGGCAAAAAAAGTTAAACTTAAAGTTCAGGGGCTGACCAGCAGCCAGGTGCAGTCTGGGGCTTATGCGCTGATATTGGCGGAAGCAGACGGGCTACACCGCATACCTATCATTGTCGGGACATCGGAAGCTCAATCTATCGCTATCGCTTTAGAACGCATCATTCCTCCAAGACCATTGACGCACGATTTGTTTGTCACATTGACCCATTCATTCGGTATTTTGCTCCAGGAAGTGTTTATTTATAAATTTGAAGACGGCGTATTTTATTCGGAACTGGTATTGTTCGACGGCGAACGCCAAGTACGGATAGACTCACGGACATCCGACGCTATCGCAATCGCACTGAGGCTGCACGCCGACATATATACCACGGAAGCCATTGTCTCTGAATGCGGGTTGGTACTGGGGAATTCGGGAGGCAAAGAAGAGGAGGAAGATACGGACGAGACGGCTGTCTCGCAAAAGGACACGGATCTTGACCCGGGCAGCTTCGACAATCCGGATGATCTGGAAGAGTGGCTCGCCCTGCTTTCAGACGAAGAACTTTCAGACAAACTGAACGAAGCGGTCGCTTCAGAGAATTATGAATACGCCAAAATATATCAAGAAGAATTGAAAAAACGAAAATAAGGGAAAAATAGTATGATTGAATCAACAGGATTTGGAATCATGTCCTTGATAAGAGGCGTGACAGGGGTGTTAGCCGTACTGCTAATTTCCTACATATTAAGTTATGACAGAAAACGCATTGACTGGAAATTGGTAGGTGGCGGCTTGCTGATTCAGGTAATATTGGCCTTGTCGATACTGTACATACCTTTGGTAGGCAGCTTGTTCGAGTCCCTGGGAATCGTCTTCGTAAAGATGATGGACTTCACCAATGCCGGCCTGGAATTTTTGTTAGGGCCGTATGCCGACAAGGCGGCAGGCTTCAGTTTCCTTCTGCACTCCCTGCCTATCGTCATATTCTTTTCTGCCTTGGTCTCTATTTTCTATCACTGGGGAATTATCCAGCGTGTCGTCGGCGCACTCTCGTGGCTGCTTCGCAAGGTCATGAACATTTCCGGCACGGAAGGCTTGGTCTCTTGCGGCAACATATTCTTAGGCATGACCGAGTCCCCCGTGTTAATCAAGAATTATCTGCCTACCATGAACCGGTCGGAACTGTTTCTGGTCATGGTCTCCGGGATGGGAACAATAGCCGGGTCGGTGATGGGCAGTTATGTCGGAATGCTGGGCGGCACGGATCCCGCATCGCAACAAATGTTTGCCACGCATCTGCTCACAGCCTCTGTCATGGCAGTCCCCGGATCTATCGTAATTGCCAAGGTCGTTTGTCCGCAGACAGAGCCTATCAAAGATGACAACAAGGCAAAATGGGGCGATGAAGGCCATGCCAATGTGCTGGGAGCCATCTCTTCCGGCACGGTTACCGGAGTGAAGCTGATGACCAACATCGCCGCCATGCTTCTAGTGTTCATCTCCTTGGTCGCCATGGTCAATTATGTGACAAACGACATCATCGGCCATTATACCGGCATCAACGACTGGATCGCACGCATAACGGACGGGAAATCGGATGGATTGACATTCCAATTCATCTTGGGTGCCGTCACAGCCCCGTTCATGTGGCTGATCGGTGTCCCTTCGGATGATGTCATGCTGGTCGGCTCCCTTTTAGGGCAAAAAACCATTCTGAATGAATTTGTCGCTTATTTCCAGCTGCAACAATGGCGCGACGCGGGAATGTTCATTTCGCAAAAGTCGGTAATCATGGCGACTTACCTGTTATGCGGCTTCGCCAACATCTCCTCCATCGGCATCCTATTGGGGGGCTTAGGCGTGCTGGCACCTGAAAAGAAGGACCTGATTTCCCGGGTCGGGTTCAGGGCGATGATTGCAGGGGCTTTGGTGTCGGTACTGTCCGCCACTATCATAGGAATGATTTTAGGTTAAAACGATATGCAAATATTTTATGCTCCGGACATAGAATCCACTTGTGTCCTTCCAGAAGAAGAATCAGGGCATTGCGTGCGCGTCATGCGGATGACGGAAGGGGACGTAATCATGATAACCGACGGCAAAGGCAAATTCTACCAGGCAGCCATCACGAATGCCCATCCCAAACATTGCCAAGTCGAAATCACTTCGTCGTGGCAACCGGAGAAACCATGGGATAACTACATACACGTCGCCGTCGCCCCGACCAAGAACATGGAACGGATGGAATGGTTCGCGGAGAAGTCCACGGAAATAGGCATCGACGAAATCACCTGCTTGAACTGCCGTTTTTCCGAACGCAAGGAGGTCAAGGCCGCACGTTTGGAAAAAATACTGGTGAGCGCCATGAAGCAGTCGCAGAAAGCATCATTGCCCAAGCTGAACGAGATGACGGACTTCAAGACATTTGTCCGGAAACCGTTCGACGGAAGGAAATTCATAGCCCACTGCGAAAAAGGAGAAAAGCCCTTGATCAAGTCAGTCTACCACGCGGGAGAGAACGCTCTGGTGCTGATCGGCCCGGAAGGCGATTTCAGCCCGGAAGAGATACGGATGGCTGAAGAAAACGGATTCGAGCCCATATCTTTGGGCAAAAGCCGGTTGCGAACGGAAACAGCGGCGCTGGCGGCCTGCCTCACCATCCATGTGTTGAATCAATAATGCAAAATCAACATAACCAATGAAGAATTTAGTCACGAGCCTATTGGCTCTCTTGTTATCCACGCCCGTTTTCGCCGCTGAGGTCGACACGGTCCTGGTCAGAAGCAACAGCATGGACAAAGACATAAAAGTCGTCACCATCGTCCCGGACGTAGGAAAGGAGAAAAACTGCCCGGTCGTCTATTTATTGCACGGGCATGGAAACCGCTACGACACCTGGCTCCGCCAGACAAAGCCGGAGTTGCCCCGCTTGGCTGACGAGAAAGGGATAATCTTCGTATGTCCCGACGGGCAAAACAGCTGGTACTGGGACAGCCCGAAAAACGCCAAAGTACGGTTCGAAACGTTCGTATCTTCGGAATTAGTCCGGTACATCGACACGCATTACAAAACGATAGCCGACCGCAAGGGACGTGCCATCACCGGTTTCAGCATGGGCGGGCACGGTGCCATGTGGAACGGAATACGCCATTCCGATGTCTTCGGCGCGGCCGGCTCGACCAGCGGAGGCGTCGACATCCGCCCGTTCCCGGACAACTGGAACATGAAAGACCAGTTGGGCGAAGAAAAGGACAATCCGAAAATATGGGAAGAACATACGGTCATCAATTTGGTGCCTTCCATGAAAAAGGGACAGCTGGCAATGGTCATCGACTGCGGATACAGCGATTTTTTCTTCGAAGTCAACAACCAATTCCATGAAGCGCTGTTGCGGCATGGCATCGAGCACGATTACTACGTACGCCCCGGCGCACATACACACAGCTACTGGAACCGTTCCATCGAATACCAGATCGTATTTTTCGACCAATACTTCCATTCCAAATAAAGGCTACCGCCTTTCCGTAAAAAGGCAGTAACTTTTTCCCAAAAACATTGCGGCCTTTCCACAAAAAGGATACTACCGCGCCCGCAAGCGGCCGCAATGTTTTTGGACTACCCGTGCATTTATTTTGCAAGATAATGCTTCCGTTTTATGAAGATATGTATCTTTGTACAAATTTTGGAAATGATGAGAAGTTTCGCAAGTGACAACAATTCCGGAGTCCACCCTTTGGTGTTGGACGCCGTGATAAAGGCAAACGACAACCATGCCGTCGCATACGGAGGCGACCCATGGACAGAAAAAGCGACGGCAATAATCAAAGATGCGTTCGGGAGCAACGCCGAACCTTTCTTCGTATTCAACGGGACAGGAGCCAATTCCGTTGCCCTTCAGTCAATCACCCAGCCATTCAATAGCATATTGTGCGCTACCACGGCGCATATCAATGTGGACGAATGCGGAGCGCCCGGGCGCCTTTCCGGTTGCGCGTTAGTCCCCATCGAAACGCCGGACGGGAAATTGACACCTGAATCCATCAAACCCCATCTGCGGAATTTCGGGTCTTGCCACCACTCGCAGCCCAAGGCCGCATACATCTCGCAAGCAACCGAATTAGGGACCATCTACACGATAGACGAAGTCAAAGCCATAGCAGGACTGCTGCACTCGCATGGAATGTACCTGCACATGGATGGCGCGCGCCTTGCCAATGCCTGCGTCGCGTTAGGCTGTTCCATGAAAGAGGTCACGGCAGACGCAGGCGTAGACGTGCTTAGTTTTGGAGGCACCAAAAACGGGATGATGATGGGGGAAGCGGTCATCTCGTTCCATCCTGAAATCACAGCCAACCTCCCGTACATCCGCAAGCAGTCCGCCCAGCTGGCCTCCAAGCTCCGCTACATGTCCGCCCAATACATCCCCTATCTGGAGAACGACCTATGGCGCA
Source organism: uncultured Parabacteroides sp. (assembly GCA_937890135.1). Taxonomy (GTDB): domain Bacteria; phylum Bacteroidota; class Bacteroidia; order Bacteroidales; family Tannerellaceae; genus Parabacteroides. Next base: position 7,806 of record CALBYC010000208.1, read on the forward strand.
CAAATGCCGAGCACGCCAACTATTGCGCCAAACGTTTGGCGGAAGTATTGAGCGAGTTCCCGCAAATAAGAATAACCCAAAAAGTGGAATCCAACCAGCTCTTCTTCACTTTGCCCGATGAACCATTGAAAAAGCTGTCGGAAAAATACTTTTTCTATATATGGGACGAGAACATAAACGAAGTACGTTTTGTGACATCGTGGGATACGACGTTGGAAGACATTGAATCGATGGAAACATCCCTCCGGGAGGTTTTGAAATAATGACAATAGCGATATGATGAATCATAAAAAACACCTGACAGCATTCCTTTTATCCCTTGCCGCACTGGCCTTTGTCGGCTGTAACGGGGAGAAGGGACTTCGTTACATGAGCTACAACATAAAAAATGGATGCGGCATGGACAACAAGACCGATTACACCCGCATTGCTTCTGTCATCAAGCAGGAGAACCCGGATGTCGTGGCAATACAGGAATTGGACAGCGTGACCAAACGGAGCGGCCAAAAGTATGTGTTAGGGGAACTGGCACGGCTGACTGGCTTGCACGCCACTTATGCGGC
>CALBYC010000209.1 GCA_937890135.1 uncultured Parabacteroides sp.
AAGGGATAAAGTGGAGCAGTAGGGCAGAAGGGAGAATGATTGCGAAGAGAAAGATAAGACGCCCATAGACATTCGGTTCACTGATGTGAGCAAGCATATCGTCGAATGATTGTAACTGACGGAGCTTCGCATTTAACAGATGAGAGATGACACCGACAAAGAGGGTGGGTAGCAGCAGGTAGAACAAACGCCGCACATTGAGCCATCCTGGACGAATTACCTCTATCGGGTAGAAATAAAGCAGTGTCACCATAAGTAGTCCACCCACCAAATTCACTGGCGGAAGTACATACGACGGCACTGACTGCCCATCTACCAAGGCGCGGCTGGAGAACAACAAAGCCAAGAGCAGCCACACAATGCAGAGGGTACGCCGCGATTGGTCGCCATCGCATCGACGCATCCATAGAATAAGAGCACATAAAGCGAAAGCGCACGAAGCACAGCCTAATACAAATTGCATTAGTGCCATATATAGGCTCCTCCTATCGCTGCCTGTAGTGAAAGTATCTGTTCAGAAGCTATCAATATTTCAGTTCTATTTTAGGCAAAGGTAAGTGTTTTGTTGGAGAAACACAAGAAGTAATTTTAGGAGACGCAAAGGATATGCGGAAATGTCCAAAATTGGACAAAATATCCTTTTTTTATCTATTTGCGGAGATTCTCTTGAAAAAAAGACGGAAGAAAATAAGCTAATTATTAGTAACTTAAATTCTTCCGACTGATGTGATCGGGCTGGGATTCGAACCCAGGACCCACAGCTTAGAAGGCTGTTGCTCTATCCAGCTGAGCTACCTGACCATCCTTTTGTAATTTCGCTGCAAAGGTAGTGATTTATTTTTATATTGCAATAGCCAATGCCTGTTTTTTCTAAAAAACGAAGGGGAGGATGGGTGGAGAAGGGCCATCGGGGACTTTAAGTATTGATTTTGAACTTCAAGATTGTGATGGATGATGGCGGGAATTTATAGATTTTCGGGATGCCCATCATGAAGGAAACCTCTTTTTCCTGTGGTTTGATTCGGTCGGGACGGTCGAAGGTATTGGATGATTCCATTTCTCCAGCCAATTCTATTATTTCCACTTTGTTGTCAACCGATATGCCCTGTATGTCCAATTCCGTTTTTTCTTCATGCTGCGTCGTATTCACCACTTTCAGGTAAAGATAGCCTTGCGTGTGGTCGATTGTGGCGACAGACGATAAGGAGGGATAGGCACGCATGCCCCCTTTTTGCACCAATGCCCCATCGACATAACAAAAGATGGAGTCTTTCAAACATTCGATTCTGACATCGTATGGAGTATTGTTCAAGAAAGGGAAACCAGAAGAGGCCGATAACGAGTCGGTCACATTTCCGCTTTGATGGAAAAAGGATGCTTTGCCGTTTCCTATCATGAAACAAATATAATCCTGTTGTTCCCCTTGCAGGCCATTGTTCCGCATACGGAACTGGATAGGTTCGCCGCCTTTCACTCGCTTTATTCTTGCTTCAAATCGGTAATCTGTTGCCGAAGAATCGCCTATCAAGATATAATTCCACTGGTTGGGGGTGGCTTGCAGGTTTCCCGTGGCTGGGATATCCCAGCCCCCGCCAATCGTGCGCCCTTCTCTTATAGGCTTTCCATTCATCCGGACATTATCGAACGTGTAGCAATTGTCAAACATATAAATGGAGGCATATCCTTCCGTGACGCATGTAGGTATCTACGGTAGTGTGCACCACTTCTTCCCCGCGGCATTCGGCGAACATCCGGTACATGTAGTAGGAAGGGGAAGGGACTACCTGGTGGTTGTTGAAGAGGAGCAAGGGCAAGCGTGGACCCGTGTATCCGGCATGTCCCAACATGGGCGAATAAGCAATCCGGTTCATCATGTCCGGGTGCTGTTCGACCACGGTCAGGAAACAAGCTTCTCCGATAGTCGCTTCCATCGTCCTGGCTTCGGGGGCTTGCATGTTCCCGAACTCCCCGACAAACGTGTTTTCCCATTGGTGCCGGCTGCGGATGTTTTCGTATTTCCCGCAATTGTTCAGGAAAAAGGAATTCTTGCCGTTGAAGTGCGTGTCCTTCCAGTCCGTCCGTGCCCGTTTTCCCACCAGGGCATTGCTGATAACCGTGATTCCCGGCCATCTCTCCCGGATGGCTTCTCTGAACAAGTCATATCTTTTGGTATATTCATGCCCATAGTTCTCACTGCCTATTTCGATATATTTCAGGTGGAAAGGGGCGGGGTGACCATTTTGGGCACGTAATTTGCCCAAGGTGGAATCGGGAGGATAATTGGCATATCCGATGGCATCCAAGGCATCTTTAACCAATTTGTCCATTTCCGTGATGGATTCGTACCGCGGGCGGCGTGACATGCTCGTGATGCCGCTGTTTATCACATAAACCGGTTCTGCCCCTAAGTCTTCGCACATCTGCAGGTATTCGTGGAAACCCATTCCGTTGGTGGTGCCGTATCCCCAGATACCCCAGAAATGTTTCCGTTCCGCAATGTCTCCTATCGTTTCTTTCCAAATGGGATAAGTGCCTGCCGTATATCCTTCGGCGAAAGCACCTCCGGGGAAACGGACGAAGCGGGGATGCAATGCGGCCAATGCCTCCATTAAGTCGATTCTCTGCCCGTTCGGTCTCCCTTTCCATGTCCTTGGGAAAAGTGAAACGACATCCAGCCAAAACATCTGGCTGCTGTCGGACGAAAAGGTAAGGATTGCCTGGTCGCTGTTGCGGTTGGCATGGAATGTGTGTCGTATTTTAGTCCATTCATTCCGCGCGTTCACGGTGCATACGTCGCTCAGCTTTTGGTTTCCCGCGGAATCCTCCAAAGCGACGTTGAACGATTTCGGCAAGAAAGAAGCTCCTTTGACGTAAAAGGATAGCGTATAGCTTTCCCCTTTCCGGACGGAAAGCCCGCCATACCCTTCAGCGGCCACGCCGCCCCGTTGTCCGGAAGTGGGGGAAATGCCCACCAATAGCGACCGGTGGTTTCTGCTGTTCAATAGTTCTTTTGTATCCAAATAAATCCATGTGGAAGGAGACAAGGCCCTCCAGCCGGGGATGGAGTCCGGACGTATGAAGGGCATGTTGTAGCCGTTCGGTGTGGTTAATACGTTCCGCTTGACGTCATAAGGGCAGTTCAAAGGCGGAACGCCGTCTTCGAAGCTCCTGTTTTGTATCATTTCGGCATAAAGCCCGCCATCAATGGCATGGTTGATTTCTTCCAAGGATATGCCATACATGTCCGGGTCGACCTCTTGCCTCGTCCCTTCTCCGTCCACATGGATGACCGAAGTAACCGGGGTTTCTTGTTGGCAAGACGCAAACAGGACGAAGAATGCGATGTAAAGGACGAATCTGGTTGTTATTTTGTCTTTGAGTCTCATCAGTCCGATATAATCCCTTTCGGATGACAAATTTAGACATAAATCCCGATTTACATGCCCGCATGATAAGAAAAATCAAAAAGCTTGCCACCTCTTCGGGAAAAGGCCGCAGGCTTTTCCTTTCTTTCATGTGTGGAATAGGAATATTGCTGTGGAAAGGTATGCATTAATAATCAGGGGGAGGCGGATTGTTGTGGAAAATATTCGTATCTTTGCGCTTGCAGAACGTTAAGGTGACATCAGACGCTTCTTGCCTTAATTCCTAACTTTTATTTTTTATGTATACAGTCATCAAAAGATTGGAAATATCTGCAGCTCATGAGCTCGCTCTTTCCTATGCCAGTAAATGTACGAATTTGCATGGCCATAATTGGATTATTACTGTTTACTGCCGCTCGCGCCAGTTGAATCAAGAAGGAATGGTTACGGACTTTTCATGGGTGAAGAAGATTGTACAGGACCAGCTGGACCATAAAGTCCTGAATGATGTGCTTCCTTTTAATCCGACAGCCGAGAATATCGCTTGCTGGATTTGTTCGCAAGTTCCAAATTGTTTCAAAGTGGAGGTACAGGAGTCTGAAGGCAATATTGCGATTTATGAGAAAGATTAACGAGATATTCTATAGCCTGCAAGGGGAAGGATACCATACGGGCACACCTGCCTTGTTCATCCGTTTTTCGGGTTGCAACTTGAAATGCAGCTTTTGTGACACGGAGCATGAAGAAGGGGATTGGATGAGCGACGAGGAAATTATGGCGAAAGCCGCCCAGTGTCCGGCGAAGATGGTCGTGCTGACCGGAGGCGAACCTTCGTTATGGATAGATGACGCTTTTGTGGATGAATTGCACCGGATAGGGAAATATGTATGCATCGAGACTAACGGCACGCACTCGGTCCCGGACGCAACCGATTGGATTACTTGTTCGCCCAAAGGGGCACCGGTTGCCTTAAAGCGCATTGACGAGGTGAAGGTGGTCTATACGGGAGGCGAGGATGTCGAACCCTATTTGTCATTACCTGCCCGGGCGCACTTTCTCCAGCCTTGCTCGTGCAAGAATACGAAAGAAGTGGTGGCATATATCCTGAAGCACCCGCAATGGAGGCTTAGTCTGCAAACGCACAAATGGATAGGGATTTTATAAAATAGGGAACGGCATGGAGGCAAAGAGGTTTCAGAAACCGATAATGTTCGTAGGAACTTGTTCGGATGCGGGGAAAAGCATCATCAATACGGCTTTTTGCCGTATATTCAAGCAGGACGGTTATTCGCCTGCTCCTTTCAAAGCGCAAAATATGTCGCTCAATTCCTTTTCTACTCCCGAAGGCGGGGAGATGGGAAGAGCGCAGGTGGTGCAAGCGGAGGCCTGTGGCATTTCTCCTCACACGGATATGAATCCTGTTTTGCTGAAACCGACCACTGACAAGGGGTCGCAGATTATCCTGAACGGGAAACCGGTCGGAAATATGTCGGCAAAGGATTATTTTGGAGTTCATGCCCGGAAAGAGGAACTGTTCAAGGAAGCCCAAAAAGCTTTCGAACGCTTGCGAGGACGATATAACCCGATCGTGCTGGAGGGGGCGGGGAGCATTTCGGAAATCAACTTGCGCGACCGGGACATAACCAACATGCGGATGGCTCTTTATGCCGGGGCGGATACATATTTGGTGGCAGACATCGACCGCGGTGGCGTATTTGCGTCGGTGTACGGCTCTATCGCTTTGTTGAAACCGGAAGAACGAGCTTTGATAAAAGGAATCATCATCAATAAGTTTCGTGGGGACGTATCCCTGTTTGAAGAGGGGAAAAGAATCATTGAAGACTTGACCGGTGTCCCCGTGGTGGGTGTCATACCTTTCTTCCGGGATATAAGAATCGAAGAAGAGGACTCCGTCGCCTTGGAAATGAAAAACAAGAGTTACCGGCAAGGCAAAATCAACGTGGCGATTGTCCTGCTGAAGCGCATTTCCAATTTCACCGATTTCGATGTCCTGGAAACAGACGGACGTTTCAATTCATATTACACGAACAATCCGGAAGAGATTGAAATGGCGGATATCGTCATCCTGCCCGGTTCCAAAAGCACCTTGGCGGACCTGCAGTCCATCCGCGCCAATGGGGTGGCGGATGCGATCGTCCGCGCTTATAAGGCGGGGAAGAAAGTCATAGGCATCTGCGGCGGTTACCAGATGATGGGCGTTCGCCTGGAAGACCCGGAAGCCATAGAAAGCAGTTTGCCTGTCGTC
>CALBYC010000210.1 GCA_937890135.1 uncultured Parabacteroides sp.
TCGTGCATTTTCAACTCAGGTCCGACAACAATCACAGAACGAGCGGAATAGTCCACACGTTTACCCAAAAGGTTTTGACGGAAACGTCCTTGCTTGCCTTTCAAACTATCAGACAACGATTTCAAAGGACGGTTGGCTTCCGTCTTTACCGCACTGGATTTTCTTGAGTTATCGAACAATGAATCGACAGCCTCTTGGAGCATTCGCTTCTCGTTCCTCAAGATAACTTCAGGGGCTTTAATATCTATCAATCGCTTTAAGCGGTTATTGCGGATAATAACACGGCGATACAAATCATTCAGGTCAGAAGTGGCAAAACGACCGCCATCCAACGGGACCAACGGACGAAGTTCGGGAGGGATAACGGGTATGACCTTCATTATCATCCATTCGGGCTTGTTTTTCCCTTTGGAAGCACGGAACGATTCCACAACTTGCAGACGTTTCAATGCTTCATTTTTACGTTGCTGCGAGCTGTCCGTGCTGGCGCGATGGCGCAGCTCGTATGACAAGGAATCCAAATCGATGCGGGTCAGCAAGTCATAAATCGCTTCCGCTCCAATCTTGGCGATGAACTTGTTAGGATCAGAGTCTTCCAGCAACTGGTTTTCTTTTGGAAGGTTATCCAAAATATCCAAATATTCCTCTTCCGACAATAAGTCCAATTCGCTGACCGTGTCTACACAACCAGGCTGAATGACCACGTATCTTTCATAATAGATGATAGCATCCAGCTTCTTCGTCGGGAGTCCCAACAAATAACCTATCTTGTTGGGCAGAGAACGGAAGTACCAAATGTGGGCAATAGGAACAACCAGATGGATATGTCCCATACGTTCGCGACGGACTTTCTTTTCGGTAACTTCCACACCACAACGGTCGCACACAATGCCTTTGTAACGGATGCGCTTGTACTTACCGCAATGGCATTCATAGTCCTTGATCGGACCAAAAATGCGCTCGCAGAACAAACCGTCACGTTCAGGCTTATAGGTACGGTAGTTTATCGTTTCAGGCTTGAGCACTTCACCATACGAATTTTCCAGGATTTCTTCCGGAGAAGCCAAGCCGATGGTTATTTTAGTAAAGTTACTCTTTATCTTGTTATCTTTTCTAAAGGCCATATTATATATTTATAAAGAGTTATCAATTAGGGAAAGTAGACGGGCAAAAGCCCATCTACTTCTATGATTGAATTGATTGAAATTATTCAAGTGTCAGGCTTAAGCCTAAACCTCTTAACTCGTGGAGCAATACGTTCAAAGACTCCGGGATGCCGGGCTGTGGCATCGGATCTCCTTTGACTATAGCTTCATAAGCTTTAGAACGTCCGACAACATCGTCGGACTTGATTGTCAAAATCTCTTGCAAGACATGGGCCGCACCGAAAGCCTCCAGTGCCCAAACCTCCATTTCCCCGAAACGCTGTCCACCAAACTGGGCTTTACCACCCAATGGTTGTTGCGTGATCAAAGAGTACGGGCCGATGGAACGGGCATGCATCTTGTCGTCAACCATGTGGCCCAGTTTCAAGAAGTAGGTAACTCCGACAGTCGCTGGCTGGTCAAAGCGTTCTCCTGTGCCTCCGTCGTACAAATAAGTCTTGCCATAACGGGGAATGCCGGCCTTGTCCGTCCACGCATTCAGATCGTCCAAGGACGCACCGTCGAAGATAGGAGTGGCGAACTTGACATCCAAATTTCGTCCAGCCCAACCTAGCACGGCTTCAAAAATCTGACCCAAATTCATACGGGAAGGCACACCCAACGGATTCAAGCAGATGTCAACAGGAGTGCCGTCTGCCAAGAAAGGCATGTCCTCCTGACGGACAATCTTGGACACGATGCCTTTGTTTCCGTGACGACCGGCCATCTTGTCCCCGACCTGAATCTTACGTTTCTTGGCTACGTAAACCTTGGCCATCTGGACGATACCAGTAGGAAGTTCATCACCGATAGTCAAATCGAACTTCTTTCGGCGCAATTCGGCATCAAGCTCTTTATATTTCTTTAAATAGTTCAATATAACCTGCTTGATCAATTCATTCTTTGCCTCGTCTGCAGTCCAGGAGCTGACTTGTATGGCATTATAGTCCAACTCTTCCAAGGCATGACGCATGAATTTCGCCCCCTTGGCTATCACGTCCGAGTTCATGTAGTCCTTAACGCCTTGAGACAACAAGCCTGAGGTCAGCGTCATCAGCTTATCCACGAGCAAGGTCTTCAATTCGGCCATCTTGCTTTCATATTCTTCATCAAGCTTCGGCAAAATAGCCTTATCCGCTGCTTTCGCCTTCCGTTTCTTGACAGCCTTGGAGAACAATTTCGTATCTATCACGACGCCTCGCAAAGAAGGGGTAGCTTTCAAAGACGCATCCTTCACATCGCCTGCCTTGTCTCCAAAAATAGCCCGCAGCAATTTCTCCTCGGGAGAAGGATCGGATTCGCCTTTCGGGGTAATCTTTCCTATCAAAATGTCTCCCGGCTCGATACGCGCTCCAACCCGGACAATGCCTCTTTCATCCAAATTCTTGGTGGCATCCTCACTTACGTTGGGGATATCAGAAGTAAGTTCCTCCATGCCGCGTTTCGTCTCACGTACTTCAAGGATATATTCGTCCACATGCACGGAGGTAAAGAAATCCTCACGGACCATGCGTTCGTTCAAGACGATCGCATCCTCGTAGTTATATCCCTTCCAAGGCATGTAAGCCACTTTCACGTTCTTGCCTAATGCCAATTCTCCATTTTGCGTGGAATAGCCTTCCGTCAGAATGTCACCGGCCACAACACGCTGGCCACGGTGGCAGATAGGACGTAAGTCCACGGTGGTAGATTGGTTGGTCTTACGCCATTTTGGGATATTGTATGTCTTGACAGAGTCTTCAAAACTTACGAAATCCTCGTCTTCCGTACGGTCGTACTTGATTTTGATGCAAGTCGCATCAACGAATACGACCTCTCCCTCACGCTCCGCGATAATCTGGGTACGCGAATCGCGGGCGACCTGAGCTTCAATGCCCGTCCCAACAATCGGGGCATCCGTCCTTAGCAAAGGAACAGCCTGCCGCATCATGTTAGATCCCATCAAGGCACGATTGGCATCGTCATGCTCCAAGAAAGGAATCAAAGAAGCGGCGATGGAAGCGATCTGGGTAGGAGACACATCCATCAAGTTGACCTCTTCGGGAGACACCACAGGGAAATCCGCTTCTTGGCGGGCCTTTACTTTATCCCGCACGAAATGGCCCTCGTCATCCAAAGGGGCATTGCCTTGTGCGATAATCTTGTCTTCTTCCTCTTCAGCCGTATAATAACGCAATCCGGCTTCGGAAAGGTCGACCACGCCATTCTCCACCTTGCGGTAAGGCGTTGCAATGAAGCCCAAATCATTTATTTTTGCATATACGCAAAGAGATGAAATCAAACCAATGTTAGGGCCTTCAGGCGTCTCGATTGGGCACAAACGGCCATAATGGGTATAATGCACGTCGCGGACCTCGAATCCGGCACGGTCACGAGACAAGCCGCCCGGACCTAACGCCGACAAACGCCGCTTGTGCGTGATTTCCGCCAAAGGGTTCGTCTGGTCCATAAATTGAGACAAGGCGTTTGTCCCAAAGAAGGAATTTACAACGGACGAAATCGTCTTGGCATTGATCAAATCAATCGGAGTGAACACTTCATTGTCGCGGACGTTCATTCGTTCACGTACCGTACGGGACATTCGGGCCAGGCCGATGCCAAACTGGTTGTATAATTGTTCGCCTACCGTACGAACACGGCGGTTGCTCAAATGGTCAATATCGTCAACTATCGCTTTCGAGTTAATCAACTCGATCAAGTATTTGATGATTTCAATGATGTCTTCTTTCGTAAGAACCTTGACATCCTCGCTGATGTTCAGGTTCAATTTCTTATTAATACGGTAACGACCTACGTCGCCCAAGTCGTAACGTTTGTCCGAGAAGAACAAGTTGGTGATCACCTCACGCGCGCTTGCTTCATCGGCAGGCTCGGCATTACGCAACTGGCGGTAAATGTAAAGGACGGCCTCCTTTTCAGAGTTACTCGGGTCCTTTTGCAAAGTGTTATATATTATAGCATAGTCAGAAAGGTTTTGGTCTTCACGGTGCAACAAAATATTTTGCGCACCCGAATCCAAGATTGCCTCAATATTGTCATCATCAAGTATCGATTCGCGGTCAACAATCACGTCATTACGTTCAATGGAAACTACCTCACCGGTATCTTCATCCGCAAAATCCTCCACCCAAGTCTTCAAAACGCGAGCAGCCAGCTTGCGGCCAACCATTTTTTTCAAATTGGACTTCGTCACTTTTACTTCTTCTGCCAAGTTGAAGATTTCAAGGATGTCTTTGTCACTTTCAAAGCCTATAGCCCTCAGCAACGTCGTGACAGGCAACTTTTTCTTTCGGTCAATATAAGCATACATGACATTGTTGATGTCTGTTGCAAACTCGATCCAAGAACCCTTGAATGGGATGATACGGGCAGAATACAACTTGGTTCCGTTCGCATGAATGCTTTGGCCGAAGAACACGCCTGGAGAACGATGCAATTGTGAGACAACAACACGCTCAGCACCATTAATGACAAAAGTACCCCGTTCCGTCATGTAAGGAATAGGTCCCAAATACACATCCTGAATGACTGTGTCAAAATCTTCATGGTCAGGGTCTGTGCAATAAAGCTTTAATTTCGCCTTTAAAGGTACGCTATAGGTTAGTCCACGCATTATGCATTCGTCAATGCTATAGCGGGGAGGATCGATATAGTAATCTAAGAACTCCAACACAAAATTGTTACGAGTATCGGCTATGGGGAAATTTTCAGCAAATACTTTGTACAATCCCTCCTTTTTTCTTTTCTCGGGAGGCGTGTCGAGCTGAAGGAAGTCCTGAAAAGACTTCAATTGTACTTCGAGAAAATCTGGATAGGGTAGAGAATTCTTTATCGAAGCAAAATTAACTCTTTGATTATTAGCTGTTGAAGACATCTAGTACGGATTTTATTGAACTTATAGAAATTATAGACACAAAAAGGTTAAGAATCTTCGTCACCAAAGATTCTTAACCAACTTCCTGATTAACAGGTTTGAAATATTACTTAAGCTCAACTTCTGCGCCAGCTTCTTCCAATGCTTTCTTCAATGCTTCAGCATCCTCTTTAGAAATACCTTCCTTAACTTTGCTAGGAGCTGCGTCTACCAAGTCCTTAGCTTCTTTCAAACCAAGACCACAATGCTCTTTAACAGCCTTAACAACCTGCAATTTCGCAGCACCAGCTGATTTCAAAATTACATCGAAAGAAGTCTTTTCTTCCACAGCTGCAGCACCAGCAGCAGCAGGACCAGCGACAGCAACAGCTGCGGCAGCCGGTTCGATACCATATTCTTCTTTCAAAATTGTAGCCAATTCGCTAACTTCTTTTACGGTCAGGTTTACTAATTGTTCTGCAAATGCTTTCAAATCTGCCATTTTTGTATGATTTAAATGATTATTTTACTTTGTTTAATTATAAATTATCTTTCTTCCAATGTCTTCAACAAACCATGGATAGTTTGTCCGGATGACTGTAAAGCTGAAATAACGTTCTTTGCCGGAGATTCCAACAATGCGATAACATCGGCAATAAGTTCTTTCTTGCTCTTGATACTTACCAACATATCCAAAGAAGCGGCATCATAGAAGCCTTCTTGAACGTAAGCACCTTTCAACTGGGGCTTGCCGTCCTCTTTTGAATCTTTGGTGAAGTCCTTGATCAAACGGGCGGGGGCATTTGCAACCATGGATAACATGACCGCCGTGTTCCCTTTCATTGCGCTATGCAGAGGCGAGAAATCACCTTCCACATTCTCCAATGCTTTTCTCAGCAAGCTGTTTTTAACAACAACCAGCTTTACTTCGTTCTTGAAGCATTCCCTTCTCAACCGGCTGGTAGTCTCGGCATCCATAGCCTCGATATCAGTCAAATAGAAATTAGGATACTCATTCAGTAAAGTGGTGAGTTGTTCTATAATAACACCTTTATCTTCCTTTCTCATCGTTCAATTGTTTTTAAAGTTCGTCAACTGATTTAGGGTCGATCTTAATACCCGGACTCATAGTACTTGAAAGATAAATGCTCTTTATATATGTACCTTTTGCTGAAGATGGTTTCAACTTGATCAAAGTTGTAATGAACTCTTTGGCATTGTCTTTGATCTGTTCAGGATTGAATGAAATTTTACCGATAGAAGTATGAACGATGCCGGCCTTGTCGACCTTGAAGTCGATCTTGCCTTGTTTCACTTCTTTCACAGCATTTCCGATTTCATTGGTAACCGTACCGCTCTTTGGGTTCGGCATCAAGCCACGAGGACCTAACACGCGGCCGAGAGCACCGATTTTACCCATGATGGACGGCATAGTGATGATGACATCGACATCCGTCCAGCCACCTTTGATCTTGTTGATGTATTCATCCAAGCCCACATAGTCAGCACCAGCGGCAGTAGCTTCCGCTTCCTTATCTGGAGTACACAATGCAAGAACCCGAATCTGCTTACCTGTTCCGTGAGGCAATGAAACAACACCTCTCACCATTTGATTGGCCTTACGGGGATCAACACCCAAACGGACATCCACATCTACGGAGGCATCGAACTTCGTGGTGGTGATTTCCTTCACCAAAGCCGAAGCTTCCATCAATGAATATGCCTTCCCTGCTTCAATCTTTTCTAAAGCCAACTTTTGATTTTTTGTAAGTTTACTCATTTCAATTGAAGTTTATTAATTATTACCCGGGAATGTCCCTTTAACTGTGATACCCATGCTTCTTGCTGTTCCGGCAACCATTCTCATGGCTGATTCGACAGTAAAGCAGTTCAAATCTTGTAACTTGTCTTCTGCAATCGTTTTTACCTGATCCCAAGAAATTTCTGCAATTTTCTTACGATTCGGCTCAGCAGAACCACTCTTTAACTTAGTAGCTTCCAACAATTGAATTGCTACAGGAGGGGTTTTAACAACAAAGTCGAAAGACTTATCGACATAGTAAGTAATTACAACAGGTAAAATCTTACCAGCCTTGTCTTGGGTCTTGGCATTAAATTGCTTGCAAAACTCCATAATATTGATACCCTTTGAACCCAAAGCAGGTCCTACTGGGGGAGAAGGGTTTGCTGCTCCTCCTTTGATTTGCAATTTGATTTGTCCAGCAACTTCTTTAGCCATTTTTCTAAATTTTAGATATATAACATCAATAACCGAAAGATAAGCACTTTTCGTAACAAGAGTCCTTATTCTTTCTCTACTTGCGTATAAGCCAGCTCAAGCGGTGTCTTTCGTCCGAAGACCTTTACCATCACCTTGAGCTTGCGTTTCTCCGTGTTGACCTCCTCGATGATTCCACTGAATCCATTGAACGGACCAAAAGTGATTTTCACACTTTCACCCACCGTGAATTGATAATTCACGTCTTCGGGCTGTTCCATCATGTCATCAACCGTACCTAAGATACGATTGACCTCCGACGGCCGCAAAGGGACCGGATTGTCGGACCCTCCCAAAAAGCCGATGATGTTGGGGGTGTTTATCAATCGATGGGCCACTTCGCCTACCAAAGCCGCTTCCACCAAAACGTAACCGGGCAAATAAGCTCGCTCTTTCAGCACTTTTTTCCCGTTACGAGTGATAAAAGTCTTTTCGGTCGGGATGAGAACCTGTGATACATATTCTCCTAAGTCGGTATTCTTTACCTCAGCTTCCAAGTATTCTTTTGCTTTGTTCTCCTTGCCACTGATGGCTCGCAAGACATAGAATTTTTTCTGCACGTCAGACATACCTGTACCGATTAAAAGATTTTTTCGTAGAAGAAGCGCATCACACTTTCAAAACCCATGTCAATGACAAAGATCACGACAGCTATGATAAGGGAAGCAAACATAACCACAACTGCACTATTGGCGAGCTCTGTCCTTGTAGGCCAAGAAACCTTATATACAAGTTCGTTATAAGATTCTTTAATATATTCAACTATTTTCTTCATCGAATCGATTGTTTTTGCACGGAACGAGAGGCTCGAACTCCCGACACCTGGTTTTGGAGACCAGTGCTCTACCAACTGAGCTAGTTCCGTAAATAGCCGGCCGCCCGGCGGCCGGCTTAGTTTATGAGGAGGATTAATTTTCCAACTCGGTGATCTGACCGGCACCTACGGTACGGCCGCCTTCACGGATAGCGAAGCGCAAACCTACGCTACATGCTACCGGGTAGATCAATTCTACTTCGATAGTCACGTTGTCGCCCGGCATTACCATTTCTGTTCCGGCCACCTTCTTCTTTCTTCAAGATATAAACTTCGGCCTTGAACTTAGAGTGAGGTTTAACCTGACCCGGATGGCAGATTACCATACCACGTTTAACTTCGTTCTTGTCGATACCACGCAACAACAGACCTACGTTGTCACCAGCCTCGCCCTGATCCAACAATTTGCGGAACATTTCGACACCAGTTACGACTGACTTCTTGCCGTCAGCGCCCAAACCGATGATCTGAACTTCGTCACCAACCTTCACAACACCCGTTTCGATACGGCCTGTAGCCACTGTACCACGGCCCGTGATAGAGAACACGTCTTCAACAGGCATCAAGAAAGGCTTGTCCACTTCACGCGGAGGCAATGGAATCCAAGTGTCGCAAGCGTCCATCAATTCCATGATTTTCTCTTCCCATTTCGGATCACCGTTCAAAGCACCCAGGGCAGAACCACGGATGATAGGAGTATTGTCGCCGTCGAAACCATAGAATGAAAGCAATTCACGCATTTCCATTTCTACCAATTCCAACATTTCTTCATCATCAACCATATCGCACTTGTTCAAGAAAACCACCAAGCGAGGTACGTTTACCTGACGAGCCAACAAGATATGTTCACGAGTCTGAGGCATAGGACCATCAGTTGCAGCAACAACGATGATAGCACCATCCATCTGAGCGGCACCAGTTACCATGTTCTTCACATAGTCGGCGTGGCCCGGACAGTCAACGTGAGCATAGTGGCGGTTTGCAGTCTGGTATTCTACGTGAGAAGTATTGATTGTGATACCTCTTTCCTTTTCTTCAGGAGCGTTGTCGATAGAATCGAATGAACGCAATTCTGAAAGACCTTTCTTTGCCAATACTGTTGTGATTGCAGCTGTCAAAGTTGTTTTACCGTGGTCAACGTGACCAATCGTACCAATGTTAACATGTGGTTTCGATCTGTCAAATTTCTCTTTTGCCATAACTTAATTGTTCTTTATTTGATTAATAATTTATCCTTACACTATACGAGCCTAAACCGAGACTTGAACTCGGGACCTCTTCCTTACCAAGGAAGTGCTCTACCGCTGAGCTATTTAGGCAGAATGAGCGGAAGACGGGGCTCAAACCCGCGACCCCCAGCTTGGAAGGCTAGTGCTCTATCGACTGAGCTACTTCCGCTTGTCGCATTCGGGGAGGTAGTGGGCAGTGATGGATTCGAACCACCGAAGGCGTAAGCCAGCTGAGTTACAGTC
>CALBYC010000211.1 GCA_937890135.1 uncultured Parabacteroides sp.
CTTTATTTTCTTCGGGTCTAATACGTTGGCAGATGCTTTGCTTATGCTGTCTGCTTTCATTGCGGAATAGCCCAATTTAGAAAAGATGGCCGCGGGATTGTCTCCTTGTTTGATTTCGTAGTGGTACAAATTGAGGGAATCTATGCAGATTCCATATTCGTAGATATGTTGCAATGTATCTACTTCTGAAACATTATCGTCCTTGTCCTGCTGCTTGGTTTGGCAACTATTGGTAAGAAAGATGCTTGCCAGTCCTATGGCGATGATATATGAATATATGTATTTGCCCATATTTTGATGAAAATCAACTAATGTTTATATCATAGAGCAAATATAGCAATTAACAGGAAAATAGGCAATCTTAATTGAATCTTTGCGATTATCGATGTTGCGCAGGCATAAGCAGAAAGGGAGAATGAAAAATTGGGCGGCCAGTCGATAGTAGCGGATGTCTGAACAAAAAGTGAAACGATATTAATAATGCAGCTTTTGGCACGTTATTTGCATCTTATACATAAATGAAAAGATATGATAGGATGAAAAAGTTTTTTATGCATGCCCTGTTGGTTCCTGCGCTGGCAGGAGCTTTGTTCGCTTGTTCCGGTTCTAAAACGGATGCCAAGCAGTTGGAAGGTAAGTGGAATGTCGTGGAAGTGAAAGGGGAGAAAGTAAACTGTGAAAATACCCCATTCATGGAGTTTGACATGAAAGAAAACAAATTACACGGGAATGCCGGTTGTAATATATTCAATACTTCCGTGACTTTGGATGCCAAGGATGCCTCGGCGATGAGGATTGAGGATGGTTTGACCACGATGATGGCTTGCCCTGATATGGATATGGAGACAAAGATATTGCAATCCATGTCTGCCGTAAGAGCCGTCAAGGCGGGTGCGAACGCCGATGAGATGTTATTGGTGGATGCAGATGGCAACGTCGTGATGGTATTGGCAAGAAATTAAGAAGAAATTGCCCCATTTGGCAGGAGACCGGAAGGTATGGCAGAAAGCTCCCCATGAAATTTTCTTTTGATAACCACTAAATGAGAATTTCATGGGGAGCTTTCCCTTCAGGCGTAGGCAAGGGGATTTTCCTTATTCGCCATACAACAAATATTTCTTCCGCATTTCCTTGTATTTGTCCAGCCCTTCTTTCCATGATTCCCTTATCTGTTCTTCGCTCATTCCTTCGGCGATTTGTTTGCGTAGCTGGTCTGTCCCAGCTAACAAGTCGAACCATTTGGCCCGAGAAAAGAAGAACGTGGCATTGCGTCCGCATTTGTCAAAAAAATCCATGACGAACTTTAATGTCAAGCCTCCTTCGAATGGATATTCTTGCAGGTTGACTCCATAACAGACCTTGTCTTTTTGAATGGGATTGGTGTCAAACCCTGGCAATGCGGCAGGAGTGAATTGATAAGTTCCGAACTTCTTGTCGGGGTATCCGATAACCTGGAACGGGAAGTAGGTGCCCCTTCCCACGCTGAAAGGCGTTGCCTCGAAAAGGCAGAGGGAAGGATATAAACGCACGGCTTGGTCGTTTGGCAAGTTCGGTGAAGGTTTGACCGGTAACCAATAAGGGTCTCCGTGTTTCCAATTCAACATCGGAACCACTTCCAATTTACAAGAATTTTCCCCGGACTTGAGCCACCCTTCCCCATTTATCATGCCGGCCAATTCCCCGACCGTCAATCCGTGCAAAAGAGGAATCGGGTCGACGCCGACAAAAGAACGGAATCCAGGTTGGCGTATGGGACCATCCACATAATCGTTGGGATTGGGACGATCCAAAACAATAAGCTCTTTGCCATTCTCGGCACAAGCTTCCATGACATAATGCATCGTGCTGATATACGTGTAAAAACGCGCCCCGACATCTTGTATGTCGAAAACTACGGCATCGATTTCAGCCAGTTGTCCTGCCGTCGGTGCTTTCTGTTTCCCGTAAATCGATACGATGGGTATTCCTGTTTTGATGTCCTTGCTGTCTTTTACCTCTTCGCCTGCATCTTCTGTGCCTCTGAATCCATGTTCTGGGGCAAAGACTACTTTCACTTGGTATCCGCTTTCCACCAAGAAGTCCAATAGGTGCGTTTGCAATTCATTGTTCAGGACGGATGTTTGGTTGACTACCAATCCGATTTTTCTCCCTTGCAACAAAGTTTCTAATTTGTCGGAACGTTCTGCCCCGATAACCACATCCCCTTTCTCTCCGCATAGTGCGTGAGAAATACACTGGCAAGAAAAAATCAGTAAGAATGCAATCCTTTTTATCAGTTTCCTCATCGTTTTTCTTCTTAAGTCCTTCATGAAAGTTTTTGGTTAGGCATCGTACTTGCCTCAATTCTATGCAAATTTAGGCATAATATTGATTTATATCTCCATGTGATCAAAACAAATTTTAATAATGAAAAAGAAAAAGAATGTGTTATCTTTGCCTTGAATATCATTCTTACAAACACAATAATAATAGTAACAAATGAAAAACGCAATTGAACCAATTGCTGAAAATATAAAAGATGACTTGACAGAGGCATTGAGCAGATGCGGATTGATGTACCGCCTGTTTTACCGAGTGAAGACAATGAGTTCCATTCAGCATAAAATGGCATTTAAGGGAGATAAATATCGCAGCGGAGAGTCGAAAATGCAAGATATAATAGGATTCCGTATTGTTCTTTATTTTCCCGACGATGTGGATTTGGTATCTCTTTATTTCAGTTGCAAGGATGTGGTGAAACGGTCGGTAGATTCGCCGGACCCCTCTACATTCCGGCCTCAACGTTTGAATTTGACACGAAATATTCCGGAACAGTTTGTCAAGGAATTTAGGGAAAAACTTCCCCCTGAATATGCTCCATATATCGACTCCACCTATGAGATCCAAATACGTACGGTCTTTTCAGAAGGATGGCACGAAGTGGAGCACGACTTTCGCTATAAATGCAAGGAAGACTGGGTTGGGTATGAGTTTTATTCCCGTACATTAAATGGCGTTATCGCCACTCTGGAAAATGCGGAATGGAGCATGAGGGCCTTGTTCCATGAAATGTCCCATAAAAACTATCAGGATGGGAATTACCGCGCCATGCTCCGGAACAAATTGCGCATTCGTTTGAAAGACGAGGACTTTTCCCCTGCGGTTCATGATTATTTACAGAAGAATCCTCAAATGGCAAAGAACTTCTTGAAAATAGACCGCATGGCTTTTGTCTTGATGTTGATGAACCATAAGCAGGCAATCGATTTGACGTATGACAACATCATGTTTTTAGTCAATCGCATCGAGCTGAACGATCCAGATTTCAAAGCATTGGAAGGAGAGGAAAGGAGCAAAATGTTAGACCAATATCTGCTCTCTTGATTTTTATGGGATAGCATAGGAGGGGGAAGGGCAACCGGCATACTATAAAAAAACGGTGACAGCATTTTTCGTTGCTGCCACCGTTTTTTTGTGTAATCATTGCGGACGTTTTTTGTTTTGACGCTCTTCGCGTTGATGCTTCAATTGCTCTTGTTGGCGTTTCAACTGTTCCTGTTGCATCTTTTGAGCCTCTTCCAGACGTTTCATGAATCCGGATTTTTTCATAGGCTTACGTTTATTCGCCTCCAGCTTCGCAAGCAACTTCTCTTCATCGATTGTATATCGGAAGAATAGAGTTTGCGCTATGGTTATCAATGTGGAGATAAAATAATAGTAAGTCAAACCGGAAGCGTAGCTATTGAAGATGAACAAAAACATAAGTGGCATCATATACATCATCGCCTTCATGCCGGGCATCTGTTGCTGGCCCGTGTTTGTCATTTCCATGTTAAACTTGGTGTAGGCTATGTTTGTCACTGTCATCAGCAGGCAGAACAAACTGATGTGGTTGCCGAAATAGGTCGAAATCAATGGTATCTGCGTCTTCCAACTGATGATGGCATCATAGGTGGACAAGTCTTGCGCCCATAAGAAACTTTGATGCCTCAGTTCTATGGCAGAAGGGAAGAACATGAAAAGCGCAATCAGGATAGGCATTTGCAGTAACATGGGCACGCAACCGCTCATCGGGCTGGCTCCGGCACGGCTGTACAGTTCCATGATTTCACGCTGTTTGTCCATTGCTTGCTCCTTGTTCGGGTATTTGGCATTGATGGCTTCCACTTGTGGACGCAACACACGCATCTTCGCAGATGAGATGTATGACTTGTAGGTGAGTGGAAATAATATTGTCTTGATAATGACTGTCATCAGGAAAATCAATAAACCGTAGTTGGAGATGAATTTGCCCAAGAAGTCAAATAGTGGAATGATAAAGTACTGATTGACCCAGCGGAAGATGCCCCATCCTAAAGGAACCAGCTTTTCCAGGTTCAATTCGTCTTCTCCGTCCGCAACTTGATTGTTGTAATCGTTTAGCAACTCATAGCGGTTCGGTACGAAATAATATTCAAACTCTGTGGCTTTTGTGCCTTGCAAATCGAAGTCCACAGCTGCTATTGTTTTGAAGTATTTCAGGTATTCTCCAGAAGCATACGGTTTGGATGTCAACTGCGCCTCTTTGAATCCATCTTTAGCCACTAAGACCGTAGAGAAGTACATATCTTTGTAGCCAATCCATTGCAACGTTTCTTTTGGATGCTTCTCAACGTTTCCAGAGGCACTCAGGTAGTCCGTTGCGTCTCCCCATTCCTTATAATGCAGTTCTACGTACCTGTCTTCAAATTTTCGTCCTTTTTCCTGTTGCAAGATGTCCTGTTCCCAAGTCATGCTGAGGGTATTGACATTCGGTGCGAGCAAGCCGTTCAAGCCATTTGCTTTGATGGAAAAGCTTAATTTGTAGTCGTCCGCACTCAAATGGTAGTTGAAATCCAACGACCTGTTTTCGTCCAGCTGCAATCGCATGGTCAGCGTGTTGGAATCCGCCCCTTTGATAGGAGAGAAAAACAAGTTCTTCGTGTTGACTACTTGATTGGCGGCTGTGACAAGGGCCAAGTCGAAAGCCGACTTCTCTTCTGTGAAAAGAACCAGTGGGTCGCCTTTGTAATTGTCATATTCTTTCAATATGGCAGAAACGACACGCCCTCCTTTCGTACTGAGCGCCACGGCCACTTTTTCGTTTTCTAATGTGACGAGTTCTTCTTTGCCTTCCATCTTGGTTGCAAAAACACCGAAACTATTTTGCAACTGCGCCATGCGGACAGAATCGGGTAGCCCGGCCATTGCATCAGCGGGATTGGCCTTTTTTCTCTCTAATTCGGCTTGGGCTTCCAATTCGACCTGCGCGATTGAATCTTGGTAACGGCGTTGCGCTTCGAGTTGTTCAGGAGTTGGCCGGTTCAGCCAGCTGAATCCGAAAAGCACGATGCCGATGAGCACAAAACCGATAATTGTGTTTTTATTCATTCTTTGTTATTATTTCTTGTTATCAATAGCGGCTTTCACAAAGCTCAGGAATAATGGATTGGGCTTTACGACGGTACTGTTGTATTCTGGGTGGTATTGCACGCCGATAAACCATTTTAATGTTGGGATTTCTACCACTTCCACCAAATTCGTTTCCGGATTAATGCCCGTGCATTTCATCCCGGCTTTCTCGAATTGCTCTTTATATTCGTTGTTGAACTCAAAACGATGACGGTGGCGCTCTTGAATGTGCTCTTTACCGTAAGCCTCATATACTTTAGAACCTTTTTTCAAGTCGCAGTCATAGGCTCCTAATCGCATGGTACCTCCCATGTTCGTGATGTTCTTTTGTTCTTCCATCATGTCGATTACCTTGTGCGTCGTGTTCGGCTCCATTTCTGTTGAGTTGGCATCTTTGTAGCCTAAGACATTGCGGGCGAATTCGATAACCATGCATTGCATGCCTAAGCAGATGCCCAGACATGGCACATCGTTTTCCCTCGCATATTTGATGGCGGCGAACTTGCCTTCAATGCCTCGTTGTCCAAAACCTGGAGCAATTAAAATGCCGTCCATCCCGCTTAGCAATTCAGCGGCGTTTCCATCGTTCACTTTTTCAGAATGGAACAGGTGAAGCTCCAACTTGTGATGGTTGTAGATAGCCGCCTGAAGCAACGATTCGTCGATGGACTTATAAGCATCCTGCAATTCAACATATTTGCCAACCAAACCAATCTTGACAGTTTCTGTCGCAGTGGATTTCATATTGAGGAACTCTTTCCATGCTTTCATCTCCGGGGTAGGCCCGACTTCCAGCCCTACCTTGCGCAATACGATTTCATCCATTTTTTGGCGCTGCAGCATGAGCGGAACTTCATATATGGTAGGAAGGTCTACCGATTGGATGACGGCTTCTGGTGTCACATTGCAGAACAAGGCAACTTTTTTTAATAAAGAAGATGCAAGCTCATGTTCTGTGCGAAGGACCAGAATGTCCGGTTGGATACCTAATGATTGCAATTCCTTAACCGAGTGCTGAGTGGGCTTTGATTTGTACTCTTTGGCAGCGGCGATATAAGGGACATAGGTCAAATGGACGCAAATGCAATTTTTGCCTAATTCCCATTTCAACTGCCTTACACTTTCCATGAATGGCAAAGACTCGATGTCGCCTACAGTGCCTCCGATTTCTGTGATGACAAAATCGAACTTGTATTTGTTGCCTAATAGCTTGACGTTACGCTTGATTTCATCCGTGATATGAGGTACCACCTGGACAGTCTTGCCCAAATAATCGCCGCGGCGTTCTTTGTCAATCACGCTTTGGTATATGCGTCCGGTCGTGATGTTGTTGGCGCGGGTTGTTTGGATGTTTAGGAATCTTTCATAATGTCCTAAGTCCAAATCAGCTTCATGTCCGTCTACAGTAACATAACACTCTCCGTGTTCGTAAGGATTCAATGTCCCGGGGTCAATATTGATGTATGGGTCAAATTTTTGGATAGTTACGTTATAACCACGAGCTTGGAGCAACTTACCCAATGATGCGGAGATAATTCCTTTCCCTAAGGAAGAAACCACACCGCCTGTCACAAAAATGTACTTTGTATCAGCCACGATAATACTGTTTTAGTTATCTTATAATTCTATTCAATTTAACTTATGAGAATCATCGTCCTTGATAATTTATCCCGGAATCGGTTTAAATCATTAAAAACGGGTCATTGTCATATCGTTTTTGAATCAAAAGGGCAAAGTTATGGATTTTATCTTTTCTTGCCAAACGACCTTCTTAAAATAACTTGAATTATGCCGATTATTCTTTTTAAATATGTTGTGGTGGAAGAATTTTGGAACTAATTATGTACATTTGCACAAGCAAAGAAGATTAGACGGACTTAATTGGTAGAAAACAATAATGAAAAGAAGCTATGTATTGACATTGTTCGCCGGTTTATGTGGCTGGCACTTCGCTGCGGCTCAGGATACGATATCTATTTTGAGGCCTGCTATGATTCAGCATCCTGTTTCGCTATCGTCCCAACAGGATACGCTGGTTACAGTGGATGAAAAAGAACTTCCAGACTTGAGAACTCGTTTAATGGAATTGAATGGCGGATATACGCAACCGAAGAAGTTTACACAGTCTTTACGTAAATTCCTTATAAAAGACGACTTGGTCATGTCGCCTGAAGCGCAGATGCTAATCAATGACTTTTACAATCGCTCCAATTCCTTTGACTCTTATGTGACGCTCAAAGACACGATGATAGTCAACCGCTTGTTCATGCCTATTGTCTTTTCAGGAAATTATTTGCCTGACAATCTGGTCTTTTTTGATAAAAAAGCGGGTATGCCTGCTTACCGGCCAAAGCCGTTCATGCCTGTTGATTCTATTTTTACAGATTATATTTTGGCTGAAAACAGTGCAAAAATGGCTCACCGCTATGTCGAGTGCAACTATCCTACCTATTTCCATTACTCTCAGTCCATGCTGCCCAAAGATGGGGTCAAGGCTAAAGTGGTGAAAAAGAATATCACGGATGATTTCCCTTTGGTTGTGACCAATGATATCAGTTTCGATGATGAAAAAGCTCCGGAGAAGTTCATTCCGGAACGAAGGTATTGGAAGTCACATTTTGAAAGCTCTATCCAGTTTGCGCAAAACTATGTTTCTCCCAACTGGCACAAGGGTGGCAACAGTTCGTTGAACCTGAACAATCGTGAATATGTTCGGTATGACTATAACAAGGATCGTGTCCAATTTACGAATGAGTTGGAGATAAAGAATACGTTGTATACCGCGCCGAATGATACTTTGCGCAGCTATAAAGTGAGTGATGATGTGTTCCGTGTGCATTCCAACTTTGGTTATCGAGCTTTCCAGAAGTGGTATTATACGATAGACATGGAGTTCAAGACACAGCTACTGAGTAGTTATGCGGAGAATTCGGATGTACGTCAGGCCGGCTTCCTTTCTCCTTACAGCATCAATGTCGGTGTCGGTATGAAATATGACTTGAACAAGAAATTCAAAGATAGGCATAAGTCTCTTACCTTCAATGTCAATGTTGCCCCGTTGGCTTATACGTTCCGCCAGACAATCGACGATAAAATCAATCTGGGAAAACATTTCAAGAAAAAAGAGGGCTCGGATGAATACCCGACATTGGAGAACTTGTTTGGTTCGACTATCAATGCGACCTTGAACTTCCAGATCAACAGGAATGTCAGTTGGTATTCACGCTTTTATTATAATACGAACTACAAGCGTATAGAAGGGGAGTGGGAGAATCGTTTTTCATTTGCCTGGAGCCGGTTTTTCTCCACGAACATTACTTTGAATATGCGTTATGATGATGGTGTGGCACGAAACAAGGATTTTGATTCTTTCTTGCAGCTGAATGAATTGTTGAGTTTCGGCTTTAACTATAAATGGTAATCTTTTCACATGCCATAGAGAACGCCCGATGGTTCATTTGCTTACCATCGGGCGTTCCGTTTTCGGGAAAAATAGCTATTGGCATCCTTTATTGCCGGAAAAGTCTTTCGGCTTTTTCCAGATCTTCTGGTGTGTCGATACCTATCGTCTCTTGTTCAGTGATGCCTACTTTGACTTTATATCCGTTTTCCAGCCATCGCAATTGTTCCAAACTTTCTGCCAATTCCAATGACGATGGGGGAAGGGCTGTGATTTCTTTCAATACATCCGCCCGGTATGCGTACATGCCGATATGTTTGTAAAAGACATGGGAAGGGAGCCATTCGGTGTATTTTTTCCCTCTGATATATGGGATGATGGAACGGCTGAAATACATGGCTTCCATTTTCTTGTTTACCACGACTTTGGGCGAGTTCGGATTGAATAGCGTGTTTTCAAAATCCCCATCGGCCGCAAACGGCTTTACCAAAGTGGCGATGTCTGTGCTTTCTTCTTCAAAACATTGCTTGATAGTCTCGATTTGTTCTGGGTGGATGAAAGGTTCGTCTCCCTGGATATTGATGATGACGTCGAATGGTTCTCCTATTTTCTGGTACGCTTCTTCGCAGCGGTCGGTCCCGCTCCTGTGATGTTCGGAAGTCATGACAACATTCCCTCCAAACGACTTTACTGCCGCTTCAATCCGTTCGTCGTCGGTGGCGACACAAACCTTGTCAACGCTGTCCTCCACTTGCTCATACACGCGCTGGATCATCTGTTTGCCTCCCAGCAAGGCCAATGGCTTGCCGGGGAAACGGGTGGAAGCGTAGCGGGCAGGTATTATTCCTATGAACTTCATTTTATTTAATCTATTTAATGTTTATATCGAGTCATACGCAAAATCGCAAGAGTTTGGAATGTTCTCCCACGATCCATACCAAGTCCCCTTCTTGGAATACGGTGGAAGGATCCGGATTTTTTATGGAGGTGTTTCCTCGTTCTATGCCGATGACCAAGCAATCTGCTTTGTCCCGTATGCCGGACTCTTGAATGGTCTTTCCTATTAACGGGGAGTTGGCAGAGACTTGGAACTGCTCGATGCTGACTTCGTTGGTCGTAGGGTGCAAGTGGGACTTATAGTCTTGGTATTTCTCCTCGACGTAGGTGCGGAAATGCTCCAAGTCTGAATCGGAACCGACTACGATGATTTTGTCAAATGGGTAAAGTCGTTCTTCCCCTCCGGGTATGTTGATTCGGATGTCGCCGCGGATGATTGTCACGATATTTACATTGCAATACTTGCGGAAATTCAATTCCCGTAATGTCTTGCCGACACTGGGGGAGTTTTGTTTAATTTCGAAATCGGCTAAGTGAAGGTCTCTTTCCAGCATATGGTTGGCAAAGTTATGGTTGATGGTTGCTCGTTTCTCTTCTTCAATTTCCCGAGCTGTCAAGTTCGTGAAGAAGTGGCGTTCCATCAGGATGGACTGTTTTTTCAGTTTTTTTGAGAAGATGATGGAAATGATGATTAAGGATGTGATGACCCACATGTAGCTGACGGCTGTATTGAGCAACCGGGCAACCGGAATCATGACCATGATGACGCACAATACGACGCGCAGCAAGATAAGGGAAATCAGCGGACCCCGGTTGAATTTGTTGTCATTCCATAATTGCTGGAACTCGACGGAATGGTTCTTTTTCATCATGATGGCGCGCAAAAGAGGGGATATCAAAGCCAATATCATCACCAAAGAAAGGATATTCCCTTTCCAGCCGGGCAAGTGCGAAGTGATAATGGGTGAAACGTATTGCAGCCATACAAAAATCAGTACGATGGACACGGACGCATAAGTCCCGACGATGCGTGCAAGGGCCTTTAGTAATTTGTTCCATGCGCTCTTTTGGTTGATTGTGGTTGAACCGGAAGAATATTTTTGTAAAAGGTTCTTCCATTTCTCCGGAATTATGCGGTCCAAATGGTTGTATGCCGGTTCGGAGAAGCGTATCATGTAGGGCGTGAAGAAGGTCGTCAGTACGGATACGGCAACGACTATCGGATAAAGGAATTTGTCCGTTACTTTCAACGAAAGCCCCAGGGATGCCAGGATAAAAGCGAACTCTCCGATTTGAGCCAACGAGAAGCCGGATTGTATGGCTACTTTCAGGGATTGGCCGGACAAAAGTACTCCGAAGGTGCCGAAACAGATTTGCCCTACCATGACGATGATGGTTAGCAAAAGTATGGGGATTTTGTATTCCCATAGCAATTGCGGGTCTATCATCATTCCGACGGAAACGAAGAAAATGGCACCGAACAGGTCTTTTACCGGTTTGACCAATCGTTCGATGCGTTCCGCCTCTATGGTTTCCGCTAATAACGAACCCATGATGAAGGCACCCAGGGCGGATGAGAAACCTGCCAGTGTGGCTATCTTTACCATGCCGAAACAGAGGCCTATGTTGATGATTAGCAGCGTTTCGTAATTAAGGTATTTATGGCAAAACTGGAGGAACGAGGGGACAAGGTAAATGCCGACGATAAAGCAGAACATGAGAAACACGCCTAATTTGATGACGCTGTCCAGCAGTTCGATGCCTTCTACTTGTTTGCTGACTGCCAGCGTCGAAAGCAGCACCATCATCAATACGGCAAACAGGTCTTCTACCACAAGTATCCCTAATACTACCCCTGAGAATTTCTGATTGCGCAGTCCCATGTCGTCTAATGCTTTGTAGATGATGGTCGTGGAAGACATGGAGAGCATCCCGCCCAAAAAGAGGGATGTCATGTGGCTCCAGCCTAAGATCAGGCCGGTGGCGTAGCCGACAAACATCATCCCGGCTACGATGGTCAGGGCGGCCGTGACGGCTGTCCCGCCTACTTTGACCAACTTCTTGAAACTGAAGTCGAGTCCCAAAGTGAACAGAAGGAAGATTACTCCGATTTCCGACCATGTGCTTATGCTGCTCGAGTCTACCACGGTCGGGGTAAATTTGCAGGCTGGGCCGCTTAGGATTCCGGCAACTATGTAACCCAGGACAACCGGCTGTTTCAGCCATTTGAAGAGTATTGTCACGAGACTTGCGCTGACAAGGATAACAGCCAAGTCTGAAATGAGGACTGGAATTTCGGACATGTTATATTGTACTAATTGAATTAAAAATGCTGTTTTCTAAGGGCAAAGTTATGAATTTACTCGGAAAACACAAAAAATCCCCGCCTTGGAGCAGGTTTTGCTGCCAAAGCGGGGATGCTTATTGTCTGGGATGTGCAGGACATCCCTTGTCGGCGATTTAAACAGTCGGTTGAGGAGCTGCAGGGTTGTTCTGGTCGTCAGAAATACCTGCGTTCGTGTTCATTTCGCACTGCGGGATACGGTAAATCATGATTTGTGATTCCGGTTCGATGCGATACTGCACGATGGCTTCGTAATTGGAATCCTTGCGGTCGATCGGTTTCTTCAGGCGCAAAATGTCGTACAACCCGAAGCCTTCACCCCAAAGTTCCATACGGCGTTGCAACCATACTTCATCCTGAAATTGTGTTGCCGAGGTTGCTGTGCTCTTGAATTGCGGGTCGCGGTAGGTTTGGACGAAAGATTCCAATGTGGATTTGCCTTTTGCCAAGTTGCCGCCCATCGCTTCCGCTTCCGCCTTAATCAGGTACATCTCTTCCACGCGCATCAAAGGCCAGTCCGAAGCGTTGGTCGGATTGCCGATAACGTTTTGGTAGGCTCCGAATTTGACGTTTGTATAAGGTGACATGCCGAAGTCGTCTATGTCCTTTTTGCTGACCAATGTGGTCGTTCCTTCCGGAGAGACGAACCACTGTTTGCGGATGTCCGAAGCTGGAATCATGTCATAGAGTTTGCTGCTAGTGCTGCGCCAAGCACCGACCAAGGTCGTATAGCCGTTGCCGGTCAATGAGCACAAGTGTGACGGCCAGTTGATGATACCGGTCGTTACGACGTCGTTGTCTTCCGTGATTAATACACCCCACAACCAGGATGAAGCTGAGGCGGAGTTGAATGTCGGAACGGATACCTCTGCCAATGACTGGGGCGTGCCGCCGGCGATGGCTGCTTCTGCATCGGCTGCCGCCTCATTCCATTTCTGCATGATCAGATAGGCACGGGCGCGCAAGCCATGAACGACGGCTGCATCGATTTGGTCTTTGTTACTGCCGCTTTCATAATCTTCGCCCATCAATTCCAATGCTTGGTTCAAGTCTGAAATGATTTGGTCGTAAACCTGCTGGACTGTAGCACGGGGATTGTTTTGCAGCTCTTCGTCCGTCATGGTTTCTGTGACGATAGGCACGCACAACGCATTCTCGTGTCCTACGTAAGTGAATTGGTATAGCTGTGCCAAGTTCAGGTAGTCGTAGGCGCGGGCTGCTAAAGCTTGACCGCGGTAGATTTTCATCGTGGCATCATCTGTGCCTTCGGTCAGTGCCAATACGCTGTTGGCTGCTTTCAAGTGATTGTAGAAAGTTTTCCAGATCAATTCGTCGTCGGTGCTGTCGTACACACGGTCTTCGAAGTTCTGGGCACGTTTGAACCAGTTGTAGCCGGAAGTGGTTACTGGCATGTCCTGGCCGCTTTGGTCTATCATTTGGGCAATGGCTGCGACGCCGTAGTCGTTGTGATAGGTAGTGAGGTCGGTTGAAATCGTACCGAACATGTTCAATTTGGCCGCCATGGCATTGACTTCTGCCGTAATCAGGTTCGGGCGTTTGTTGATGATTTCCTCTTTCTGGTCGCCTGTTACCTGCTCGCCTTCCGGAAATTTGTCCAAGTCGCAAGAAGCCAGCATCAAAGCTGCGCTTGCGAATGCTAAATATTTATTTGAAATTTTCATAAGATGAATTCTCGTTTAATGGATTAGAAATTCAATGAAATGCCGCCGGAGATTGTACGGATCGGTGAATAAACGTTCTGTGCGTTCAAGTAGCTCTGGCGCGGGTCCATACCTTTGCGTGCAGTCAACAACGCTACGTTGTCTGCCACCATGTAGAGGCGGATGCCGTCAATCTGGATTTTGCGTGTCAAAGTCTTCGGCAAAGTGTAACCGAATGTGATATTCTGCAAGCTCAGATAGTTGGAGCTAGTCAACCAGCGGTCTGATTTGTAGTTCGTGCCGGATGAGTCTTGGACGTTACGGCGCGGAACGTTCGTGTTCTTGTTTTCCGGAGTCCAGCGGTTCAGCATGTCCACGTGCAAAGCTTCTCCTTGGGATGTCCCGCCCATCAAATCCTGATAGGTATAGTCCCAAATGCGTCCGCCCAACTGGTAAGCGAATGAAACGGAGAAGTCAAATCCGTATGCGGTCACGCTGGTCCCGAAGCCGCCATATACCTTTGGCAGGATGTCGCCCGTGGCAAAGCGGTTTGACGCTGCTTCCGTAAAAGACTTGGTCGTTGTTTCGCCGTTCGCATTCGGTTCTTTCAATGCCCACATGCTCTCGCCGGTTTCTGGGTCTACTCCTACGAATTTCGGCAAATACAATTGGTACATGGATTCGCCTTCACGATAGATGCGGTTACCATCAATCAATTCGCCGTTCAACTCAGGGGCCAGCTCTTTAATCTTGTTCTTGAAGTGTGTCAAGTTCAGGTTGATGTCCCAAGTGAGGTTCTTGGTCTCGATAAGATTAGAGCGTAAGTCCAATTCAACGCCACGGTTGACCATGGACCCGATGTTTTCCGGATAGCGGGAGTAACCCATGGATGCCGCTACCGGCTTGAAGTAAAGCATGTCCGTTGTCTTACGTGAGAAGTATTCGGCGGAACCGCTCAATTTGCCTCCCCAGAAAGTGAAGTCGAAACCGGTATTGAAACTGTGGGAAGTTTCCCAGGTGATGTTTTCGTTGCCTTTATAACTCAAGGATGTGGAGAAGTCGCCGTTGCTGTTTGACAAAATGTACTGGTCCATGTACGGATAGTAGTTACGTTCTGTGCTGCCTTCATACAACAACGCATCGTTACCTTGCATACCGTAGCTGATTTTGAACTTCAACATGTCAATCCAGTCTTGGTTCTCCAAGAAAGACTCCTTGTTCATCAACCAACCCGCACCGAATGACCAGAAGTTACCCCAGCGGTGGTCTGGATGGAAGACGGAGGAAGCGTCGCGGCGGTAAGAGGCGGAACCGAAGTACTTGCCGTCATAGTCGTACTGTGCGCGGAACAACCAGCCTTCCGTTGCGTATGTCCTGGAATAAGAGGAGTTGTTTTGGTTCAGGATGGCATTGTCCAATTCGTAAACATCCGGGTTGTAAAGCTTCTCTCGTTTGCCATACAGGTAAGAATATCTGTAGTTGTAGTTCTCATGACCCGCCAGGATGTCCAAGTTGTGAATATCGTTGAAGGTCTTATTCCAAGTCAACAGATACTGCTGGTTGACGCTGAATGTGCGGTAAGTAGTCAAATAGATGATGCCGCCGACACCTGAAGTCTCGGAATACTGCCCGTAATAGGGGTTGTTCAAGCTGCGGTATTGGATGTTGTTGTTGTCCACACCTATGTTGATTTTCGCCTTGACACCGCCCCAAAGGTCGATGTCCGCGCCCCATTTGCCGCTGAACACGTCACCTGCGAAATTACGCTTGTCCAAGATATAGCTTGCCAACGGGTTGCCGTTAGGAATGACATTCTCACGCTTGAAGTTCGTGTCCGATCCGTAGTCGTAACGGGTGAAGCCGCGGTTGTCTTTCATGATGTTCCCGTTTGCATCGCGGATATACATCGGATAGATGGCTCCCATGATATTTGCGGCGTAGAAGGCGTTACCATTGGAAGTGTCGCCTTCCAAGTCCTTCTCGCGGCTGTCATAATGCGTGTAAGACATGTTGCCGCTCAGTTTCAACCATGGCTTGACTTGGTAGTCCGCTTTCAAACGGGCCGTGTAACGCTTGAACCCTGATTCCGGGACGATGCCTTTGTCGTTCAAGTAGCCGGCAGACATATAATAGTTCATCTTGTCGGATGCGCGCTGACGTTCAAGTTATATTCCTGGCGAGGGTTTGTCTCGAACAATTCATCGCTCCAGTTGTCCGGAGTATAATAGTAAGTGCCGTCGGAATAGCCCAGCTTGGCATTCGGGTTCAGTTTGCCGTCCATCCCGATGAGCTGTTCGCCCTCGGGAATCGTATAAACTTGGTAGCCCAGATATTTGCTGGATAACATGGCTTGGTTGGCATAAGCATTGGCGGCAGCCAAGTCTCCGTTGGCCAAATATTTCTTCAAGTCACCGTTATAGATGGATTCATAGCTCAATTCATAGAATTTGCCCGGGTCGGTGATGGTTTCGTATGAAGGGACACCGCGCTTGTTGACACCCCATTTTGCATCGAAGTTCACGCGGGCTTCACCGCTTTTTCCTTTGCGGGTCGTGATCAAGATGACGCCATTTGCGCCACGCGCACCATACAACGCATTGGAGGCGGCATCTTTCAATACCGTCATGGATTCGATATCCGAAGTACTGATGGCAGAAATCTCGCCGTCGTAAGGCACACCGTCCACGACATAAAGAGGCTTGTTGTCGGCAGCCATGGAACCGATGCCACGGACACGGATGGTCGCATCCTTGCCCGGCTGACCTGTGTTACTGGTCGTTTGCACACCGGCAACCTGGCCTGTCAAGGCATTGGTTACGTTGGAAGTCTGACGTTGCGCGATCTTCTCGTTGCTGATCGTGGCGGCAGATCCGGTAAAAGCCGATTTCTTTGCCGTACCATAAGCCACAACCATCACTTCGTCCAAGTTTTGGGAGTCGGTCTCCAGGACGGCATTGATTTTGGAAGAGACGTTGAACAGTTTGCTCTTCATCCCCACGTAAGAGATTTCCAAATGCTTGTGCTTGGTTGGAACATCCAATGTGAAATTTCCATCAAAATCGGTTACTGTACCGATTGTCGTACCTTTTACGATAACAGATGCACCAATTACCGGTTCTCCATTCTCATCAACCACGTGGCCGGTTACTTTGGTGTTCTGTGCTAATGCTGCGGACATACCCATCAACAAGCAGGCCGCAGTGGTCATTGTAAACCTTTTCATCATAAATACACACTTTAATATTAAACAATTATTCTTAAAACAAACCTAAAACACCATAGCTTTTTTCATAGCTACAGAAAACAATATAGTCTTTATAATCAATCTGTTCGTGCCCAAAAAACATCCCTGTTTTTGTTATTTCCCCGAAAAGAGGAAAATGCGAGCGCAAATATACGACAAAATCTGCTAAATTTCGACAAATTATAAAATAAATTGTCATGTTTCTGGAATATGTTTGTTTTATTTTGCCAAAATGTAGCAAAGTCTAAGCTGTGGCGGGTTCCTTTGCCCGTGTTTGCTGAAGCTTAATTTGATAAAAGATAGCATAAATGGAAGATTTAATTGTCATTTTCCCGAATAATTATGTACTTTTGTTTCCATCGTTGAACCTAAATTCTGATAAAATGAATTTTACTCGAAGAAAATTTTTTAAACAAAGTTTTGCCGGGGCACTATTGCTTGGGTCTGCACCTTTGATGGGGGCGGGTTTGTCCATGCCTATAAAGCCGAAGGCGGCAAAATCCGTGAATCCGTTCCGTCTCGGCATGGCGGGATATACGTTCGTGCATTTCGACTTGGATACAACCCTCAAGACCTTGAAGCGGTTGGATGTACATTATTTATGTATAAAGGATTTCCACCTCCCGTTTGATAGTACGGATGAACAAATCAAAGCATTTCACGAGAAATGTGCGGCATCGGACGTTACGGGATACGCCGTCGGCCCGATTTACATGAAGAGCGAAGCGGAAATAGACCGGGCTTTTGAATACGCAAAGCGCGTAGGTGTCAAACTGATTGTCGGTGTCCCCAATTACGAACTTTTGCCTTACGTGGACAAAAAAGTGAAGGAGTATGACTTCCATTATGCCATCCATCTCCACGGACCGGACATCAAGACATACCCGGATGCCACGGATGTATGGGAGCACGTGAAGGATCTGGATGCCCGCATCGGCATGTGTTTGGATGTCGGCCATGACTTGCGCAACGGTTGCGATCCAGTGGCGGACTTGGAAAAGTACCATACCCGTGTGTTTGACATGCATATCAAGGACGTGACGGACTCGACGAAGGCCGGTCATGCCATCGAGTTAGGGCGTGGCAAAATCGATTTCGTCTCTTTGGTGAAGATGATGAGAAAGGTCAATTATACCGGTATGTGCAGTTTGGAGTATGAGAAGGACATGAAGGATCCTTTCTTGGGAATTGCCGAGTCTATCGGTTATTTCAAGGCGGTGAGCGATATCATCTAAAGGGGAGACAGGCACGGTACGGGGCTGCATGTGTGCACCAGTCCGTGCTTTTCTCCTGTATCCAACAGAATTTCATGTGATAATTAGGCAGAGAATGGGCAAGCATATCATATTTATGGGACTGTCTCTTGTGTTGACAGCGTGCGGGGGGATGAATTACGTGGGGATTGAGACCTGCAATCCCGGAGAAATAACATTCCCGAAAGAGGTGAAAAAAGTGTTGATGGTTAATAATGCTGTGGCACAACCGGAAAAGGAAGGGTATACCTATACTTTGCTGGGTGTCAAGCAGGACACGGCTAAGGCAAGGGCGGATAGTGCGTTGTTCGATGTTTGTTCGGCATGTGGAAGGGGCATATTGAACGCCTCTTATTTTGATGATGTGCTCCTCCTGCATGATTTCCTGCAGGAGGGCGGGAGTCAGTTTGCCCATCTGAGGGATGAGCGTTTGAACGAAAGCCAGGTTGCCGCACTATGCGAGGCGAACGGGACGGATGCCGTCATCTCGTTGGATAAGATGCTGTTCAAGATGGACAGGCAGGTGACGAACATAGGGGCAGGCTTCGTTTCCGGAACTATAAAGGTAGAGATGAAAGGCATCATGCGGGCATACCTTCCCGGTCGTGACAAAGCTCTTGCCACTGTACTGCTTGAAGATTCCGTGGAGATTCAGCAATCGGCCGAAAGCATAAAGATATTGGACAACTATTTGCCTTCGCCGGAGAATGCGTTGCGCCTTGCCGGCGATTACCTGGGCGGCAAAGTCGCCTCGTATTTCGTCCCCCATTGGGACGAGGAGACACGTTGGTATTATAGCAATGCCAGTTCCCGTTGGAAAGAGGCGGCCGCATATGCCGCTTCCAGCAAATGGGACGAGGCCGGCGCTTTGTGGAAAAAATTGTACGAGAAGAACAAGGACGGGAAGACGAAAGCCAAGTTGGCTTCCAACATGGCACTGGCCAGCGAGATGGACAACCGATTGGACAAAGCGTATGAATGGGCGCAAATTGCCTATGATTCCTTTTGCGAAACAGAGGGCGACGATTCCAAAGACGCACTTTTGTTAAAGGCATATACGGAAGTCCTGAAGGGAAGAATACAATCTGATAAGAAACTAAATGCCCAAATAGGAAACAACTAATCCGATTTATTGTTACTTTTGGGGGATAAATATAATAAGAAGGGAAATATGGGAACAAGTACAACTCAAATCCAGTCCGTATTGGAGACTCTGTTCATGGCAGCCATCGATAAAATGACCAATGATGCCGGTGGCAACTACATAAGCGACATCTATGTGCAAGCCGACCAGGAAACCGGAGAAGTGCAGATATATGACGAAGAGGAAAAATTGGTCGATAAGACGGTTATATTTGATTGGGTGAACAATACGGAAGACGAAGAGGTTTTCGACAAGCGTGTTTCCGATCTGCTTCGTTCCGTTCTGGCCGGGTTAGTCACCAAAGAAGTTTTTGACAACCCTCGTTTCATCAAGCCCCTTTCTGTTAGTTTGACCGATGAGGATTTCGCGGTCATTGAGGAGTTGCTTTTCTTGGATGACGAGAATTTACGTTTGGATGACCCTATTTTAAAAGATTTGGATGAAGATTTGGATGATTTTTTATCAAAACTTCTTTCAGATGTCAAATAGATTTTGTACCTTTGCAACCGATTCAAGAAAACGACACGTGTTGCCGAAGTGGCTCAGTTGGTAGAGCAACGCATTCGTAATGCGTGGGTCACGGGTTCGAGTCCCGTCTTCGGCTCATGAAAAGATGTACCGGCCATCCGGTGCATCTTTTTTTGTATGGCGACATTGGCTGAATCCGACGATGGCGGCAGCTTCCGGGATTGGATGCGGCCGGAGGAATGAAAGGCCGTGGCCGTTCGAGGAAAAGGCGGCAACCTTTTTGGGGAAAGGATACGATGGAATGAAAAAGTACGAATTGACATTGCCTCCATTCAATGCAAAGATAATCGGAGGGGAAGGACGGCGACAGATATTTGACCCGGTAAGGAAAAAGTATGTAGCTTTGACTCCTGAAGAATGGGTCAGGCAGCATTTTGTCAATTATTTGGTCACGGCGAAAGGCTATCCGTTGGAACTGATGGCGAACGAGGTGCAGATACGGCTGAACCATACGGCCAAAAGATGCGATACAGTCCTTTATGACAGACTACTGCAACCACGGATGATTGTGGAATATAAGGCCCCGACGGTAGAAATAACACAAGATGTATTTGAACAGATAGTCCGCTACAACATGGCGCTGCACGTGAAGTATTTGGTAGTGAGCAATGGCATACGCCATATATGCTGTGAAATAGACTATTTGAAAGGAAGCTGCGAATTTTTATCAGAAGTTCCTCTTTACTCTCTTTTGTAGATAAAGACGCTTTTATCTTGTGAAATTTTCCGTAAGGACATTGCTGTTCGGTTGAATGTACAGCATCGATACCGAGTCCGCTTGCTTTTTCAAGACGTTCTGCTCATAGGGAAGCGTGTCATTACCAGGCCTCAAATCCAGGTTTCCCTTGCTTCCTTCTTTGTCGAAAAAGAAAGAGTAAACCAGCAATGCTCCGAAAAAAGATATAATTAATGACTTCATACGTTATTTGTTTTTTAAATGTAACATTAACCATGATGACATTCAAACGAAAAATGCTGCATGATTATTGTTTATTTTATCGGAAATAATTCCCCGTACTTTTTATAATTCGTATATTTGCCAAATAGATAGGATTCTATGAAACCTTTTGGTGAAGATGTGGTGAGGAAATATGAATAGGGGATGACATCCTTAAATAGTTATTGTTATGAAACAAGTAAAGTTAGATGGTAAGCGTGGCCTTTTTGTCGCTTCTTTATGGGCGATGGTTTGTTTGATACTATGTTCTTGTGGAGGGAAGACCCGGAAAGTTCCTCCATCTGCCGATTTTGAGCCTTATATCAGTGCGTACACGGAAGGAATCGTTTCTGAAGGTTCCAAAATACAGATATGCTTTGCCGTGGACTTCCCTGCCGTGGAAGTTGGCAAAGAACTTGAAAAGAATCCATTCCGCTTTTCTCCGTCGATAAAAGGGAAAGCTTATTGGGCGAACAGCAATACGCTGGAATTTGTTCCCGAAGAAGGGGCGTTGAAACCCGGCAAGGCGTATGACGCGACATTCAGCTTAGGCGATTTTGTACCTGTCGAGAAGGATTTGCGTAATTTCCCTTTTTCATTTCAAGTCCGGCAAAGGCAATTCTCGGTCCGGCTCAACCCGATTGCCATTACTGCGTCCCGGCCGGATGAAATAAGCGTTTCAGGTGAAATTGAATTTACCTTTGCGATGAAGGCGGATGAAGTGCGTAAGATTTTTTCTTTCTCCGAAGGGGGCAAGATGCACTCGTTGCAGTTGTCCGGAGCGGAGCCAAGCACAACCTTCTCCTTCGACATAAGCGGCATAGAGAGAAGGGCAAAAAGCTATGACTATATTATATCTCTGGACGGTTCTCCTGCGGACATCGACCAGGGAATGACATGTAAAGTGAGCGTGCCTGCCAAGGACACATTTTCTTATTTGTCGTCCGAACGGATAAATGACCCGCAGAATGGGATAATCGTCACTTTCTCGGAACCATTGTCCAATACCCAAGATATGAAGGGCCTGTTTGACATAGCCGAGTTGAAAGATTATACGTTGGAAATTGAAAACAACAGGGCTTGGATTTTCTTTGAAGAGAAAGATGAGGCCTTGACTTTGAGGCTTCATGAAGGCATCCGGGATTATCAGGATAAACCGTTGGGCACTTCGCATACGATCTCCTTTGCCGGTTTGTCCTGGAAGCCCCAAGTGGAAATTCCTAATGACCGTGCCATCCTTCCTGACTCGAAGAATCTGATTGTCCCGTTCAGGGCCGTTAACCTGTATGCCGTGGACGTGAATATAATCCGCATTTATGCGAGCAACTTGTTGTCATTCCTGCAGAACAACTCGTTGTCCGGCGGTGACGAGTTACGCAGGAATGGCCGTCTGGTGTACCACCGGACATTATGGTTTGACGATGAGAGCAAAAATATCCATCAATGGCAAGACTATTCCATAGACCTCGCCCATTTGATAAAGCAAGAGCCGGGTGCCATCTATAGGGTTCTGCTTTCTTTCCGTCAGGAATATTCGGCATATCCTTGTGGCGGAAGCGTGCCAATTGCCGTACGTCCGGCAAAGAGCAATTTGGTCCCGATAGGTGACGGAATCTCGGAAGAGGATAACAGCGTATGGGATGAGCAAAATCCGTATTTGTATTATACGGGCATCGATATGGATTGGTCATCGTATGATTGGAAAGAGAGAGAGAATCCGTGCCATGCTTCTTATTACATGAATTCGGATCATGTGGCAGCTTGCAATGTCTTGGCATCAAATGTCGGAATAATTGTAAAGAAGAATTCATTGGATAAGCTATGGTTGGCGGTAAGTGACATATTGGATACGCGACCGATAGCGGGGGCGGATGTGACGGTCTATAACTACCAGTTGCAGAAAATAGCTTCCGGGAAAACAGACGGTGACGGTTTTGCCGTGATAGACATCAAGTCGAAATCCAAACCGTTCATTGTGGTGGCGGAGCATGACAGCCAAAAGAGCTATGTGAAAATACAGGAGGGGGAAGAGCAGTCTGTCAGCCGTTTCGACGTAGGCGGGAAAGAGATACAGAAAGGCCTGAAGGGCTTCGTCTATGGCGAGAGGGGCGTATGGCGTCCGGGCGACACGCTTCATGTCTCTTTCATTTTGGAAGATAAGGCAAAACGCATACCGGACAACCACCCGGTAGCTTTGGAACTGTATAACCCCGGCGGGCAATTCTATATGAAACAAGTGGAAACGAAAAGTTTGAACGGCTTTTACTCTTTCCACCTTCCGACGAGACAGGAGGATCCGACAGGCGTTTGGAATGCCTACGTAAAAGTAGGCGGTTCGACCTTTCATAAAGCACTTCGGATAGAAACCATCAAACCCAACCGTTTGAAGATAAATCTGCAGTTGCCGGAGATGTTATGCGTGAAAGAGAAAGAAATAATTGCCCCTTTGTCGGCTTCATGGCTCACCGGGGCAAAGGCATCCAACCTTAAAGTCAAGGTCGACATGTCATTATCGAAAGTGAATGCCCAATTCAAGAAATACGATCGATACCAGTTTAATAATCCGGCTACCCGCTTCTCTTTCGTCAAGCGGGAACTTTATTCCGGGACTTTGGATGCTGAAGGGAAAGGGAATGTCCGGATCCGATTGGCGGAAACAGCCGATGCTCCGGGTATGTTGAATGCGCAAATCACGACCCGCGTATTCGAGCCGGGCGGTGATGTCAGCTTCCATACGCAAGCCGTACCTTATTCCCCTTTCTCCTCTTACGTGGGCATCAATTTGAACCAACCGGAAGACAAAGCCATCGAAACCGATAAAGAGCACCGCTTTGATATCGTAACGGTGGATGAAAAAGGCAACTTGGTTGACCGGTCCAACCTGGAATATAAAATATATCATATTGAATGGAGCTGGTGGTGGGAGAACGATGGACAATCATTCGATACCTATATCAATGGGACTTCCGTCGTCCCGGTTGCCACCGGCAAGCTTCAAACGAATGGCGGCAAAGGGAGCTTTTCCTTTAAAGTGAACTATCCCGATTGGGGACGCTACTTGGTTTATGTGAAAGATAAGGATAGCGGCCATGCGACAGGAGGCACCATATTGGTGGATTGGCCGGAATGGAGAGGGCGTTCTAACAAGCCGAACCCTGCCGGGCTCAAAATGCTGGCTTTCTCATTGGATAAGAAATCCTATGAGATAGGAGAAAAGGCGACGGCTATCATTCCTGCATCATCGGGTGGACGTGCGTTGGTTTCGATAGAAAATGGAACATCCGTATTGAAACAAGAATGGGTGCAAGTAGCGGCTGGAAGCGATACGAAATATTCATTTACGGTTACCCCTGAAATGGCTCCGAATGTATATTTGCATATTAGTTTGTTGCAACCTCATTCACAAACAATCAATGATTTGCCGATAAGGATGTATGGTGTTGCTCCTGTGCTCGTTACGAATAAACAGACGCAATTGCGCCCCGTTATCGAAATGCCAGATGTGTTGCGCCCCGAGACAAACTTCAATGTCACCGTTCGGGAGCAAGCCGGCAAGCCGATGACTTACACTTTGGCTCTTGTGGATGAAGGGTTGTTGGACTTGACAAATTTCAAGACACCGGACCCGTGGAACGAGTTTTATTCGAAAGAGGCTTTAGGCATCCGCACGTGGGACATGTATGATGATGTGTTGGGCGCATTTTCAAGTAAGTTTTCCTCTATGTTCAGCATAGGAGGAGACGCAACCTTAAAACCGGCCGATGCAAAAACGAACCGCTTTAAACCGGTCGTCAAATTTATAGGCCCTTTCCATTTGGGCAAAAACGGAAAAAGAACGCATACGCTCCAGCTCCCCATGTATGTTGGAGCTGTGCGGGCGATGGTGGTTGCCGGAGAAAACGGAGCGTATGGTAGCGCAGAGAAGAGTGCTTCCGTCCGTACCCCGTTGATGTTGCTTTCTTCTTTGCCCCGTGTGTTGAGCGTGAATGAAGAAATAGAGGTGCCTGTCAACCTCTTTGTCATGGAAAAAGGATTAAAAGAGGTTTCTGTGTCCATGGAAGTGGAGGGTGCTGGCGTGAAAATAGCGGGAGCGAACCATCGTTCCTTGACATTCTCTGCCCCGGGGGACAAGCTTACTTTTTTCCATCTGAAGTGCGGGGAAAGGAAGGGGAAGGTCAAGGTCCGGTTTTTAGCAAAAGGGAACGGGCATGTGGCTCGAGAATCGATAGACATAGAAGTCCGTAATCCGAATCCGGTTGTCACACTCCGTCAGGAA
Organism: uncultured Parabacteroides sp.; assembly: GCA_937890135.1. Lineage (GTDB taxonomy): Bacteria > Bacteroidota > Bacteroidia > Bacteroidales > Tannerellaceae > Parabacteroides. Next base: position 25,034 of record CALBYC010000211.1, read on the forward strand.
AAATGGATTCAAAAGGGGAAAAAGGCGACATTGGAATATGGTATGGCCCGAAATCTCTTGGACGGGAAGTTGCAATTGGAGGTGTCTCGTATACCTATGCTGGATTTCAGCCGGCGTTTTGACTTTTTGTACAACTACCAGCATCAGTGTACCGAGCAGTTGACATCTAAAGCTTTGCCCTTGCTTTTCATCCAAAAGTTGAAAGAGCTGGATAAACAGGAAGAGCGTTCAATAAAAAAGAACATTGAAGCTGGCATACAGCAGATTTATTCCCGCCAGTTGCCGAACGGGGGTTTTGTCTATTGGCCAGGTGATGCAGTTGCCGACGAGTGGATAACTTCTTATGCCGGGATGTTCTTGGCCATGGCGAAAGAAAAAGGATATGCCGTGAATGCAAATGTGTTTGACAAATGGCTGCGTTTCCAAAGGTTGGCAGCATTGAACTGGAAGAATGGGGAGGATAAACGTTCCGCCTTGAATCTCCAGTCCCAGCAGCAACAAGCTTTTCGCCTTTATACGTTGGCTTTGGCCGGAAATCCTGAATATGGAGCGATGAACAGGATGTACGAACAAACGGATTTGCCCAAGCTGGCTGTGTTCCAGTTGGCTGCAGCGTATGCTGTCGTCGGGAAAAAGAAAAATGCGGAAGAGTTGTTGTTTAAAGTCCGGTTGAAAGAGGATTATCCCGGCGTGGGCTACATTTATGGTTCTGAAAATCGAGACAGGGCGATGTTGCTGGAAACCTATTTGTTGATGGGCAGGAATGATGAGGCTTTGAAATTGGCCAAAGAGATTTCCGCCGCACTGGACAAGGAGGATAGTTTCGACACGCAATCCTCAGCTTACGCTTTGATGGTTATGGGGCAACTGGCGGACAAATTGTCCGGCTCTTTGAAATTCAGTTGGAGCTTGGATGGGAAACGGCAGCCCGTAGTCAATACGGCAAAGGCGGTATATGTACAAACCGTGGATGGAGCCTCCCGCCAAGGGACGATAGAAGTAGCAAATGATGGAGAAGGGGCATTGAATGCTGCGGTTGTGACATCCGCGCAGTTGCTGCATGATACGCTTCCTGAAATGTCAAACCAGTTAGCGTTGGACGTTAAATATGTCGATATGTCCGGCCATGCGATAGATGCCACAAGGATGGTTCAAGGAAATGATTTCCGGGCAATCATCACAGTTACGAACAAGAATCCATTGAACGAGTATACGCATTTGGCGCTTACGCATATATTGCCTTCCGGCTGGGAAATCTATCCGGAACGGAAGAACGAACCATTTACCTATCAGGATGTGCGCGATGACAGGATTCTGACTTACTTCGACCTCAAAGGAGGCGAACGCAAGCAGTTCTCGGTGCGACTGCATGCAACCTATTTAGGGGAGTTCGTCTTGCCGGCTATCCAATGCGAGGCAATGTACGATACGTCCGTAATGGCTCGGAGCAAAGCAGGAAGGACGGCGGTTGTGCGGTGATGATATGTATAACATATATGTAAAGTATAAAAAATGGCCGGTTGCCAAGAAAACATGCTGCTGGGTGCTGCTTTTCTTGGCAATCGTTTACATGGATTGTTTGCCGGGACAGCTATTCCATGTCCCTTATGCCACCGTCGTGACAGACCGTTCGGGAGAATTATTGGGAGCAAGAATTGCAACAGACGGCCAGTGGCGTTTCCCTCCCCGGGCTTCAGTGCCGGAAAAAATGGAGAAATGTATCATTGCGTTTGAGGATAAACATTTCTATTACCATTGGGGGGTAGATCCTGTCGCTTTATGCCGTGCTTGCTATCAAAATTTGAAACAAAAGAAAATAGTGAGCGGGGGCAGCACTTTGACGATGCAGACCATCCGTCTTTCCAGGAATCAACCCCGCACGATTTTTGAAAAGATAGTCGAGGCGATATGGGCCACTCGTTTGGAATTCCGTTGCTCCAAAGGGGAAATATTAGCCCTGTATATGTCGCATGCCCCGTTTGGTGGCAATGTGGTAGGACTGGATGCTGCGGCTTGGCGCTATTTTGGCCATGCCGCCGAAGAACTCTCATGGGCGGAATCGGCGACTTTGGCGGTATTGCCCAATGCCCCTTCCATGATCCATCTATCCAAAGGCAGGAACCGGTTACTTGAAAAACGAAACGGATTGCTGAAGAGACTTCGCGATGATCGGACAATAGATTCGGACACTTATGAATTGGCGATAAGCGAACCTTTGGCAAAAGCGCCGCATGACCTGCCTCAAGCCGCTTCATGCCTGGTTGATTATTTTTACAAGACAGAAAAAGGGAAACGCATTCGATCGACATTGGATGCCGGCATCCAGCAAAGAATAGAAAGCATTCTGGAACAGTGGAATGCTGAATTTATCCGGAGTGACATCCGGAATATGGCGGCTCTGGTCATCGATATTCCTTCCAACCAAGTAATTGCATATTGCGGCAACATGAGCCGAGACCGTAGGCAAAACGGTAACCAAGTGGATATAGTCCAAGCGCCAAGGAGTACGGGAAGCATACTTAAGCCATTTTTATATGCGGCGATGCTGAAAGAGGGCAGCTTGCTCCCGCACATGTTGTTGCCTGATGTGCCGGTCAATATCAATGGCTTCACCCCGGAAAACTTCAATATGCAATACGAGGGGGCTGTTCCCGCCTCGGAAGCCCTTGCCCGCTCCTTGAATGTCCCGGCCGTGAATATGCTGCGCCAATACGGGACTGCTAAATTCCTGAAATTATTGCAGCAATGGGGTTTGCATACGTTGAACCGCCCTGCATCCCATTATGGACTTTCTTTGATATTAGGAGGAGGGGAGGCTACCCTATGGGACGTGACGAATGCGTATAAGCGATTGGTGGAGGCGATTTACCCTTCCATGGCTTTGCGGAAATCGCAAGCCCTGTTGCAAATCGATGGCAAGGAAGAGAAGCCGGATGACGTGGAATCATTTCATGATTTGGGAAAGGAGGGTGACGAGGCTGCGGCTTGGGCAGGAGCGTCGTGGTTGACCCTCGCAGCGTTGATGGAGGTCAATCGTCCCGAGGAAATTGATTGGAAATCCATTTCCTCCATGCAGCGCGTTGCTTGGAAAACGGGAACAAGCTATGGTTTCCGTGACGCTTGGTCTGTGGGGGTGACTCCTCGATATGCGGTGGGAGTCTGGGTAGGGAACGCTACCGGGGAAGGCAAGCCTGAACTCGTGGGCGCACGTGCTGCGGCACCCGTCATGTTTGATATATTCAACGCTTTGCCTTATGTGCGGGAAGGCTTTAAAAAACCGGCGGAGGGACTTCTTGAAGCGGAGGTGTGCAAGCATTCAGGCTATTTGAAGGGGCGTTTTTGTGAAGAGTCGGATGTGACGGATGTTCCTCTTGCCGCATGGCATTCGGCCACTTGCCCTTTCCACCATCTTGTCAACCTGACGTTGGATGAGAAATACCGGATATATGAAAATGTGGCGGACAATGGAACGTGTGTCCAAAAGTCATGGTTTACGCTGCCCCCCGTATGGGAATGGTATTACAAGCAACATCATCCTGAATACAAACCGCTTCCTCCTTTCAAGGGACGTACGGCGGAAGATTATCCGGTAATGCAGTTCATTTATCCGACAATGAATGCGATCATTCAATTGCCCAAGCAAATGGATGGGAGCAAAGGCTTTCTTACGGCAGAGGTGGCGGCAAGCAATGCCAAAACGACTTTGTTTTGGCATTTGGATGGCTCCTATTTGACGGAAACACAAGATTTTCATAAAATATCTTTGCAGCCATCCGAAGGGAAACATTCTTTGACGGTTGTGGACAGCGATGGGAATTCCATTTCTACCTCTTTCCAGGTCAATTGAACGTCTGTTTGACGAGACGCAGGAGATGGGGTATCAGGCTGATGGTGTCAAAAGCCGTGCCCGTATCATCAGGGACGCATGAATCTGGCAAACCTTGCCTCCATAAAGTTGAAAAACTGGTCTCACTATCTCTCACCCGCTATTTGGAACAATCCAACCCCTTGTGGAACAGCTCTTTGTGCGGGGTGAGAGATAGGTGAGAGATACGGGAAAAGGTGAGAGATACCCCTTTAACTTCCAGTATTTCAGTTTGTTTTGGTCTCACCTTTCATCTTCCCCTCCTCCTCTTCCTGTACTTTTTTCAAATCGGTCGCTATCTTTTTCCCAAAAGGATGCGGCCATTCCCTGAAAAGGTCGTATCTCTTTTTCTCTCTGGGTGCATCGTTTTACAATAATGCTTCGATTTTTGCTACGAACTTGTCTTTTGACGTAGCGCCGACAATCTTGTCCACGACTTTGCCGTCTTTGATAAAGATGACAGTAGGGATATTACGTACGCCAAACTTTCCTACGATTTCGTCGTTGCTGTCAACGTCCATTTTGCCCACGATAACACGTCCTTCATATTCTGCCGCCAACTCGTCGATGATGGGAGACACCATGCGGCACGGTCCGCACCATTCGGCCCAGAAGTCAAGAACCATAGGCTTTCCGGAGTTGACTAACTCGTTGAAATTAGAGTCTGTAATTTGTAATGCCATTTTATAAATCGTTTAAATGTTATGTTCCTTGTTTTGCGGAGCAAAAGTACAAAAATTATTTTTCTTTGGTGTTTATCTTGAAATCAAAACTCTCGTTCTCTGTCAGGTAATCGATCAATGACGGTGTCACATGGACGCGGACGCTTGACGAGAACAAGTTCAGAGATACGTTATGTGTTCCGTCTATCACTTTAAAGTACAATAACGTGCCTCCGGGATTACTTTTGATTAAAGTGGACAATTCGTTTATGCTTGTTTCGTCCAACTCATGGATGGGAACCGTGATACGGATATTTTCAATCAGTTTGTCCTTTTCGTCTTGCAACAATTTAATGGAGCTGATACGGAAGTCATAGACATTGGGCTGGTATTTGCTGCGTGGTTCCACTTTCCCTCTTACCAGCAAATACATGCCACTTTTCCCATATTTGGCATAGTCGATGTAATCTTGTCCGAAAAGCGGTATTTCCCCGCTTCCAGAGTAATCTTCTATCTTCAATATGCCGAAAGGCTTCCCCGTCTTGGTCGTCCCTTCCTTGAATCCGGTGACGATGCCTCCTGTCAAGACTTCCCGTTCAAGCAATGCTTCTTTGTCTTTGATTTCCGCCATGTGCGTGTTGCAAACATGATTGAGGATAATCTTGTACTCGTCCAGCGGATGGGCGGACAAATAAATTCCGACCAGTTCCTTTTCTTTGTTCAGACGTTCCAAGTCGCTCCATCGTTCGGCTTTCGGAATTTCGGGTTTGGAAATGGCTGCAAAACAGTCATCGCCGAATAAGGAATTGGCGGAAGTGGATTTGTCCAGCTGGTATTTATTGCCATACCTGACCAGCACGTCCAGGAAGGTTTCCCCTTTCCCGTTGTCCACAAAGAAAGATTCCCTTTGGACACCGAAATTGTCTAACGCGCCGGCCAATGCCAATGATTCGATGTTCTTCTTGTTGCAGGAAGAGAGGTTGACACGTTCGATGAAGTCGAACAAATCTTTGTATTTCCCGTTTTTCTTTCGCTCTTCGATGATGTTTTGAACCGCCGATTCGCCGACTCCTTTGATAGCTCCCAACCCGAAACGAATGTTCTTTTCTTTGTCCACGCTGAATTTCAATATCGATTCGTTGACATCCGGACCAAGCACTTGGATACCCATGGCTTTGCACTCATCCATGAATTTCGTTATATCCGAAATATTAGACAAGCTTCGGCTCAGTATCGCAGCCATAAATTCAGATGGATAATTGGCTTTGAGGTAAGCCGTCTGGTACGCTACCCAAGAATAGCAAGTGGCGTGGCTTTTGTTAAAAGCGTACGATGCGAATTTCTCCCAGTCCGACCATATTTTGCTCAGCGTGGCTTCTTCATAGCCATTGGCTTTTCCCCCCGCCATGAATTTAGACTTGAGGTGGTTCATCTTTTCAATCAGCTTTTTGCCCATTGCCTTACGCAGGGCATCGCTTTCGCCGCGGGTGAAGTTTGCCAGCAAACGAGATAAAAGCATGACCTGTTCCTGGTATACCGTAATGCCGTATGTGTCTTTCAGGTAACGTTCCATGACCGGTATATCGTATTTGATTTCTTCTTTCCCCTGTTTTCTGGCGATGAAAGAAGGGATGTAATCCATTGGACCGGGACGATAAAGGGCATTCATGGCAATCAAGTCCTCGAATTTGGAAGGTTGCAGTTCCTTCAGGTACTTCTGCATCCCGGCGGATTCGAACTGGAATGTGCCTGTTGTTTTCCCTTCGCAATAAAGTTTGTAAGTCGCGGGGTCTTCAAGGCTTATGTGGTCGATATCCAATTCTTGCCCGGTTGTCAACCGGATGTTTTCAATGGTATCTTTGATGTTGGACAACGTTTTAAGCCCCAAGAAGTCCATTTTAATCAACCCCGTTTCTTCTATGACGGAACCTTCATATTGGGTGACTAACATTTCTTCCCCTGTGTCTTTGTCCTTGGCTGTGCTAACGGGCACGACATCGGAAATGTCGTACCTCCCAATGATGACGCCGCAGGCATGTACCCCCGTATTCCGGACGTTGCCTTCCAACATTTGTGCATATTTCAAGGTGTCTCGCATCAAGGGGTCGGGACTGTTGGCCGCCTCTTTCAACTCCGGCACATATTCGATGGCATCTTTCAGCTTGAATTTCTTCATGTCGGGAATCTTATCGGGAACCAATTTGGCCAAGCGGTTGGATTCCGCCAGAGGTAATTTCTCCACGCGGGCCACATCTTTGATGGCGGATTTCGTAGCCATCGTGCCATAGGTGATGATGTGTGCCACACGTTCCGCTCCGTATTTGTCCGTTACCCAACGTAATACTTCACCTCGTCCGTCGTCATCGAAGTCCGTGTCGATATCGGGCAGTGAAATACGGTCGGGATTCAAGAAACGCTCAAACAGCAAATCGTATTTGATAGGGTCAATCTTGGTAATCCCTAAGCAATAGGCGACAGCTGAACCGGCTGCGGAGCCACGTCCCGGGCCTACGGATACCCCTAATTCTTCCCGTGCTGCGCGGATGAAGTCTTGCACTATCAAGAAATACCCCGGAAAGCCCATGGTTTTCATGATATGCAATTCGAAATTCAAGCGTTCTGCGACTTCGTCGGACAAAGGGTCGCCGTAACGTTCTTTTGCTCCTTCATAAGTGATTTTTGCCAGATAATCCGCCTCTAATTTGATACGGTAAAGCTTGTCATATCCGCCTAATTTTTTGATTTTTGCTTCGGCATCGGCTTGATTCAATACTACCTTCCCGTTTTCGTCTCGGGTGAACTCGTCGAAAATGTCTTTATCCGTGTATTTCTTGCGGTATTCTTCTTCCGTCCCGAAATCTTCAGGAATGTTGAATGTGGGCATGATAGGCCCGCTGTCGATGCTATAGAACTCGACTTTATCGGCGATTTCCAACGTGTTGCTCAATGCCTCCGGGACATCCGCGAAGATTTGGTTCATTTCCGCTGTCGTCTTCATCCATTCTTGCTTCGTATACCGCATCCGGTTCGGATCGTCCAAGTCTTTTCCCGTGCTCAAGCAGATCAACCGGTCGTGGGCCTCTGCGTCTTCTTCGTTGACAAAATGGACATCGTTGGTCGCTATCAGCTTGATGTCATGTTTGCGGGCTAATTCAATGAGCACCTTGTTGACTTTCACTTGGTGCTCGTAGACGGTTTGATCGGCATCCGGTCGATGTGTCTCATGCCTTTGCATTTCCAAGTAATAATCCTCTCCGAAAAGATTCTTGAACCATAAAATGGCTTTTTCTGCTTCTTCGATATTCCCATTCATGATCTTTTGGGGAATCTCTCCGCCTAAACAGGCCGAACATACAATCAACCCCTCGTGGTATCGTTCAAGCAGCTCTTTGTCTATGCGGGGACGTCCATAGAAGCCATCGGTCCATGAGAGGGAAACTATTTTTATCAGATTCTTGTACCCCTGCATGTTTTTGGCTAAAACAATCAAGTGCCATCCACTCCGGTCTTCCTTGTTCTCGCGTTTGTGGCGATGATTTCTGGCGCAATAACATTCACATCCGATGATAGGTTTGAACAAATTCCCTTGGGCTTCTTTTAATTGTCGAAGCAGCTCCTCTTTCCGGCTTTCTTTCCCGCTTGGCTCTTCAGCGGCCTCGATGGATGCCAGTTCTTTTTGCAAGTCTTTGATGAGTCCTTGGACTTTGCTGTTCTTTTTGTTGACTTTGTTGAAAAATTCTTTTATGCCGAACATATTGCCATGGTCTGTGATGGCAATTGCCCTCATGCCGTCATTGTATGCTTTGTCGATGAGCGAGTCGATGGGGGCTTGTCCGTCAAGTAAGGAATATTGGGTATGTACGTGTAAGTGGATAAATGGTTCCATCTTCTGATGATTTCTTTTTTGAGGGTAAAAATACACTTAATTTATTTGTTTAGCAAATATGGGAAGCGGTTTCCTTGATTCGGTTATCGCCGGAGAAATCGTATTGAGGTAATTTAAGGCGGTTCACGTTCTTCCATGCTCGTTTGTGTTTCTCATCGATTATGCTTTATTTTGTGGAAAAGAACGAAAATGGAAGAGGACGTAGGGAAAGAAAGAATATTGCAGATAACCGCTGACGGTAGCCATACACTGTATTTGCCTGACATGGATGAACATTACCATTCCGTGAATGGTGCCATACAGGAGTCAAGGCATATCTTCATCGAAGCCGGACTCAAACAGATTAGGAAGGATGAAATCCGCTTGCTGGAGATTGGCTTTGGGACGGGGTTGAATGCTTTTCTGACTTTAAAGGAGATAATGGAAAGCGAGGTCAAGCAAAACGTGATATACTATTCTGTTGAATTATATCTTTTGGAAATGTCTGTTGTGGAAAATCTGAATTATGGAGCACTTGCCTGGGAAGGACATGAAGATTCCTTCCTGGACCTCCACCAAGCGCAGTGGAACATGGATGTGAAAATCACAGAACAGTTTACTTTGCATAAAATAAAAGGGGACAGCAATTCTTGTGAATTGCCCCGGTCTGTGGATTTGATTTATTTCGATGCGTTTGCTCCCGAAAAGCAGCCGGAGATGTGGAACCCGTCTATCTTCGACAAGCTTTATGGGCTTGCCAATGAGGATGCCATCATGATGACTTATTGCGCCAAGGGGGTTGTGAGGAGAAGCATGCAGGCTGCCGGCTTTGAAATGGAACGTTTGCCGGGACCACCGGGGAAAAGGCATATCCTCCGAGGGGTAAAACATGAATGGCGTAAACGACCATATCAATAGAAAGCCCATCCTGGAAAACAGGCTTTTAAATCCTTCCTCGCACTCATTCGGTGAGGAAGGACAAATGCCTTGGCTGTTTTAGTCCGAGTTAGGGTTAAAAATAGATATCCCCGAAGTATTTCGGGCAATGGAAATCCGGGTGAGGCAGATCAATCGGGCTCCAACTTACGAAATGGGGGTATTCCGTGTCGTCTGCGCATTTATAGAAATTCCCCTTGACCTTTTCCGGCAGATGAGCTGCGTCCAGCCCCATCACTTCAAAAGGAATGGCTACTAACAGTTCCCATTCGTAAATGCCTTTCTTTTCAGCGAAGGTGTTTTCCTCCAACGATGAATACCTGCGTATGGATTTGTATTCGGAAGGTGTCAAAGAGACCTTTTGGCTTCTGGAGACTCGTCTTGCCGCATCGCAAGTGCCAATGCAATTGAACTCGAAATTCATGTATTCTTCACTGCCGCAGCGTTGCATGAAAAACTCGACACAGCTGTCTAAATGGACATCCGTGTCGTCTTTGTCGAAAACCGCCTTTAATGAAAAACCTTTGACGAAATACCGGATATACAGGGATTTCTCGGAACGGACAATGTCAAAAGCGACGATGGGCTTGTATGGATACTCTTCTTTCCAGTCAACCACTTCTATATATTCCCGTTGCGCTTTCGTCTCCATCATCAAACCGACGGTTGACATCTCTAAGTCGTCCAAACCCTGTACGAAAGGGACTTTTAACTTTTTCATCTTCTTATTTTTTACGTTTTGTCATTCAATTCAAAAGAATCATTGCGAAACCTAACGACAGAGACAGCCATGATGATGCACCCTGCGATAGTATCCAACAGCCAAATGCCCCTTGCTCATTTCACTTTGTCACGAACATCTTTTAAGATGTTCTGCAGTTCATAAACAATTTCAGGCTTTTCCTTCGCCATATTCTTTTGCTCGTAGTCTTCTGAAATTTTGTACAGCTGAGGTCCCATCATGTAACCTGTTTCCACCGCCTCTTCCTTCATGAATGCCGTGCCCCTGCTTGGCTCGATATATTTCCATTCTTTCGTGCGGACCGAGAGCGCATGATTCATGGCTTGCTCGATTACCCATGGGCGGTCGTTGTTGTCTTTGCCCAACCAAGTGTCCAAATGGTTTCTGCTGTCGGTAGCTGCACCTTTGGGCGGACGGACATGCAGCAAGGAGGCAAGTGAGGCGAGCCAATCTATTTGAGAAACCAAAGCATCCGATACGGCCGGCTTATGAATCTCTTTCGGCCACCTGACGATTGCGGGTACGCGGGTGCCCCCTTCAAACGCGCTGTATTTGTTCCCGCGCAAGGGACCAGCCGGACGGTGATTGCCCAATTTGGCAACGGCTTCGTCTGCATAACCGTCGTCCACAACAGGGCCATTGTCGCTGGATAAGATGATGAGCGTGTTATCGGCTATACCCAAATCGTCCAATGTTTTCATCAGCTGGCCGACAGTCCAGTCAAACTGGACAATGGCATCTCCCCGGAGTCCCATTGGGTTCTTTCCGCGGAAACGTTCGTGCGGGAATCGGGGCACGTGTATGTCGTTGGTGGCAAAGTACATGAAAAAAGGCTTGTCTTTGTTGGCACGGATGAATCCTTGTGCGTGCACTAATATGGAATCGGCAATATTCTCGTCTTTCCATAAGGCCTTTCCCCCTCCTTTCATGTAACCTATTCTGCTGATTCCGTTTACGATGGACATGTCATGCCCGAAACTTGGCTTTAAGTTGTAAAGAAGTTCCGGATTGTCTCTGCCGGTAGGCTCGCCCGGGAAATTAGCCTTGTAGCTTACTTCTATCGGGGCGGAAGGGTCATAATTAGCCACCTGCCCGTTCTCTATGAATACGCACGGGACGCGGTCTGCCGTGGCCGCCATGATATAGTGGTAGTCAAATCCCAAATCGCCTAAGGCTGCCGGGAGAGGAGCATTCCAGTCCTGTTCCCCCGTTTTGTCCCCTAGTCCCAAGTGCCATTTGCCAATGGCTGCAGTGGCATAACCTGCGGATTTGAAAAGATCCGCCATGGTGAATTGTCCGGGCCGGATAATCATTTTAGCATTGCCTGCAGCAATATCCGTGTCCGGCCTCCTCCAAGCATATTCCCCTGTCAGCATGGCATACCGGGAAGGGGTACTGGTTGAGGCTGCCGCATGAGCTTGCGTGAAACGGATGCCTTCGCTCGCCAAACGGTTCACATTCGGGGTCTGCACGCGGGTCGCCCCATAGCATTCCAGGTCGCCATAACCCAAATCATCCGCATAAATGAAGATGACGTTCGGCAAACCCTTTCCCGCCATGATATGTTCCTGTTGCGCTTGCAAAGCCGAAGGTAATAAAGAAGCTGCTCCCAAGGCTATAAATAAAGTCGATTTCATATTATCCGTGTTTTTATCTGCGTCAAAAGTACGGATTTTATCGGGAAATACCGCTTTTTCCCGTATGAAATGTATATCTTTGCACTATTCTAATCAACGTAAGATTATCAATTAACTTGAACATAATATGATTCTATTCTTTCAATCTCCAACAAAAACCGTGTTAGCCGTAGAGGCTGAACATGCGTTTTCCGCGGAAGACACACAGAAACTTATATGGCTTTTCAGTGAAGCCAAACCCGTCGAATCCGAAGCCTTGAAGGGTTGGTTCGTAGGTCCCCGCCGCGAAATGATTACACCATGGAGCACCAATGCCGTAGAAATCACCCAGAATATGGGCTTGAAAGGCATCCGGCGTATTGAAGAATATTTCCCGGTCACATCAAACGAGGCTGAACACGACCCCATGCTACAACGTATTTACGACGGATTGGACCAAAAGATTTTTGCAATAAGCAAGAAACCGGATCCGATTATTTATATTGAGGACTTGGATGCTTATAATGCGCAAGAGGGTTTGGCCTTGAGCAAAGAGGAAATAGCTTATCTAAAGGATGTCAGCTGTAAATTAGGTCGTAAATTGACGGACAGCGAAGTGTTTGGCTTCTCTCAAGTCAATTCGGAACACTGCCGCCATAAAATCTTCGGCGGAACTTTTATCATCGATGGAGAAGAGAAACAAAGTTCGTTGTTCAGTTTAATTAAGAAAACTTCCGAAGAAAACCCGAATAAGCTGGTTTCTGCCTATAAAGATAATGTGGCCTTCAATGAAGGCCCTGTAGTCGAGCAATTTTCCCCAGAACGTGGTGACATGCCGGATTTTTATATGACAAAAAATATCCCGACAGTCATTTCGTTGAAGGCCGAGACTCATAATTTCCCGACAACAGTTGAGCCGTTCAATGGTGCGGCTACAGGTTCGGGTGGTGAGATTCGTGACCGCTTGGGCGGCGGTAAAGCGTCTTTGCCATTGGCAGGGACGGCTGTTTATATGACATCTTACCCTCGGACGGAAGGAGTGCGCGAGTGGGAGAAAGCATTAGACCCTCGTCCATGGTTGTATCAGACGCCTGAACAGATTTTGATCAAGGCTTCCAATGGAGCTTCCGATTTTGGCAATAAGTTCGGGCAACCGTTGATTTGCGGTTCCGTCTTGACTTTTGAACACGAAGAGAACCAAAAACAATATGCCTACGATAAAGTAATCATGTTGGCAGGTGGAGTAGGATATGCCAATAAACGGGATGCGTTGAAAGGAAATCCGAAGCCTGGGGAAAAAGTTGTGGTTATGGGTGGCGACAACTACCGTATTGGCATGGGCGGAGGTGCTGTATCCTCAGTGAACACCGGCCAGTATGCCAGCGGCATCGAATTAAACGCCATCCAGCGCGCTAATCCGGAAATGCAAAAACGCGTTGCCAATGTGATTCGTACCGTTGCCGAATCCAATGACAATCCGATTGTTTCTATCCATGACCATGGTGCAGGCGGGCATTTGAACTGTTTGTCCGAGTTGGTGGAAACGACCGGAGGCCATATTGATATGAGTAAGTTGCCTATAGGAGATCCCACGCTTTCTGCCAAAGAGATTATAGGAAACGAAAGTCAGGAAAGAATGGGCTTATTGTTGGAGGAAAAAGACGTTGATCGGGTTAAACGGATAGCGGATCGCGAACGTGCTCCCATGTATGTAGTCGGGGAGACGACTGGCGACATGAAGTTCGTTTTTGAGCAAGCGGATGGAGAGAAGCCGATAGACATCAAGCTTGAATATATGTTTGGCAAACCGCCACGTACCATCATGCGTGACCATACGGTTACAGAGACTTATCAGCCTGTCGTTTATAAGGAATCCGATCTTCATCAATATTTGGAAAATGTGCTTCAATTGGAAGCTGTAGCTTGTAAAGATTGGTTGACCAACAAGGTGGATCGTTCCGTAAGCGGCAAGGTGGCTCGACAGCAATGCCAAGGTGAATTACAATTGCCATTGAGTGACTTAGGAGCTATGGCTTTGGATTATAGAGGAAAAGCGGGTATTGCTACGGCTATCGGTCATGCCCCGCAAGTGGCAATGGTTGACCCTGCAGCTGGCTCAGTCATGGCTATCGCCGAAGCTCTTACAAATATAGTATTTGCGCCGTTATCGGATAAATTGTCAGGAGTATCTTTGAGTGCGAACTGGATGTGGCCGTGCCGGAACGAGGGAGAAGATGCACGTTTGTATAAAGCGGTGGAAGCTGCTTCTGATTTCGCTTGTGCATTGGGCATAAATATACCGACTGGAAAGGACTCTTTGTCGATGACACAAAAGTATGGAGATAAGAAAGTCCTTTCTCCAGGAACTGTCATCATCTCAGCAGGTGCGGAGGTGAGCGACGTTCGAAAAATCGTTTCTCCGGTGTTGGCTCATGAAAAGAACTCCCACATATATTACATAGACTTTTCATTCGACACTCTGAAGTTGGGCGGTTCTGCTTTAGCCCAGACATTGAACAAGTTGGGGAATGAAGTTCCGACAGTGAAAGACCCTGAATACTTTAAGGATGCATTCAATGCTGTCCAAGAAGCAATTGAAAAAGGCTTGGTTTTGGCTGGGCACGATATCTCTGCCGGTGGAATGATTACGGCTTTGCTGGAAATGTGCTTTGCCAATGTGGAAGGGGGATTGGAAGTGAACTTGGATAATATCGCAGAACGCGATATCGTGAAGATTTTGTTTGCGGAAAATCCAGGTATCTTGGTTCAGGTGAAAGAAAAGAAAGCATTTGAGAAGTTGATGGCGGAAGCAGGCGTTGGTTTTGCTGAAATAGCAAAGCCTACAAACGAACGTCATATCTTAGTCTCTAAAGAAGGAATCCAATATCATTTCGGCATAGATTATATGCGTGATGTTTGGTACGAATCTTCTTATAAGCTGGATATCAAGCAGAGTGGCAATACTTGCGCAGGCAATCGTTTCGAGAATTACAAGATGCAGCCATTGGAGTTTAAGTTCAATAAAAACTTCACAGGAAAGTTGGCCGACTATGGTTTGACTTTTGACCGCAAGGAGAGAAGTGGCATCAAAGCGGCCGTCATCCGGGAAAAGGGTTGCCAATGTGAACGAGAAACTTCTTATGCCCTTTATTTGGCAGGCTTCGACGTGAAAGATGTCCATATGACAGATTTGGCTTCGGGACGTGAAACATTGGAGGACGTAAACATGATCGTATTCTGTGGAGGTTTCTCCAACTCGGACGTTTTAGGTTCAGCTAAAGGTTGGGCCGCAGGCATTCTTTTTAACGAGAAGGCCAAGAAAGCCATCGACAGCTTTTATGCTCGCGAGGACACGTTGAGTTTGGGTATATGCAACGGGTGCCAGGTGATGACAGAATTGGGCGTTGTCTACCCTGAACATGAAAAGAAATATAAGATGTTGCATAATGATTCCCATAAGTTTGAATCCAGTTTTGTTACATTGGAAATCCCCAAGAACCATTCAGTCATGCTTGGTTCATTGAGTGGATGTAAGATTGGAGCCTGGGTTGCGCATGGAGAAGGCAAGTTCGATTTCCCATACGGAGAGAAGGACTATCATATCATCGCTAAGTATAATTATGATGGGTATCCCGCCAATCCTAACGGCTCGCCATGGGCAGTAGCTGGGGTATGTTCGCACGATGGCCGTCATTTAGCCATGATGCCACACCCCGAACGTGCCATGTTCCCTTGGCAATGTGGTTATTATCCGGCTGAGCATAGCCATGATGAGGTGACTCCATGGATTGAAGCATTTGTGAATGCCAGGAAATGGATCGAGGCCAACAAGCATTGATCGTAGCTTCCGTATGGTAAACAGGCAAACGCTGTTTTTATTTAATGATAATTTATCAAGAAGAGGATGCCGTCCGATGGCATCCTCTTCTTATATAGGGCTAACTTTCTTGCTTGATTATCTCCAAGGCTTTTTTGACTGAACCGTAGCGAAGCAGCCATTTTTCAGCTTCGTCATGTGGAAAGCCTGTTTCTTCCATGATCAAGCGTGTTCCCCGTTCCACCAGTTTTTGGTTTGTGAGTTGCATATTTATCATCTTGTTCCCTTTGATACGCCCCAGCTCAATCATGATGGAGGTGGAAATCATGTTAAGGATCATCTTTTGCCCTGTGCCGGATTTCATCCGGGAGCTGCCTGTAATGAATTCTGGACCCACGACCATTTCAATGGGAATGTCGGACTCTGCAGCCATGGGCGAATTGGGATTACTGCAGATACAGGCTGTGAATATGCCTTTTTCTCGCGCTTCCTTTAATGCTGCAATTACGTAAGGGGTAGTCCCGGAGGCTGCGATACCAATGACCGTATCATGTGTGTTGATGTTATATTTCAGCAAGTCTTTCCATCCCTGTTGTATATCATCTTCCGCATTTTCCACGGCATTGCGTAAGGCCGCGTCTCCTCCTGCTATGATTCCTATCACATGACCGGGTGCGATGCCGAATGTGGGTGGGATTTCTGAAGCATCTAATACCCCCAATCGTCCGCTTGTCCCAGCACCGATGTAAAACAGACGCCCACCATTGCGCATCTTGGGCACGACCAAACCGACCAAACGTTCTATTTGGGGAATGGTGTCTCGTACAGCCCATGCAACCTTTTGGTCCTCTGCGTTGATATCCTCCAATATTTCTCGCAATGGCATCTTTTCCAGGTTGTCATACAAAGATGCCCGTTCCGTAATCTTTTCAAATTCCATAATCAACGATGTTATATGTTTCCGATCATGAATGGTGAATAATCAAACCATCCATTGGACTTTGGATGATTTTCCCCATCCTTATATTGCACATTGCTGCCGCCTCTTGAAGTATGTCCTTAAAATGGTAGGCTATTGAGCCTACGGCATTTGCTTCTTCCCCTTCCTCTCCGAGCGGTAGGACATTACGGGTAAAGAAAGCGATGAAACTGTTCAGTACCAGTTCGTGAATTTCAGGAACATGGATATTCTCTTTTATAAAAGGAGCGAATGATGCCAAGAAACGGTTGGGGAATGGCTTGCGGTATACTTTGTCAATTATATCACTTTCCGAATAACCATACTGAAGAAAAAACTTATTGTTTAATTCTTTGCCTAAAAAGCCTTTAAGTAAATTCCCTATCAATAATTTACCTAAGACGGCTCCGCTGCCTTCATCCCCTAAGACAAAGCCCAATGGAGGTATATGCTTGGTTATGCGTGTCCCATCAAAGAAGCAAGCATTAGAACCAGTTCCTAATATGCAGGCTATGCCTGGGCGGCTACCGCACAAGCTATGCGCCGCAGCCATCAGGTCGGTATAGACTTCTACTCTCTCTGCCTTTATGCATTCTTTCAGGACACGTTTGACTGTTTCAGCTTTGTCAAGCATGCATCCCGCTCCGTAAAAATAAACTTGGTCGGGGGAAATGCCATTTAATATAGGCAACAATGATTTTTTGATTTCGGCATCTAATTCTTTTTCTGTCAGGTAATACGGATTAAGCCCTTTTGTCTCGCCTTTCCAAACTGGTTTCCCGGAAGAGACTATAGCCCAATCTGTTTTAGTGGAACCGCTATCTGCTATTAGTATCATAAAATATCTATAATCATGAGTTCGCTGTCGGGTTATTCTAAACTGGAGGATTGCCGCATTAGCTTTATCTTTTTATATACATAAAAAAAGGCTGGTATTAAGAAGAGGTCTGCAAATAACCAAGCAGTAGAATCTCCGAAACAGACAGCCGTGTATCCCCAAATGGGCACGGCTATCAGACTGACTAATATCCGGGCTATCATTTCGGCTACGCCGGAAAACATGGCCAGATTGGTAAAACCTGCTCCTTGTATGGAGTAACGCAAAATACAAAGCAAACCGACCAAGGGGAAGAATACGGATGCCACGTGCAAGAAAAATGTTGCGTCTCGTATGATTTCGGTTTCAGAGGGAGATACGAACAAATACAATAATTCGTGGGAGAAAAGCATGAGGACTGTGAACGTAAAAATTGCGTAGACAGACATCATCAGGACGCTTGATTTGATGCCTTCGCCTACTCGCCCGGGCTTACCTGCGCCATAGTTTTGCCCAACGTATGTTGCCATGGCTATTCCTAAAGTTTCAAAAGGACATATGAAAAACATCTTGATTCGCATGGCAGCCGTAAATGCAGCCACGCATGCCGTTCCCAGCGCGTTGTTTGCACTTTGAAGCATTATGCTACCGATAGCGGTAATGGAAAATTGCAAGCCCATCGGGATTCCTATGCCTAATAGGTTTTTCGTCAAATTTGCGTCAAACTTTTCTTCTCCTTTCTCCATTTGTATGATGGAAAAGTGCTTGTACATATAAAAATAACATAAAATAGCAGATATACCTTGTGCCACTACCGTGGCAATGGCAGCTCCTGCTACTCCCCATCCCAATACCAGAATGCTGAAAAAATCCAATGCAATATTTAATATGGTAGAGAATAAAAGGAAATAAAAAGGGGTCTTGCTGTCTCCCAAAGCACGAATGATGCTTGATAATAAATTATAGAAGAAAGTGCAGGGCACTCCTATGAAAGTAATTAGCAAATAAAGGTATGCGTTCTTGAATATTGCTTCCGGGGTTTGCATCATCTTTAGGATGGAAGAACAACTCAGACTTGTCGCCAAGGCTATCAAGATGGACATGAGAGCTGCTAAACGTAATCCTAATGAGATGTAACGCCGCATGGTAGCATAATCCCTCGCTCCGAATTTCTGTGCCACTGGTATGCCAAATCCGCAGCAACAGCCATTGCAAAATCCCAAGATTAAAAAAACGACAGATGTGCTTGCTCCAACGGACGCTAAAGCATGAATGCCTAAGGTTTTCCCAACTATGGCAGCGTCAATCAAAGAATAGGTTTGTTGCAGCAAATTACCTAATAAAAGGGGCAAAGTAAAGTTAAAAATCAGAGGCAGTGGTGCGCCTGCCGTCATTTCTTTTGAAGAAGCCATCTACGTTTACTATTTTTGTACTTGCAAAGGTATAGAGAAAACGAGTTAAATGAAGTGTTTATGAAGAAAAAATCTTCAAAAATTGAGAAGGAAAAACAAGTAGTAAAATGGATGGTCGAACTTTATTGCAGGAAAAAGGAAGGTAACGAAGAGCTTTGTCCTGAATGTCTTTTGTTATTGGATTATGCATACAAAAGATTGGAATGCTGCAAGTTCGGTGAAAAGAAGAGCTCTTGCCAAAGATGTCCTATCCACTGCTATAAGAAAGATATGCGCAAACGTATGAAACAAATCATGAGGTTCAGTGGCCCACGTATGTTGTTGTATTATCCTATTGCTGCCCTGAAGCACATGCTCCAATAGCAAAAAGCGTCTTGCCCCGCCATGGGAGCAAGACATCTTTTTGAGTATCGGTACTTGATTCTGTTTTATTTCAACTTGCATCCGTTGCAACGTGCTTGGATTTGTTTGAAGAAATCATTCCCTTTGTTGTCAACCAAGATGAATGCCGGGAAATCTTCAACTTCAATTTTCCAAATGGCTTCCATGCCTAATTCTGGATATTCAACACATTCGATGCTCTTGATGTTGTTTTGTGCCAATATGGCGGCTGGTCCACCTATAGACCCTAAGTAGAAACCTCCATGTTTTTTACAAGCATCCGTGACTGCTTGGCTGCGGTTCCCTTTTGCTAACATGATCATCGAACCCCCGTGAGATTGGAATAGATCTACGTATGGATCCATGCGGCCAGCTGTAGTCGGTCCCATGGAGCCGCATGCCATGCCCGCAGGAGTCTTGGCTGGTCCAGCATAATAAATAGGATGGTCTTTGAAATATTGAGGCAAATCTTCCCCTTTGTCCAGACGCTCTTTCAATTTGGCATGTGCGATATCACGCCCGACGATGATTGTCCCATTCAAAGAAAGACGGGTTGCTACCGGATATTTGTCCAATTCGGCCAGAATCTCACTCATGGGCCGGTTCAAATCGATTTTGACTGCATTGCCTTCACCTGCTTGCCGCAATTTTTCCGGTATCAGTTCCCCTGGGTTCGCATCTAATTTTTCAATCCAAATGCCATCCTTGTTGATTTTGCATTTCACGTTGCGGTCAGCAGAGCATGAAACCCCTAAACCAACCGGGCAAGAGGCACCGTGGCGAGGCAAACGGATGATACGGACATCGTGTGCGAAATATTTGCCGCCGAATTGAGCTCCTAATCCAATTTTGTGAGCTTCTTCCAGCACTTTCTTTTCCAATTCGACATCGCGGAAGGCCCGCCCGTATTCATTGCCGGTTGTTGGCAATTCATCATAATAATGTGTGGAAGCCAGCTTGACCGTAAGTAAGTTTTTCTCGGCAGAAGTGCCGCCGATGACAAATGCGATATGATAGGGAGGACATGCGGCTGTACCTAATGTTTTCATCTTTTCAACCAGGAAGGGCACTAAGGTGTCCGGGTTCAGGATTGCTTTTGTTTCTTGGTACAGATACGTCTTGTTAGCAGAGCCTCCGCCTTTGGCTACGCATAAGAATTTATACTCCATGCCTTCCGTCGCTTCCAAATCAATTTGAGCGGGCAAATTGCAACGGGTGTTCACTTCGTCGTACATGGAAAGGGGGGCATTCTGCGAATAACGTAAATTGTTCTCGGTATAGGTCTTGAACACGCCCAATGACAACGCTTCTTCGTCACAATACCCAGTCCAGACTTGTTGGCCTTTTTCACCATGGATGATTGCTGTGCCCGTGTCTTGGCAGAAAGGCAATACTCCTTTTGCGGCAACTTCGGCGTTGCGTAAGAATGTAAGGGCTACATATTTGTCGTTTTCACTTGCTTCGGGGTCGCTCAGAATCTTGGCTACTTGTTCGTTGTGTGAACGGCGCAACATGAATGAAACATCATGGAATGCGGCATTAGCCATAGCGGTCAAACCCTCTTTTGCGATTTTTAGAATCGGTTTTCCTTCAAATTCTGAAACTGAGACATAGTCTTTAGTAAGCAAATAATATTCAGTTGTATCGGGTCCCAAAGGGAACATAGGCTGATACTTGAATGGAGTTGTTGCCATAATATGTTACGTTTAATATTTATATTGGTTGTATAATCTTTATTGACGTACAAATTTACTCAAATTTCATGATATAAGTTCAAACTATCCATTAAATTTGTACATTTCTTTGGATATGAGGCTTGAATCGGATTTGAATCCATAAAAAGCTTGTAATAAAGCTTTCAGGACTGTATGGAGAAAGAATTAATGAAATAATTTGAAAAAAATAAGGTTATCAGAAAATATTTAGTTTATTTTGTATCAGAATAAAAGGAAGCATCTATATCCTTTCTTAAATATATAAAGTATGAAGGACACCCTGAATAATGACTTGACGGTAAAAGAAGCCGATGGATTAATTGGAACGAACGGCCAGGCAGTGGAAAAGCCAGTTGTTTCGTCGGAGACAACTGTGGCCAACGCTCCAACTGGTAAATTGACCAAGGATGAAATCTTGAGTAAATTAAGGAACTTGGTCGATGAACCGGTAAATGCTGTGCGAGATGAAATAGATTCTCTCAAGCAAGCTTATTACAAGATTCGGAAAACAGAAATAGAAGAACTGAAAAAAAACTTTATCGAACAAGGGGGCAATGTGAAAGATTTCACTGTCCCCGAGGACAAGTATGAAGCTCTTCTGAAAGATTTGATGAATACTTTTAAAGAAAAACGTGCGGCTTTGGCTGCTGAAGAGGAAAAGTTGAAAACTGCGAACTATGAGGCGAAATTGCAATTGATAGAGCAGTTGAAAAACCTATGTGAGAGCAATGAAGATTTCAACAAGCTTTACAATGAGTTTAAGGAGATTCAGCAGAAATGGAAAGATATAACAATTGTTCCCGAAGGCAGTGTCAATAAACTATGGAAAGAGTACCAAAATTATTCGGAGCAGTTTTATGACTTGATTAAGATCAACAACCAATTCCGGGATTATGATTTCAAAAAGAACTTGGAACTTAAGACTTCATTGTGCGAATCTGTGGAAAAATTGAGTGCGGAGAAGGATCCGGTCTCTGCTTTCCACCAGTTGCAAAAATTGCATCAGCAGTGGCGTGAAATCGGCCCTGTCGCAAAAGAATTCAGAGAAAGTCTGTGGAATCGTTTCAAGGCTGCTTCTACAATTGTAAACAAACGGTATGTCCAGTTCTTTGAAGAGCAAAAAGCAAAAGAATTGGAAAATTTGCAGCAGAAAACTGCTCTATGCGAAGCCGTGGAGGCTATCGATTATTCGCTGTTGACGAATGCAAAAGAGTGGGAAAAGAAAGCGAACGAGGTCTTAGACTTACAAAAGAAATGGAAAACGATCGGTTTTACTCCCAAAAAACATAATACGAAAATCTTTGAACGTTTCCGTGCCGCTTGTAATGTGTTCTTTGCGAATAAGTCAGAGTTCTTCAAAACGCTGAAGAGCGAGATGGAAGATAATTTGGAAAAGAAACGGCAGCTTTGCGAAAAGGCGGAAGCTTTGAAGGATAGTACGGATTGGAAAGAAACGACAGAGAAGATGATTGCGCTTCAGAAAGAATGGAAGACAATCGGACAAGTTCCTTTCCACAATTCGGAACGGATTTGGAAACGTTTTATAAAAGCTTGTGACTATTTCTTTGATAATAAGAATAAAAATGTTCCAGCCCAAAAGGACGAAGAACAAAAAAATTTAGAAGCAAAGAAGGATTTGATTGAAAAGGTCAATGCGTTGGACGAGTCTTTGGACAATGATACGGCGGTCGCTACGTTGAAGTCATATATGAATGAATGGAACAGCATCGGCCATGTCCCTTTCAAAGAAAAGGATAAAGTCTACCAAGCGTTTCATAAAGCTATAGATGAGCAGTTCGACCGTCTTAAGATTAATCGTCAAGACAGAAGGATGAAGTCTTTTCAAAATAATGTGAACGAGCTTGCAGGAAAAGGGAAAAACAAACTTTATTCGGAAAGAGATAAGTTGATGCGGAACTATGAAAGGATGAAGATCGACCTTCAGACTTACGAAAACAATATGGGCTTCTTGAATGTTTCATCTAAAGGAGGTAGCGGGCTGGTAAAAGAGCTTGAACGTAAGATTGAAAACCTAAAAGAAGAAATGCAACTTATTATCAAGAAAATTGAAACGATAGACGAGAATATAGATTAATAATATATTAAACGTATTGGAGAAGTTAGGATAAGTTCTAACTTCTCTCATGTATGCCTATGCCTAAATTACATTATTTTAACCCGGGAAGTGAAGAGGCCGTTTGGTCTGGGAATATACATCTGACACCTTCGGCCAATGTGCAGCGAATGTTTACCGATCTCTCCTGCATACCTTTATGGTATGCAAGCCAGGATGACCTTGTATGGACGGAAGACCCGAAAGCTGTATCTTATTCAGAGGAAATGCACATGATATTTCCTAATTTGCCACAGATATTTAGTACTGAGACTATGAAGAAACCAGAAGAGTATCCGCAATTGGAGGCTGCTCCATGGGGCTTGTCTCCTCATAGTTTATATCAGTTCAAGTTATTACGAAAAAAAACGAACTTGCCTTTGTCCATTACTACGTGGAAAGAGCGTTATCGCACGTTGACGGGGAGAAGAATGGCGAAATGTGTATTTAACCGTTTAAAAGAGCTTTTGCCGGGAGTCAATATGCCCAAAGCTCCGGAGTTTGTTTGCTTTTTTGCCGACGTGGAACGTTTGGCCCATAACAGCCGTTATCCTCTTATTTTAAAAAAACCGTTTTCCTCTTCCGGCAGGGGATTGCATTGGCTGCGTGGCCCTAAATTGAATGATAAGGATATTAAATGGATAAATGGCGCCCTTAACAAACAAGGGGAAGTGAGCGTTGAGCGAGCACAGAACAAACTGATTGATTTTGCCATGGAGTTTGAATCGGACGGCAATGGCAAAGTGGCATATAGGGGCTTGTCTGTGTTTGGTACTCAGGATAATGGAGCTTATATTGGGAATGTAATCGGTTCGGAGGCTTTCCGCCAGTCATTGTTGTTACAATATGTGAGCAAAGAGGTTTTGGAAATGTATAAAAATGCATTGGAAACAGCCTTGTCCGAATATTATGGGTCGCATTATGCCGGTCCGTTGGGCGTGGACATGTTAATTTATGCCGGTCCTAACAATCAGCCGATGGTTCATCCATGTGTTGAAATTAATATGAGAAGGACAATGGGCATGCTCGCTCTCAATCTGTCGGAACGTTACGTGAGCGAGGATTCGACCGGGAACTTCAGGTTAGAATTCAACGCGAACGAAGGGGCTATTAATCAATTACACCAAGAAATGGAAACCAATTATCCGATTGTCATGCGCAACGGGCGTATCACATCGGGCTATGTCGCGCTTTCTCCTGTGGCGGAAGAGACGAATTTTTGGGCTTATATGATAATATCCGAACAACATTAACCATTATATATTTTCACCATGAGAAAACTTAAATTGTTTGCAATGCTGGTGATGGCATCTGTTTTTGCATTTGCCCAGCAGTCTTTGTGGGGGGGACAAAAAATCATCTCTCCTGAGATTCATCCTGACAATACGGTTACCTTCCGATTCTTCGCTCCTAAGGCGGTGCAAGTGCAGGTAACAGGGGACTTCTTGCCACCTCGGCAAGTTGAATCACAGTATGGTAAAATTGATGTTTCCGGGGTCGCTGATTTGAAGGAAGGTGAGAATGGGATATGGGAATATACCACTCCGAATCCGCTTGCCTCGGAATTATATAACTATACGTTTATCGTAGACGGACTGAAAAATATAATTGACCTCAACAATGTTTATGTGAGCCGCGATGTTGCTTCATTATTTAATATATTCCTTGTCAAAGGGGGGCGTGGAGATTTGTATAGCGTCAATAAGGTTCCCCATGGAAGCATCACGAAGTGTTGGTATAGCAGTCCTTCTTTGGGATATGACAGGAGAATGACCATATACACTCCTGCTGGATATGAAAATAGTGGGAAACGTTATCCGGTTCTTTATTTGCTTCATGGAATGGGCGGTGATGAAGAAGCGTGGATAACTTTAGGCAGAACCATTCAGATTATGGACAATTTGATAGCCGAAGGAAAAGCAAAACCGATGATTGTTGTCATGCCGAATGGGAACGTGGATCAGGAAGCAGCTCCTGGAGAATCAAGCTGGGGGCTTTATAAGCCTCAGACTGATAAGCTCCCGCGCACGATGGAGGGCAGCATGGAGGCTTCTTTCCCGGATATTGTGAAGTATGTTGAGAGTAATTATCGTGTCATAAAGAAAAAATCTTCAAGGGCTATTGCGGGGCTATCTATGGGTGGTTATCATTCCCTGCATATCTCGAAACAATATCCTGATATGTTTGACTATGTAGGTTTGTTCTCTGCTGCCATCATTGCAAATGACAAAGCGGATTCTCCAATATATCAGGACTTTGAAGGTAAATTAGCAAGGCAGTTTGAACATGCCCCGAAGTTGTATTGGATGGCGATTGGCAAGACGGACTTTTTATATAAGTCAAACCAGGAATATAGGAAGCTGTTGGACCGGCATCAATACAAATATGTATATCGGGAAAGCGAAGGAGGACATATTTGGCGAAACTGGCGTCTATATTTATCTGAGTTCGTTCCGCAGTTGTTTGAATAATGTGAAATGCTTGAATCCTGAATCATCACGAAGCCATGTAGAAGGTGACGATTCAGGATTTCTGCTTTTTATCTATAATATGCCAGAGGACGTTTGCGGGAAAGTGAAGAATGTACTATTTCGTAGCTCCCATTGTCGGAACGAAGTGTCGCCGGCATTTGTCCGTTTCCGTTCATGATGCTCAGTACTGCGGAAAATAAAGGATCGTCTGGTGTCGCCAACTCTCCAATCTGTAAACCTTCCTGGCATTCGATATCGGGTCGCAGACCTTCGCTGTAATCACCGTAATCTTCGGAATTAAATAGGTAAAAGGCGGTAGGCCAAACTTCTAACGATTGCCACTTCTCATTTGTCAATAGAATTTGCCCTACATTTTTCCCGAACGTTGTTTCCCCAACCTGGATTAGGTTGGCATTTAAATAAGGACGTATGCCATTTATGATTGCTTCTGAGGCGGATGCCGTTTCGTTGCCTGTTATTATATATAAATGGCTCAAATCCATATTCACGCCTCGCCCAATAATGCTTTTGTCAAAAAGTATGTCTTCTTGTTTATTAATTAGTTCGTTGTATTTCAAATAGACAAATTCTTTTCCTAAATATTCTTTAGGTATAAGCATGGTCGCCAGCAGTTGGGCACAGCTGACGCTGCCTCCGTGATTGTAGCGCAAATCCAAAATAAACTCGTCTGCTTGCTGTTCTTTGAATTTGCGGAATGCCATACGTAAGTCGTCGTCAAAATCTTCATCAAAACTGTTGTACATCAAGTAGGCTATATTGCGGTTCTGTATATGGATAACGGTGTCCATATATATCGGGTTCTCTTTTATGGATGTGGGTTTTTCTATCTTGACCAAACGGCTTTTGCCGAAATGGGTACTGGAAACCATTTCTCCCATTTGCATTTCTGCTGCTGTTTGAGGATTGTCCAAATAATCTGCATAGTTGGATGAAGTTAGTGGGTTGCCGTTTATGGATAGGATTAGTTCTCCCCGTTTCAAGCCGGCATCGGCCGCAGGGGAATTTTTATATACATATAAAATCTGCGCAATCAGTTCATCTCTGCCTGCAACGCGTATCAAACGGTATTCAAAGCCATACGTCTTGTCGTCCTGGGAAGAAGAGCGTAATAGGGATTTATCATATTCTATTCTCGAATAAAGTGCGCCGTTTTTCCCATCATCATCGGCAAGCAAGGAATAGAAGAAAGAGCTGGGATCTTGTCCATATTGCAATGTCTTTTCTTCCGGCAGTTGGTCATACCAAAGATAATAATGCTTCATTCTGTCGTAAACCCATTTGTTTATTTCGGTTTCGACCGTATTCTCATTCATCTCTTCTTGGTCAATGATGCCATTATCCGTACAGGATAAACAAAGTCCTAAGCAAATAGCCAAGAGGAAACGGCTTAAATCGTAGTTCATGCTTCATTCAATTTAAAAATCGCTCAAATATAATCCTTCTTAATATCTTTTTCGTTATATTTGTGCATTAATTATTCATAAAGTAGAAGAACAATGAAACGTATTATTTTTGTCTTTGTGGCTATTTTACTATCTATAGGAGCGATTGCTGCACAAGGAAAGCAAGCTGTCATCTCCGCCAAAGAAACGACTTTTGATTTTGGAACGATAAAGGAGGGGGACGGGAAAGTATCGCATACTTTCGTAATCGATAATACGGGGGATGGCCCTCTTGTGCTGACTCGGGTTATTGCTTCTTGTGGCTGCACAACTCCTGAATGGACCAAAGAACCTGTTGCGCCTGGAAAATCGGGCGATGTGAAAATTACTTATAATCCCGCAGGAAGGCCCGGGGCTTTTGTTAAAACCATTTCTATTTATAGCAATGGGAAAAAAGGAAGTTATATACTTACAATTAAAGGGAAAGTAGTGTGTGATTAACTTACGGACTAATATTATAGACTATGCGCCTGTTCAGACACATTATTTATTGGTTTGTTTTCCTGTCAATGGGGATTCCTTTGGCTTATGCACAAGGTAAAGCCCGGATAAACGTAACTTCGCAAGTCTATGACTTCGGGACAATCGAGGAGTCTGCGGGATTGGCTACCCATGTGTTTACGATTGAAAACCAAGGGGACGCTCCTTTGGTGATTACGCGAGTGACGGCATCATGTGGTTGCACGCGCCCAGAATGGACAAAAGCCCCGATTGAAGCAAATAAGACAGGGACTGTGGAAGTCACATATAATCCTGAGGGAAGACCCGGGCCCTTTTACAAAACTATTACAATCTTTAGCAATGCTGACAAGACCCGATATAATTTGGCGATTAAAGGATCTGTCGCACCTAAACCTAAAGTGCCGAAAATTACTTATCCGTATGCCATCGGTAACCTTAAATTACATGCCAAAAATGTTTTGTTCAACAATTTGAGGCAAAACGAGGCGTTGGGTGAAAAAATAAATATAAGGAATGAAGGGAATGCGTCCATGGAAATTTCCTTAGGCAAACTGCCGCATTATGTTACGGCAAGTGTTCAACCTGCTGTTTTAGCTCCCAATGAGGAGGGGGTGATTACTTTTCTGATGGATGGCCATCAGATTAAGCATAAAGGACGTTTGCAGTTGGACGTGCCTATGGAAGTGAAAGAAACGGGGAGCAAATCCATAAGTGGTGGGTTGAAGGTTGCTGCCAACGTGATAGATGATTTTAGTAAGATGTCCGCTAAGGAAAAAGGGAAAGGTGCCGTTATTCATATTTCAGGCTCTTTGTTGGATTTTGGGCAGATTTCATCTGGCAAAAACAGGATTCCTTTTGTGAATAATAAAGTGACGGGGACTGTCGATATTACTAATCAAGGTAAGTCGGATTTGGTTATTTACAGTTTCTCTTCAGACAACGAGATAATCGGCATCAACCGTGGCAAAAAGGTTATTAAACCGGGCGAGACGACAACTTATAAGGTTTCGGTTCGTCCTAAAGATGTGAAGGTTAGATTGGAAGCTTTAGTTAATATTATTTGCAATGATCCTAACGGCCCGGTGCGTTTGTTAAAGGTTACTGCTTATAAATAAAAGGAGGAATGATCATGGAACATCCTGAAAATGATGATGCATATAAAGGATTGAAAGTAAACAAAGGTGTGGAAAACGTGCCTACTGTTAATCCGTATTTGAAAAAAAGGGTACAGCGTAAGCAGTACACGACATCTGAATTTGTTGACGGAATCTTGAAGGGAAATATTACAATCTTGAGCCAGGCTGTGACATTGGTAGAGAGTGCGAAATATGACCATCAACTGTTGGCTCAAGAAATTATAGAGAAATGCTTGCCGTATGCCGGAAACTCTGTGCGTATTGGCATTACCGGAGTGCCTGGTGCGGGGAAGAGTACGTCCATTGACTCGTTTGGCATGTACTTGTTGAAACAAGGGCACAAGTTGGCGGTCTTGGCAATCGACCCCAGCAGCGAGCGTTCCAAGGGTAGTATTTTGGGGGACAAGACAAGGATGGAGGCTCTGTCGAGAGAAAAAAATGCTTTTATCCGTCCTTCTCCTTCTGCTGGTTCGCTTGGCGGTGTTGCTCGTAAAACCCGGGAAACGATTATCTTGTGTGAAGCTGCGGGCTTTGATACGGTTTTCGTGGAAACTGTGGGCGTGGGACAAAGCGAAACGGCCGTTCATTCCATGGTGGACTTTTTTCTTTTGATACAGCTTGCTGGGACCGGAGATGAACTGCAAGGAATCAAACGAGGAATTATGGAAATGGCAGATGGCATCGTCATCAACAAGGCGGATGGTGACAATGTGGATAAGGCGCAGCTTGCCGCGGCGCAATACCGCAATGCGCTACATCTTTTTCCGTTGGCGGAATCGGGTTGGTCTCCAAAAGTCTTGACGTATTCCGGGTATTATAACTTAGGCATTAAGGAAATCTGGGATATGGTGTATGAGTATGTGGCATTTACCAAGAAGAACGGCTATTTCGAGCATAAAAGGCGCGAACAGTCTAAATATTGGATGTATGAAAGCATTAATGACACATTGCGTGATACTTTCTATAATAATCCTGCAGTTCAAGCCAACTTGATGCAAACGGAACGTATGGTTTTGGATAATGAGATTACTCCATTTGTGGCAGCGAAACGAATGATTGACCTCTTGTTGAATGATTTGAGGAAGAAATGAAATTAACTTATAATGAGCGGGAATGCGTAGGGCTATGAAAAAATAGCGCATTCCGCTCATTATAGTTAGAAATCATGCTAATTGTGCTGTCAGCTCTTCCAAAGTCACAGGCTTCTGTTCTCCAGTAATCATATTTTTCAAAGTGATTTTCCCTTCATTCATTTCGGTTTCTCCGACAATGGCTACGAATGGAATCTTCTTTGCGTCTGCATATCCCATCTGTTTCTTCACCTTTGCAGATTCGGGGTATAGTTCCGTGCGGATGCCTGCCGCGCGCACTTGGGCAACGATAGGAAGCAGGTAGGCTTCTTCTTTCTCTCCAAAGTTTATGAAAAGCAACTGGGTCGTTTGTAATGCATCTTTGGGGTATAATTCCAATTGGTTAAGTACGTCAAAGATGCGGTCAGCTCCGAAAGAGATGCCTACTCCGGAAACTCCATCCATTCCAAACACTCCTGTCAGATTATCGTAACGTCCGCCTCCTGTAATGCTGCCAATCTGTACATCCAGGGCTTTTACTTCAAAAATGGCTCCAGTATAGTAATTTAATCCGCGCGCCAAGGTCAAATCCAACTCTAACTGGGAGCGCATTGCGAATTTGTCAACCCGGTTCAGGATGAATTCTAATTCGTTTATGCCTTTTAGTCCTATTTCCGAATGGGCCAATATCTGCTTGAGCGAATCGATTTTTTCATGATTGCTTCCGCTTAACATGATGACTGGTTGCAATTTTTGGATGGCTTCTTCTGAAAGTCCTTTGGTACGGAGCTCTTCGTTCACATTGTCAAGGCCTATCTTATCCAGCTTGTCAATTGCAACTGTGATGTCCACAATCATTTCTGACGCACCCAATGTCTCGGCTATACCTGCCAAAATCTTTCGGTTGTTCATTTTTATGCAGACGCGGATTCCAAAGCGGTGGAACACTTCATCCATTATTTGTATCAGTTCTACTTCATTGATCAAAGAGTCTGATCCGACCACATCTCCATCGCATTGGTAAAATTCGCGGTACCTTCCTTTTTGCGGGCGGTCTGCGCGCCATACGGGCTGTATTTGATAACGCTTGAACGGGAATGAAATTTCATTGCGATGTTGGACCACATAGCGGGCGAAAGGAACTGTCAAATCATATCTTAGTCCTTTTTCGCAAGCTTTGGCCGCAAATTTGACCGGGTCCATCTCTTCCAATTCTTCTTTGCTGATGCCTGAAAAGCAATTTCCGGAGTTCAGGATTTTGTATAGCAGCTTGTCCCCTTCTTCGCCATATTTGCCCATCAACGTGGAAAGGTTCTCCATGGCTGGAGTCTCTATTTGCTGAAATCCGTATAAATGATACACATCACGGATGGTATTGAAAATATAATTGCGTTTCGCCATTTCTTCCGGCGAAAAGTCCCTAGTCCCTTTGGGTATTGAAGGCTTCTGCATATCTTTTTATTTTAAATTTCTCACAAAAGTAATGCTTTTTTCAGAAACAGTGCAACTTTCTGATGCTGTATTTACAACCATTTATTACTCAATGCTTTGCAAATAATAAGTCGGCATTTTTTGTCAAAGTGACTGTATCTCAGAAAGAAGGAACTATAATGCGTGTGTGTAGTTGATTATTTCTTTCTGGGAATTTATCTTTGAGAACAGAGTTCCCGCAGTAGAATAAACAATAAAAGGACTGACTCTGATTGAAACTCGAGTCAGTCCCATATTTGATGTGGCACGCTACAAGGAGTTGGAATTACAGTCTCTTTACTTCCTTCTTGCAAGGTACTCAATGGCATAAACTGGCCAGCGGGGAACTTTTCGGATATTTGTACGGACTGTAGGAATGTTGCACAGCAGGAAGAGGGCTGCAAGAATTAAGGCGAACCAGATAACATAGCCGTATACCTGTTTCATTGCCACCATCATCATGGAGTGCAGGAAGTCATGCCCAACATACTCGCCGAAGTTAAAGTGAGCCATATCCAAGTGTGTGAGGGTGATTTGCTGTCCGTAGTTCATCATGTTGTCGTTCATAAAGTGCGAGAAAATGGTGGTATAAATACCATAACCTGCCGCTCCAGCCAAATACATGTGGAGAATATTGAACACGAACAAGCCCATGAAAAACTGTTCAAGACTGGGTACCGATTCATCTAAAGCCCACATTAATGTCGGGGCAAGTATGGCATAAGCAAAGCCGCGCAAGAAGATAGCAAGGCGGTACTGTTCGATATTGACATTCATGTCCAGCGTGAAGTACATCAACATACCATAGAATGCAATGCTAATGAAAGCGATTCCGAAAAGTTTCCATATCTTCCATTTCCTAACTTTCAGCCAATAGAGATCCAGCAGGATGCCGACGTACATACCGGGAAGTGCCCACATATACTGCACCTCTTTAGTCAGTTCCTCCAGTTGAACGACTTCGCTGTAAAGTATCTCCTCCATTGTGTGTTCTGCACCGAAAGCAAGTTCGGCAAAGAAAGTAACAATGAGTATGGGAATCACGTTGCGACGTGTGAAAAGACTAAGCTCGACGTAAGGATAACGGTAGTAACGCAGACGGAAAAGCACAATGCCGGAAAGCACAATGGCAGCACCAGACAGAATACGTATGCGAAGTGTGTCAAACCACATGAAATAGTCGCCATATACCACGATGTACGACACTACGAGCATCAGTCCGCAGATGAGCAACGCACCTTGAAAGTCAATTCCTTTGAGTGACAGACGTTGGGGCATGGGACAGAACGGACGACAAAAGATGACTTGCGTGAACAGTACGAACAGCATGGTGCCGATAGTAAAGACGTGCATCATCTGCCAAGTAAAATGATGACCAAACCAAGCTGCAAGCCATCCATTGCCCTCAATGGCGGTGAGCAGGATGATGTGGAGCACAGGAAAGAAGACGGCAAAATCACGCCGGGGGGTAATCCAAAGCTGGATGTTGCTCATACACTCGAACGTGCCTTGTATCTTAGCCATTCCGGCTACGAAACACACCACGGTGAGTACAGGAAGCGACTGACAATACATTGTCAGCGCATTGCATATGCCAAGGACGATAGCAGAACCGCAAAGCAACTGCTTGTTTGTGAAACGGAACTTCATGCGGAAAAGCATAGGAAAATAGACAGCCATACCCGCAAGTGTGGCATAAAGCAGGAAGAGTACATCCTCAATCATGAAGTTGGTCGTACCACGGATGCCATCCAACGCTCCAAGGTAAACACCACCGCTGAACTGGAAGCAAAGGGCGGTTAGTACGTACAGCCATGGCTGGATACGGCGAGGCACCCATCCCTTCATCATCGGCATGGAAAAGCCCATGTTGGGGGGAGGACCGCCGGCACTCTCCATAAAAAACTCAGTCAATTGTCCCATTGCGCATTACTCCTTCACGATACATTCCACATTATAGCCGCTCTTGAGCTTGGTGGCATTACTATTTGTGTCAAGCTTGATGCGCACGGTAACACGCTGCTCTACCTTCACAAAATTGCCAGTGGCATTGTCGATGGGAATGAGTGAGAAGGCACTACCAGTAGCATCGGAGATGCGTTCCACTGTACCCGTATATTCCACATCTGGAACAGCGTCAGCTGTAATTTCCACCTTATTGCCCACCTTGATATGTGGCAACTGACTTTCCTTGTAGTTCGCCTCAATCCAACGTTCATTCTTGTCAACGATACTCACTAGAGTCTGACCCGGATTGACAAGCTGCCCCACATGAATATCCTTTGCGCCTACAGTACCATCGCAAGTAGCAATGATGTAACAATAGGACAGGTTGAGCCGGGCGAGGTCGACTGCACGACGAGCCAGTTCAATGCCCTGCTCCGAAGCAGAAAGATGATGCCCTTGTTCGGCTACCACAGCCGACTGCATCCGGCGTGAACGAACTGCCTGTTCATAGGCTGCCTTGGCACTCAGATACCCCGTATGTACCTTGTCATATTGTTGTGGAGTGACGGCATCCTGACTGAGGAGGTTTTTGAAACGCTTATCCTCACGCATGGCATTCTCCATCTGTGCACGTGCCGATTCGATACCTGCCTCGGTAACGGTCATGCTAGTCTTGGTTGTAACGATGCTGCTTGCCGTTCCCTGCGAACCCTGTTCGGCACGGAGAAGGTTTGTCTCAGCCTGAGCTAGCCGCAGACGGAATTCCGCATCCTCAATGATGACCAGTGTGTCCCCTTTCTTTACCTGCTGGAAATCAGTGAAACGCACCTCACGAATGAAGCCTTGTACACGGCTGCTCTGAGGCACGACATTCTGACGAACACGGGCATTGTCAGTAAATTCTCCACTGCCGAAGTGCATAAACTGACTTATCACATAAACTGCTCCACCCAAAAAGCAAAGCACGATGAGTGCATTATATAAATAAGTGTATATTTTGTTCTTTTCCATTATTATAAAGTATTTGTTACATATTTGAGTTTATAGAAATGATAAAGCATACTGATACGGGCATTGACTAGTGCCATTTCGGCAGAGAGCTTCATGTTAGAGGCATCAACCATATCGGTAAGGAGTGCGAGGTCGTTCTGATAACGGTTCTGCACCACGGAGTAGTTCTGATTAGCAAGTTCCACCTGCTTTTGCTGCGTCTTTACCTCGGTATAGGATGTCAGAAGGTTGGTGTAGTTTGCCTGTACACCATTTTCCACCCCTTCACGTGCCAAGGCGAGTGCTTCCTGTGACTGCCGGTGCTCTATACGTGCTTTGCGAATATTGTGTTTATTCTTCCAAAGACTGCCAAGGCTGAATTTTACGCCTATTCCGACAAACCACACGTTTACATTGCAATCTTTCGGAATGAGGTCTTGCGTATAGGGCCCAAAGAACTGATTTTCTGCTACGACAGCTACCGAAGGTAATGACGCAGCTTTAGCCTGCTTCACTTTCTGCTTTGCAAGATTTGTGGCAACTGTTGCCTGATGGATACCAATGTTATTGTCTGATGCTGCCTGTTGCCATGTTTCTTGAGCAGCGATTGCCGAGAGCGCATTTATGTCTGTGTCAAGTTCATTTTTATCGGGGACTATAACCGTCTGCTCTGGTAAATGAAGTGTCGTGACCAACAGATGGTTGATGATGGTGGAAGCATCAATGAGCTTCGTTAATGTGAGTTCGAGACTCTGTAACTGAAATTCATAGCGGGTGATGTCGTTCTGCAATACTGTACCTTCCCCACGACGGGCTTTCATTTGTTCAATCTCCTTATGTGTCAGCGCTATATTTTGCCGAACCACCTCTACCTGATTGCCCAGTTTGCAGAGGTCAAGGTAATAACCCGTCAACAAGAAACGTACCTCTTGGCGGTTCTTCTCAACATCAAGTTCTGCCATTTCTCTTCCCAGTTCCGCCATGCGGATGCCAGAACGGATGGCACCTCCAGCATACACAACTTGTGACACCTGAGCTGTAAAACTGTTCCCCCAGTGGGGAGTATCCTGCTTACCGTTTGCAATGGGAACAACTCCTACAGCCTCGCGACAGCATAAAGGCATTGCCCGTATAACTGCCCTGAATACTCAAATCCACACTCGGCAGCAAAGCCGATTTGGCTGTTGCTACCCCTTCATCGGCTGCCTGCAAAGCTACCTCACTTACTTTCACCATCTGACTTTGCTGGTCAGCAAGGTTGTAAAGTGTTGTGAGTGTCATTGTCTGCATAGCCCTCCCTTGCGCACATATAGGCACAGAAAGACCCCCTTCGACTATCAATGTGATAGCCAAAGCAGGATAAACCATAAATTTGTTCATAAAATAAAAACAGATATATTGTTGTTCATTATTCTTTTCCTTTAACCGTCAACCTTCGTTCATTCCCTTGGAAATGCTAATAATGAACCTTAAGAGTCCGGACAGCATTACATCTGCCACAATGCTCCACAAACAGTTTCATCAGGGAATATAAAAAGATGAGAACTGAATATCAAGCACTATTGATTAAGAAATCCGATGCAAAATTACAAATAAAAAATTGAAATAGAATTGAGGAAATCAAATTTAAATCGGAATAGAATGTGGCAGAGGAAAGCCCGTAAATCTGTTCTGCTCCGTTTGGCTTCCGCCTGACAAGCCTCGCTGCAATACCTCTGTACCACGCTTCGGGTTACAAATGGCTGCCGCAAAAACTGCATTTACTGGTTGTTTTCATGATTGTTGGTTGGGCTTGATCGAATGTCATACTTAGAGTTTATAATGTGCCAATATTTGCATATCTTTGCGGGCAAAGACAAGAATGAAAGTATGGAAATAGCAGCATTGGTTTCGGGCGGCGTAGATAGCTCTGTCGTTGTTCACATGTTGAAGGAGGCGGGTTATGACCCTACTATTTTCTATATCCGCATCGGTATGGAAGATAAGGATGGGTATATTGATTGCCCTGCGGAGGAAGATATAGAAATAACTTCTTATATAGCCAAAAAATATGGTTGCCGGTTTGAGCAGGTTTCTCTGCATGACGAATATTGGGAAAAAGTTGTCAGCTATACAATTGATTCTGTTAAACGTGGATTGACTCCTAATCCGGATATGATGTGCAATAAATTTATCAAATTTGGCTGTTTCGAGGAGAAATGGGGGAAGGATTTTGATAAAATTGCGACTGGTCACTATGCCACCACGACGGAAATAGATGGGAAAGTTTGGTTGTCTACAGCGAAAGACCCTGTTAAGGATCAAACTGATTTCTTGGGTCAAATTACTCGGTTGCAGATACAGAAGTTATTGTTTCCAATCGGGCATTTGATGAAGAGCGAGGTTCGTGCTATTGCGGAAGCTCAAAAATTGCCCAGTGCCAAGCGGAAAGATAGCCAAGGCATTTGCTTCTTAGGAAAGATAAACTACAATGATTTTATCGAACGATATTTGGGACGTAGGCCCGGGAAGATTGTTGAACTGGAGACGGGTAAAGTCGTAGGTAGGCATAACGGCTATTGGTTTCATACCATAGGCCAGCGAAAAGGTTTAGGACTGAGTGGTGGACCTTGGTTTGTAATCAAGAAAGATATCCGTAGAAATATTATATATGTTTCAAATGGTTATGATCCGGAAACTCAGTACGGTAGAACGATTAACATGCATGGCTTTGATTTCATAACAGAAGATCCGTGGGGGGAATTTGAGGATGCTAAAGAGATTACATTCAAGATTCGCCATACGCCTGAGTTTACGCATGGGGTGATCCGCCGGATTGGGGATATCTATCGTATTGAATCGGATGAGAAGATTCAAGGCATTGCTTCCGGGCAATATGGTGTGGTGTATGATAAAGACCATCATCTCTGCTTAGGTAGCGGCATGATATGTGAAGACCAAAAAGGTCAGGAGTGATTTTGGTCTTTTGATTCCTGATAAAAATAAAAACGTCCGCAGGCAAACGGGGAAAAAGCGGTGACGAATTCCGGGAACGGCCGTGACGATTCGGGGAAAAGGTTGCGTCCGTTTCCCAATGCGTGGGAGAGGTTCGGGGTTAGAACCGGCCCCGGTGAGACCGAAACATGCTGTGGCATAGCCCTTTAATGGGTCATCTCTCACCTTCCCCGGCATCTCTCACCCATCTCTCACCGGAAGC
>CALBYC010000212.1 GCA_937890135.1 uncultured Parabacteroides sp.
AATGTGCCTTGAGGTGCCCTTACTTCTGCCGGATAATCAGGGAATGTTGAGATTTCATTTCCGAAAATAGCGGACAGATTCGAGAAAATAGTTCCGGTTAGCTGCATTCCATCTCCTGAATCTCCTGAGAAACGGATGACTACCTGATCTAATGTCGTAACTTTTGTTTGTTCTGTCATGATATTTTAATTTTCGTAATCATTAATCGTGTTACTAATGATGGTGCAAAGAAAAGAATAAAGTTTTGAATTTCCTATTTATCTGAATGAATTAAGATTATATTTTTTTACTTTATTATTAAAATGCAGTTAAATATATGTCGATGTTGTTGGATTGTATGCCATATGGCGTTGAGATGGAGTTATTCACCGCTTTTCCCTGATAAATGTATATGCCGTTTTTAAAGCCGGCATTTGTTTGGATGTAATTCTGCACTCCTCCTAAATCACCGATTGCAGTCAATAAAGGAACGAAGAGGTTGCTGAATGCCATAGACGTTGTGCGTGCGACAGAATTGCTGATGAAGGGCTTGCAGTAATGTAATACGCCATATTGTTCAAAAATATCTGGCATGTTTTTGTTCCATCGGCAAGTCGTTTCAAAGCAACCTCCTTGACTGATGCAAAGGTCTATGATCAATGCTCCTTTTTTCATTGTCCCCACTAATTCTTCCGCAATGACATATCGATGTCCGGCCGGGTCGGCAGGCAATGCCCCGATGACGACATCTGCGCTGCGGAACGCATTTTTTAAGACATTGGGATGAAAGTTCGAGGTAGGCACTTGCAATCCTAACGCTTCTCGTATTTTATGTAAACGGCAGATATCATTGTCAAATATTTTGATGGTGGCTCCCATCGCCAAAGCTGCTTTTGCGGCTGTCGTCCCGGCGTTCCCCGCTCCGACAAGGACAATTTCCGTGGGGGAAATTCCCGCTACTCCTCCCAGTAATATTCCTTTGCCGCCATGTGAATTGCTAAGCAGGTCGGATGCGATTGTGATGGCTGCATATCCTTCTATTTCTGCCAGTGTCCCCATGAATGGCGCGTAATTGGACCGCTCATCCAGTAAGAAACGATAATCGACAGCTGTTATTTTCTTTGCCATCATAAGGCGGAAGGCGTCTGGCCGCAGCAACTGGTGCGAGACGAACGAGCAGACCGTAATGCGTGGGCGCATCAAGGCGACTTCCTCTGGGTGCGGGGGCAGGATTTTAATGACGATGTCAGATTGGAAAACGATGGCGGGCGAGTCCGTGATTTCAGCTCCTGCCTCGGCATAGTGGTTGTCGGAATAATTGATTCCTAACCCTGCTCCGCTTTCTATGATGACACGGTGCCCGTAACCTGTCAATATCTCTACAGCTTCAGGAGTCAGGCCTACCCGTTTTTCTCCGTCGTAACGTTCTTTGGGAATGCCTATAGTGATGCTTGAAGCGTTCTTCGCCATGGAACAAAGTAGTTCTTGTGGAATGCCGTGAAATTGGGTATAAGATTGTCCAGAGGTGTTTTCCATATCATTGCCTGTTTTTACAATAAAGATTTTATTTGTTCGCCGATTGACTCGGCATCGTCTTCCGTATCCATTTTTTCTGCGTCAAAGACGACTTGGGCTTGTTCATAGAAGGGAGCTCTTGTTTTTAGACTGCTTGCGATGAAATCCCTAAGTTCTTCTCCCGAACGGTTCTTTAGGACGGGACGTGTTTGTTTGCAGATTTCCAATCGCTTGGCAAGCTCGTCCGGGGATACTTTCAAATATACGGTAGTCCCTGCCTGGTTCATGAACTTTATGTTGTCGAAGAAGCAAGGCGTTCCGCCCCCCGTGGATATCAGTACATCCTCGAATTCGGCAACTTCATGTAACATCTTGTGTTCTATGTCCCGGAACGCATCTTCTCCTTTCTCTGCGAAAAGTTGCTTTATTTCCTTGTGATATCGTCCTTCTATATAATAATCGAGATCGATGAAAGAGAGGTTTAACGCTTTGGAGAGTATTTTCCCGACGGTCGTTTTGCCTGCTCCCATATATCCTATAAGAAAAATACGTTTCATTTATCGTTTATTTGGATTTGTGCAAAAGTAATTAAAAATGAAATAATCCTTATCTTTGCTTCCAAAATATTCAGTTTTATTCTCGGGGCATGGCTGTTTCCTATGCGAAATAATTATGTGCTCCCCTGAATTTTCATAACAGACTTATATATGGCAAGGAAGAGAAAATTTTATGTGGTATGGCAAGGCGTTGTTCCAGGAATCTATGATAATTGGGCTGATTGCAAAGCGCAGGTTAATGCTTTCCCTGATGCCAAATATAAATCGTTTGAGACGAGGGAGGAAGCCAATGAGGCGTTTGGAAGGGACTATTCAGCGTACATCAAGCGCCGTCCTTCTAATAAGGACGCATTCGTGAAAATGATGAGTTCCCCGGTCGATGCCGTGCCCCTGAAACCTGTCAATGATAGTTTGTCCGTCGATGCCGCTTGCAGCGGTAATCCGGGGGACATGGAGTACAGAGGCGTTTATACTGCGACTGGCGAAGAGATTTTCCGGGTTGGCCCCATGAGAAAGGGAACCAATAACGTTGGCGAATTTTTGGCTTTGGTGCATGGCTTGGCATTATTGAAACAAAAAGGTTTGAACTTGCCCATTTATTCCGATAGCAGGAATGCGATAGCTTGGGTAAAGAAGAAGAAATGCAGGACTTTGTTGGAGCGCGTGCCGGAAAACGAACCTATCTTTGATTTGATAGCTCGGGCGGAAAAATGGCTTGAGGAAAACGAATATTCTATACCTATATATAAATGGGATACTTCTTCGTGGGGGGAAATCCCTGCTGATTTCGGACGTAAATAAATAATATATGGAGACGGCAGATGTCAATTGCGGGCTTGGACGTAAAGGAATCAAACCTGTCGTCGTTTTTTTGTCGTAATAATTATTCATGTATGAAAAACTGGAGACTTGTGAGGATTGCAGTGTCTGCTCTGCTTTTGATAGCAGCTATGGTGATTGAACACACTTGTAAGTGCAGTGTGGGGCAGTTGTTGTTTGTTTATCTCCTCCCTTTTTTGTTGGTTGGCTATGACGTGATAGGGAATGCCCTGGAAAATCTCCTGAAAGGGAAAGTTTTTAATGAGGATTTATTGATGTGCATTGCGACGTTAGGCGCATTTTGCATAGGTTTTTTCCCGGGAGCGGAAACGGAATATGCCGAAGCTGTCTTTGTCATGCTTTTTTTCCAGATAGGGGAGTTGTTCGAAGATTATGCGGAAGGGAAGAGCCGCAAATCCATTTCTCATTTAATGGATATTCGCCCGGATGTTGCGAATGTCCTGCGTGATGGGAAAATTGTCCAAGTATCTCCGGCAGAAATAGCAATAGGCGAATCGATTGTGGTGAAACCCGGTGAAAAGGTGCCTTTGGATGGCTGTGTAACGGAAGGAAGCTCAAGCCTGAACACTTTGGCGTTGACGGGTGAAAGCTTGCCTCGCGAGGTTTCGCCGGGGGATGAGGTTTTCTCCGGATGTGTTAATATTTCCGGTGTATTGACTATCTGCGTGAAGAAAGTATATGCGGAATCGACCGTGTCCAAAATTATTGATATGGTGGAAAACGCCGGGGAGAAGAAATCCAAGAGTGAAACTTTCATTGCCAAATTCGCTCGCGTTTATACGCCTGTGGTCGTGTTTGCCGCCCTGGTCTTGGCTTTTTTGCCTCCTCTTTTTGCAAGCAACTACCTTTTGTCCTTCCCGGAATGGCTCTATCGGGCCTTGACTTTCTTGATTGTCTCTTGCCCCTGTGCTTTAGTCATATCTGTCCCGTTGGCATTCTTCGGGGGAATCGGCGGAGCTTCCAAGAACGGCATTTTGATAAAAGGGGGACGGTATATGGATACATTGTCGCGAGCCGGCGTTGTCGTGTTTGACAAGACGGGAACGCTTACCAAAGGCAGGTTTGAGGTGACGGCTGTCCATCCCGAGAATATCTCGGAAACCCAGCTGCTGCACTTGGCGGCCCATGTCGAGCATCTTTCTACTCATCCCATTGCCATTTCGCTGCGTAATGCCTTTCCGAACGTTAACGATGGCTGTGTGGTGAAAGACATAGAAGAAATTGCGGGGCAGGGGGTAAGGGCCAGCGTTAACGGGAAGATTGTCTGTGTGGGCAATTCGCGGTTGATGGATTCCATAGGGGCAAAGTGGCATACATGCCATATGACTGGTTCTATCATTCATGTCGCTATGGACGGTTTGTATTTGGGGCACATCGTGATTTCCGACCAGCTCAAGGATGATGCTTTGGAAGCTGTCAAGGATTTGAGGGAACTTGCTGCAAAAAAGATAGTCATGTTGACGGGAGACAGGAAAGACGTCGGCGAACATGTGGCGGCTGTCTTGGGGCTGGATGAATGCCATACCGAGCTTCTTCCCGCCGACAAGGTTGCTATCGTAGAGAGATTAATGTCCGAAAATGATAAAAAGCACACTTTGCTGTTTGTGGGCGACGGCATCAATGACGCACCTGTTTTGGCTCGGGCGGACGTGGGAATCGCAATGGGCGGATTAGGTTCGGATGCTGCGATTGAGGCGGCGGATGTGGTGCTGATGGATGATAAACTAACAAAAATAGCTAAAGCGATCCTTTTGTCACGTGGCACCATTCGGATTGCCATGGAGAATGTCATCTTTGCTATCGGGGTCAAATTGCTTGTCTTGTTACTCGCTACGGTTGGATGTGCGACTTTGTGGATGGCAGTCTTTGCCGATGTGGGTGTGACCGTTCTGGCTGTTTTAAATGCAATGCGTGCTTATCGTTGCTGTAGGTGAGGGAGGTCTTTTCTGTGTCTCGTGCCTTCAAAGAAACAGATTTCCTGCATTTATATTTTTTAACTCCTCAGGCTACGGAACAGGAAGCATTGTTTGTCTAATGCTTAAATAATTGAATGATAGTGTTGTATGGCTTAAAATACCTGAATTTGACCAACGATTTTGGCACTTGTTTAACCCCAATCGAATAACTGTTCAGGAAAAAGTGCCAAAATCGTTGGTAAGTATGCCATTTATTCACGATCCGTTTCGTGCTCTTTGATGAACTGATGTAAAAGCGGGTAAGATGCGACAGGCATGTTGCCGTGGTCATATCCGTCCAATTCGTAAAGAGTTGCGTCCGGATGCCCGACAAGTTTGAAAAGCCGATGGAAATATGCCGCTTCTTCATAACGTCCGTATAGTTCCTTTTCCCTGTCTCCTGAAATGATGAGGATGGGAGCGCAGTCCTTGCGTACATGGAAAAGCGGAGCTGTTTTGTCTATAGTCGGTTGCAATGGCTGAAGGCCCATTCTGCGGCGAGTCTCGAAATGGGTAATGACTTGTCCGCTGAATGGTATAAGCCCGGCTATCTCATCCGCATCTTTCCCATATTTGGCCAGCAGACTTTTATCCAAGCCTACCATGTCTATCAAGTATCCTCCGGCGGAATGTCCGGACAAATAAATTCTTTTGTTACTGCCTCCGAATTTTTCGATGTTGTCGAATGTCCAGGCAACGGCAGCCGCGGCATCGTCCAACATTTCTTCTGTTGTCGCTTTGGGGGACAACCGGTATTCAACCCCTACGACTATTAGGCCTTCTTTCTGAAGCTCCTTAGGCAATTCTCTGTGGCCCGATGTCAAACCGCCGCCATGGAACCAAACCACGACCGGGGCGTTAGATGCCTCAATGGGGTATGCCACATCTAATACGCACATCGAATCGGCATACGCTTCCTTTGATGGGGTAGGGCGGTAGTGGATATTCTTTTTATATTGATAATCCGATGCCCACGATGTCAGGGTCAAGAACACACATAGCAAGCCAAATATTGCATTTCTTCTCATGATATTATTTTTTCTACTTCCGACAAAGTTAAATATTTCTGTTTACTTTCGTAACTTTGCAAGCGTAAAAATTAACATTATGGCAATATCATTTTATTCGGAGGACGTGGAACTTCCTGCCATCAACCGGGAGGCCGTCACTTCCTGGGTGAAAGAAGTGGCAAAAACGTATGGCAAGAAAACGGGGGATATCAGTTATATCTTCTGCTCGGATGAGAAAATATTGGAAGTCAACCGTCAATACCTCCAACATGATTATTATACCGACATCATTACTTTCGATTATACCGAAGGGGATAAAATATCCGGCGATTTGTTCATCAGTCTGGATACGGTAAGGACGAACTCCGAGGCTTTCCATACCTCGTATGACGAAGAATTGCACCGCACCATTATCCATGGCATCCTGCACCTTTGCGGAATCAATGACAAAGGCCCGGGTGAACGAGAGGTCATGGAAGCCCATGAGAACCGGGCTTTGGCTCTCCTTCCGGATGAATGCAAAGTATTTTAACAATTTCTCATGCAGCTTTTTGCTTCTTCCTGCATTCTATCTTGTTAGAAGTATAATTTTAAAACGAAAAGAATATGAAGAAGATGTCAAAGAGCTTAGCTGTTTTGGCCGGTGCATGTGCCGCTATGTTCTCTTTTCAGGCGTGCTTGGACAATGATGATTCGGACACTATTTGCATCTATCCTCCTTACCAGGCGAACGTCTTAGTCACTGTCAAGCCGACGGGCGATGAATCATTCTACATGCAGTTGGATGATAGCACGACACTTTACCCTAATAACATGGAAGCTTCTCCGTTTGGCGCGAAAGAAGTGCGCGCTCTGGGGCAGGTCGTAGAAGTCGATAAGCCTTCCAATGGCTATACCAAGGCAGTGAATGTCCTGTGGATAGACAGCATTTTGACCAAGACAACGGCTCCCGATCTGGGCGTTTCCAACGATTCCATATATGGAACGGATCCGGTCGATATCGTGAAGGATTGGGTGACGATTGCCGAGGATGGTTATCTGACATTGCGTTTCCGCACAAACTTCGGTTTCAACGGGACAAAGCATTTTGTCAACCTGCTGACGAATCAGAACCCGGACAATCCATACGAGGTGGAGTTCCGCCACAATGCTTTTGGCGATGTGCATGGGCAACGGGCGGACGGATTGGTCGCCTTCAAGCTGGACAGTCTGCCCGACACGCAAGGGAAGACCGTAAAATTGAAACTGGTTTGGAAATCGTATGATG
Organism: uncultured Parabacteroides sp.; assembly: GCA_937890135.1. Taxonomy (GTDB): domain Bacteria; phylum Bacteroidota; class Bacteroidia; order Bacteroidales; family Tannerellaceae; genus Parabacteroides. The sequence continues at coordinate 7,124 of CALBYC010000212.1, forward strand.
GCGTTCATTCTACGGAATTTGATTATTGCACGGATAAGTCGGCTCCCTCTTCCAGTTCGTTGATTTCAGATGTGTCGACTGGCATGAATGCTTTCATGAAATGACGAGAAGCAGGCGGACGAATCTGCCATTTGATATGATAAGGAATTTCATTGCGGCGGTTTGGAGGAATCGTTGCGATGAAATTTCTTTTTAGTCCCATTCGTTTTCCACGCCAGTCCCGGCCGTTTTCCCTTGCCGTCCCTATCTTTTGATTTTTCCTCTTCCGGGACGAAAACCTATGGCCGTGTTTAGAATATTCTGCATCGGCCATCCCATCCTTCCCCTTTTCTGACTATCTTTGTCTGCTGAAATAAATGATGTTATAAAATGAGATTCGATTACGATGTGATTGTGGTTGGCGCCGGACATGCCGGATGCGAGGCTGCCGCTGCCGCTGCCAATTTGGGTTCACGTACGCTCCTTATCACGATGGACTTGAACAAGGTCGCTCAGATGAGCTGTAATCCTGCCGTGGGAGGCATCGCCAAGGGGCAAATCGTCCGCGAGATAGATGCTTTGGGCGGCCAGATGGGAATTGTGACAGACCTTACTGCCATTCAGCTTAGAATGTTGAACCGCAGCAAAGGCCCGGCCATGTGGAGCCCGCGGGCGCAGAGCGACCGTGCCCGGTTTATCCAATGCTGGAGAGGTATTCTTGAGAATACCGACAACTTATGGATGTGGCAAGATATGGTTAAAGGACTTATCGTTGAAGATGGCCAAGTATGCGGCGTCCGTACGGGAATGGATGTGCAGTTCCGTGCCCGTGCGGTCGTGTTGACGAATGGCACTTTCCTGAACGGATTGATGCATATCGGGCGGACTCAGATCCGAGGAGGGCGCATATCCGAACCCGCTTCAACCGGTTTGACGGAACAGCTTGTCGCATTGGGCATACGCTCCGCGCGCATGAAAACGGGTACTCCGGTGCGCATTGATGCCAGAAGTGTCCATTTCGAGGAGATGGCTGAGCAACGGGGAGAGGATGATTTCCATCAGTTCTCATATTTGGACAATATCCATCGTGAACTTAGGCAACTTAGTTGCTGGACTTGCTTCACCAACGAGCATTGCCATGAAATCCTGCGTGAAGGCCTTCCTGATTCCCCGTTGTATAACGGACAGATTAAAAGCATTGGCCCTCGTTATTGCCCGAGCATCGAAACGAAGATAGTAACGTTTGCAGACAAAACCCAGCATCAGCTTTTCTTGGAGCCCGAAGGCGAAAACACGAACGAGTACTATCTGAATGGCTTTTCGTCATCTCTTCCGCTGGATGTGCAGCTCCGCGCTTTACAAGCCATTCCCGCCTTTCGTGATGTCCAGATATATCGCCCTGGCTATGCCATTGAGTATGACTTTTTCGATCCTACGCAATTGAAGCATAATTTGGAGACGAAGAAAATCCGGAATCTTTTCTTTGCCGGGCAGATCAATGGCACGACCGGTTATGAAGAAGCTGGCGGCCAGGGATTGATCGCAGGCATAAATGCGCATATCAATTGCCATGGCGGGGCTCCTTTTGAGTTGGGAAGAGACGAGGCTTACATAGGGGTGCTTATCGACGATTTAGTGACCAAAGGAGTCGACGAGCCTTATCGAATGTTCACATCGCGCGCGGAGTACCGAATCCTGCTCCGGCAGGACGATGCGGATATGCGCCTTACGGGAAAATCGTATCTCCTTGGCTTGGCTACTTCCTACCGCGAGAATTTGTTGGAGGAGAAGAGGAACTACCGTGACCAGATAATATCTTTTTGTGAGAATTATTCCATCAAGCCGCAGCATGTCAATGCTGCGCTGACCCGTTTGGGCACGACGGAATTGGCCTACGGATGCAAACTGTACGACCTGGTATTGCGGCCCCAGCTTGGATTGGACAATCTTTCGGAATTTATCCCGGCATTGAAATCGGAATTGGACAAGGTCCCATTATCCCGGAGGCCGGAAATAGTCGAGGCGGCTGAAATCCTCATGAAATATAGCGGTTACATTAAACGCGAACAGATGATAGCGGATAAGATTAGCCGGCTCGAGAATATTCGTATCAAAGGCAAGTTCGACTATTCCTCTATTCTTTCCCTCTCTACTGAGGCTCGCCAAAAACTTGCCAAGGTTGACCCGGAAACCATTGCCCAGGCTAGCCGTATCCCTGGGATTTCGCCGAGCGATATCAACATATTGCTGGTGATGTCCGGCCGGTAAGGCGGAATGTTTCACGTGAAACATTACTTTAAGTAGTTTATGTAACTCTGTGGTTTATTGAAGATAATAGGAAGTATGGATGATGAAATAGTGGAACATTTGAAAACTATATTGGCTGTTATGCCGGATAAGCCGGGATGTTATGAGTATTTCGATGAGAAGGGTACGATTATCTATGTAGGCAAGGCCAAGAACTTGAAGAGGAGGGTCTCCTCGTACTTCAACAAGCAACAGGATAATGCTAAGACCCGAGTCCTTGTCCGGCAGATTCGTGACATAAAGTACTTTGTAGTAGACACCGAACAGGATGCGCTGCTTTTGGAAAACAGCTTGATAAAGCAATACCATCCTCGTTATAATGTGCTATTGAAGGACGATAAGACGTATCCTTCCATTGTCGTTAAAAACGAGTATTTCCCGAGGGTGTTCCAGACACGGAACATAGTCAGGGATGGCTCCCGTTATTATGGCCCTTATCCGTCTGCCTATACGGCAAAAGTGATGCTTCAATTGATAAAAGAGCTTTATCCTCTGCGTACATGCAAATACCCGCTTACTCCTGAAAATATTCGAGAGGGCAAATACGGCGTTTGCCTCGAATATCATATCAAACGTTGCAAAGGGCCTTGTGAGGGATTGCAGTCGTTGGAAGAATACATGCGGAACGTGGCGGAAATTAAAGAAATCCTCCGGGGCAATATCTCTCAAGTCAGTAAACACCTGTATGAAGAGATGATGCGTTTGTCGGCGGAACTTAAATTTGAAGAGGCTCAGAAAGTCAAGGAAAAGTACGTGGCCATAGAAAATTATCGTTCGAAATCGATAGTCGTGACACCCATGCTACATGACATTGATGTTTTCTCCATTACCGAAAATGAACCGTCTGTCTATATCAACTACCTCCATATCGGCAATGGGGCGGTGGTGCAGGCCTACACTTTCGAGTACAAGAAAAAATTAGAAGAAAGCAAAGAGGAACTGCTGAGCCTGGGCATAGTGGAGATGAGAAAACGTTTCGGGAGCACAGCGAAAGAAATCATAGTTCCGTTCGCC
>CALBYC010000213.1 GCA_937890135.1 uncultured Parabacteroides sp.
ATGTTTTCTTCGTATGGAAGGTGAGAACCGTCAATCATTACTGAAGAGAAACCTAAGTCTACGCAAGATTTGCACAATTCGAATGAATCACCGTGGTCCAGATGGAGTACGATCTGCGGATTCTCGCATCCCAATTCCTTGGCATACTGGACAGCTCCTTCAGCCATGTAACGAAGCAAAGTCTGGTTTGCATAGTTGCGTGCACCTTTGGACACCTGTAATATTACCGGAGACTTGGTTTCGACAGATGCTTTGATGATAGCTTGCAACTGTTCCATGTTGTTGAAGTTGAATGCTGGGATGGCATAACCACCTGTGATGGCTTTTGCGAACATTCCTCTCGTGTTCACCAAGCCCAATTCTTTGTAACTTACCATGATTGTAATAATTTATTACGTTAATGATTAAAATTCTGCCACAAAGATACGACATTCATCTGAAAATAATTCCATTGAGTCTGTGAAATAAAACAAAAAACGCATCGAAATAAAAAAACACGCTTAAAACTTTTTTTATTCGCTTTTTATAGATAATTTTGCAACCCGAAATATGCCGGTTACCATTAATAGAAGTATAAATTAAAAAGTACAATAAAGAAATGAAAAAAGGTATTCATCCTGAAAACTATCGTCCAGTCGTATTTAAGGACATGTCAAACGATGATATGTTTATCACTCGTTCAACTATCAACACAAAAGAAACTATAGAAGTCGACGGTGTGACTTATCCGTTGGTCAAGGTTGAAATTTCCAACACTTCCCATCCATTCTACACAGGCAAATCCAAGTTGGTGGATACGGCTGGACGTGTTGACAAGTTCATGAACCGTTACGGTGACCGTAAAAAGAAATAATTGAGAATACGATTTCTTGTATAAGGGCAAGAGGCCGGGCTGTGCAATGGATGATTCAATTCACGCCCCGGCCTTTTTTATGCCCCGCCATGAAACCCCGACGGCCTTCTTCTTGGATTTTTTTGTGTTTCGCTGGTGCGGGAGTTCCTCGGAATTTCTATCTTTGCGTTCAGGTAATTTAAATTCTATACAACAATGAAAAGAATGATTTATAGCTTTTGCTTAGTGATGTTGACAATTTCCTGTGTGGAAATGCGGGCGCAATCATTGAATGACATTTTATCCTCTTCCGCAGTCAAGGATGCGATTACGGCCGTGACGGGCGGGAAGAGCGTGACTGCTACCAATTTGGTGGGTACATGGAGCTATGTGAATCCGGCTGTGGCATTGGAAAGCAACAACGTGCTGAAGAATGTCACGGGTAGCGTAGCTTCGGCGGAAGTCGAGAAGAAATTAAATGCGTATTGTGAGAAAGTGGGATTGAAAGAGGGCGCGTTGGTTTACACTTTCAATGCGGACAGTACGTTCTCCTGCTTATACAAGAAGAAAACGATTGCTGGCACTTATTCATTGAACCAATCGGCGAAGACAGTCACCTTGAAGTTTGGCAAGAATTTATCCCTTAATACTTTCACGGCCCATGTCCTTTTGGGCAGCGGCAAATTGGACTTGCTGTTTAATGTTGACAAGCTATTTTCGTTATTGGACAAACTCTCCACAATGACGAATAATTCAACTCTCAAGCTGGCCAACAGCTTGGCTTCCCAATATGATAGCATCAAGGTCGGGCTTGAACTTAAAAAGCAATAAACCATGTTGCTTCCCTACATGAACGAATGTTTGATAGAAGCGGGCTGCGACGAGGCCGGGAGAGGATGTTTGGCCGGTGCGGTATATGCCGCGGCTGTCATTCTGCCCCATGACTTCAGGAACGAGCAATTGAACGATTCTAAACAACTTTCGGAAAAGCAGCGTTACGTTTTAAGAGCTGTCATAGAAAGGGAAGCCATGGCTTGGGCGGTTGGCATTGTCTCACCGGAAGAGATTGATAGAATAAATATACTGAATGCTTCTTTTTTGGCAATGCACCGTGCGATAGGGCAGCTAAGCGTCCGTCCCGAACATTTGCTGATAGATGGGAACCGTTTCAACCCGTATCCGGGCATCCCGCATACTACTGTCGTCAAGGGCGACGGGAAGTATCTATCCATAGCAGCCGCGTCTGTTTTGGCCAAGACTTATCGAGATGACTATATGAATGCTCTTCACCAGGAGAATCCTGTTTATGACTGGAATCATAACAAAGGGTATCCAACGCCGAAACATCGTGCTGCTATAGCGCAGTATGGTACGACCCCCTATCATCGGAAAACATTCAACTTGTTAGGAAACGAGCAGCTGACTCTTAATTTTTAGGTCTGCACTTGGGCGGAACGAAGGCGCGCAGAATCATGCGGCGCTTTAACCTGCTTGGGGTGTTCAATCTCTAACCTGGTTTGTTTACCGGAGATTAAACGGGTCTGCATCGTTTGAAACGGGGAACTTGGCCCGGAACGACTCAAGTTCGGAATAAGATATGCTGGTCGTCTCGACTGCATCTGTCCTGTCTGCCGCATCCAATAAGACTTTCCCCTTTGGCGAATAAATGACGGACTCGCCCCGGTAGTTGAAACCTTTTCCATCAATTCCCGTGCGGTTCACTCCGCACACGTAGGCTTGGTTTTCCACCGCCCTTGCTAAAAGCAAGGGCCTCCAAACCGAAGCGCGGGCCTCAGGCCAGTTTGCCACGTAGATGGCTATGTCATATTTGTTGTTCGTATTCCTGCTCCATACAGGGAAACGTAGATCGTAGCAGACAAATAGTGCGATGTTCCATCCCTTATAAGGAAGAATGACGGACTGCTTCCCGGCTGAATAGTGCTTGTCTTCTCCAGCCATGGAGAAGAGGTGCCTTTTGTCGTAGCAAGTCAATGCCCCATCAGGTTCCGAGAAGAAAGCGCGGTTGAAGTAATGTCCGTTCTCTTCAGCGATGAAACTTCCTGCCACGGCTAAGTCGTATTGGCTGCTCCACCGTTTTATGGTTTGTACCGTGATCCCGTCCATAGGTTCGGCTAATGATTGTGGATTCATGGAAAAACCGGTTGTGAACATTTCCGGCAAGACGGCTAAATCACTTTTCCCAGCCGCTTCGGCTATCATTCCCTCGAAACGGACGAGGTTCTCGTGTCGGTTTTCCCATTTGATGGAGGACTGTATGATGCTTATTCTTAATTCTTCTTTCATTTTATCTCATCGCCTTATATTTACATGTGCAATGTCAATGCCTGCCTTTGTTGCCTCAACGGGCAAGAAAAACAGGCATTAACGTTCTTATTCTTCGAAATTCTCAGGATGGCATCCTTTGATTCCCTTATAGTATGAGCGGATGGCGGCTATGTCTTTGTCTGCATCGCCCGTCGGGTGGAAGACGGCGAGTATCCCCGCTTCTTTTTTTGCATAATCGATATATGCCAACAAGATAGGTACTCCTGCCTTCAAAGCAATGTAATAGAATCCTCGTTTCCAGTCATGAACCTTTTCCCGTGTACCTTCAGGGGTGATTGCTACTTGGAAGCGATTGTTCGTATGGAACATCTCGGCTACTTGGTCCGTCATGGACGAATGCTTGCTCCGATCAATGGGTATCCCACCCATACTTTTGAATAGCAGGTTCATCGGAAAGAAGAACCATGCTTTTTTGATCAGGAAACTGGCAGTCAAGCCGATTGACGTGTAGAACAATTTGCCTAAGACAAAATCCCAATTGCTGGTGTGCGGGGCTACGCATATCACACATTTATCTAATCCGGAACCCTCGAATGAACCTAACTTCCATCCAGCAATGTGCAAGATGAACTTGCAAATCTGTTGCTTCATTCTCTCTTTTTACTTGTTCAATGCTGAAATTTCTCCAGCAATAGCATTTACTTCTTGTCGTAACTCATCTTTCAGCTTCTTGTAATAAGCTTTTACCGCGGCGGGGTCATTTTTCACGTCAGGTTCCCCGGCCCGGCAGATGAAGTCGTCTTGCGTATCCAAAACCCGTGCCATTATTTGATTCGCCTTATCTTTGTCAGTTCCGGGGATGAGTAAAGAACAAAATAATGCCTCACTGAACAATTCACTCAGCGTGCGGGCGATTTCTTTCTTCAATAGTCTTCTGTTTGCCATATTATTTTCATTTAGGAATTTGTGCAAAGCTACGAATTTTAAAATTAAACAAATCATCATTAGTTCAAAAAACAGAAAAAAGATTAACTTTGCGCAAAAGTTAAATCGAATTGTATTTGTATACAAGGTTAAATATCAATAGAATGAGTGATGTAGTTAATACGCCTGATTATATTTTCGAGAGTAGTTGGGAAGTATGCAATAAGGTTGGCGGAATTTACACCGTTTTGTCAACGAAAGCAAAAACATTGCAGGAAAAAATGAACGATCGAATCATATTCATCGGTCCGGACATTTGGGAAAATGGCCTTCCTAGTGACTTTGTCGAAGATGAGGCATTATTTCATGATTGGAAAGATGATGTGGAATGTTCGGGAGAGCTGAAGGTCAAAGTGGGCCGCTGGAATGTTCCTGGCAATCCTCCTGTGGTCTTGGTTGACTTTAAGCCTTTCTTCCCGGAGAAGGACGCATTGTATTATTCGATGTGGGAACAATTCCGCGTTGATTCCCTCCATGCTTATGGCGATTATGACGAATCCTGCATATTCGCTTATGCCGTCGGGAAAGTAATCGAAAGCTTCTACCACTTCTATCGTTTGGAAAACAAAAAAGTGGTAGCTTTACTGAATGAATGGATGTTGGGCATGGCTGCTTTGTATGTCCAAAAACAGCTGCCCAAAGTGGCTACTCTTTTTACGACTCATGCGACCTCTATTGGACGTTCCATTGCAGGGAATAATAAAGCCTTATATGCTTATATGGATGGATACAATGGCGATCAGATGGCTGTTGAGCTTAATATGGAAGCAAAGCATTCCATTGAAAAGCAAGCCGCCCATCATGTAGACTGTTTTACCACTGTGAGTGACATCACGGCGCGTGAATGCAAGCAATTGTTGGAGAAAGAGCCCGACATCGTGACTCCGAATGGGTTTGAACCGAATTTTGTGCCGGCGAAAATCGCATATACTAAAAAACGCGCGGAAGCACGCAAGGCCCTCATCAACATGGCTGAAAAATTACTGGGATATACGATAGACCCGGATGTGTTGCTGGTGTCGACGAGCGGTAGATATGAATATCGGAATAAAGGCATTGATGTCTATATTGAAGCAATGAACCGTATCCGTACGTCAGGCCGTCTGCAACGCGAAGTGATTGCTTTCATATTAGTCCCTGCCTGGGTAAGGGAAGCACGTGCGGATTTGAAGAAAGCAATAGAAACGAACTATGAGAACCATGTCCCTATGCAATGTCCATTCATTACGCATTGGCTTAATCAGATGCAGGATGACAAGGTGATGAATTATATCGCCAGTGCCGGATTCCAAAACAGCAAAGACGACAAGCTGAAAATCATATTTGTCCCTTGTTACTTGAATGGGGAAGATGGCATTTTAAATAAGATTTATTATGACATCCTCATCGGAATGGATGCTACGGTTTATCCGTCTTATTATGAACCGTGGGGCTACACTCCTTTGGAAAGCATTGCTTTCGGCATCCCTACCGTTACTACAAACTTGGCTGGTTTCGGCCTGTGGGCAAAGAAAGCAGGCGTTTCCGGCCAGGATTTGTCTGAAGGAGTGGCTGTCATCGAACGTACCGATTTCAATTATTTCGAGGTGGCGGACGCTATCAAGGAGCAGCTTTTATCCCTTTCTGAAAAGACGGAAAAGGAACGTCTGCAGATCAAGAAGAATTGCTTTGCATTATCGAATAAAGCGGAATGGGACAAGTTTATAATCTATTATTTCAAAGCTTTCGACATAGCGCTGAGACATGCGGCCGAAAGAAACTTGAAATAAATAATTATAGCGCTGTAAAATGTTGTATATTTGCATCGTATTACAAGAGAAGAGACTATAGTAAAATGTAACACCAATAAACATCATTAGAATGAATATCAAATCAAATGATCCTATTTGGAAAGAGGTTTATTCTCAATCCAAGCTTCCTGCATCTTTGGAGGTTTTGAAAGAAATGTCTACAAACCTCTGGTGGGTCTGGAACCACGAGGGAGCCAAGCTTTTTGGCAAAATAGACCCGGTACTTTGGAAACAGACTTCAGGCAATCCAGTACAATTGTTACAGAACCTTTCTTTTGAGCGCATCGAAGAAATATTGGCTGACGAGGAATTGATGGCAGAGATCAAGCAGGTTTATGCTCGCTTTAAAGCTTACATTGACGTCAAGCCGGACCAGACCAAGCCATCCATCGCCTACTTCAGCATGGAATATGGTTTGACGAATATCCTGAAAATCTATTCGGGGGGTTTGGGCATCTTGGCCGGTGACTACTTGAAAGAAGCAAGCGATGATAACATCGATATGTGCGCGGTAGGTTTTCTTTACCGTTATGGGTACTTTACCCAGACGTTATCCATGGATGGACAACAGATAGCCAACTATGAAGCCCAAAACTTTAATCTGCTGCCGTTGGCTCAGGTATTGGACGAAAAGGGAGAACCGATTGTTTTGGAAGTCCCTTATCCAGGGCGTACCGTTTACGCCAATGTTTGGAAAGTCAGCGTGGGGCGTGTCCCTTTGTACCTGATGGATACCGATATCCCTCAGAACAGCGAATGGGACCGTTCTATTACGCACCAATTGTACGGCGGGGGCTGGGAAAACCGCATGAAACAAGAATATTTGCTGGGTATTGGCGGTATTCTGATGTTGAACAGGTTAGGGATCAAGAAGCAGGTTTATCACTGCAACGAAGGACATGCTGCTTTGATTAATGCTCAGCGTTTGGTGGATTACATCCAAAAAGAAGGCTTGTCTTTCAATCAAGCCTTGGAAGTCGTACGTGCCACGTCGTTGTATACTGTGCATACGCCTGTGCCTGCGGGACATGACTATTTCGATGAAGATTTGTTTGGCCGTTACATGGGCGAGTTCCCTTCCAAATTGGGCATCAGCTGGCATGATTTCATCGGATTGGGCCGTGTGAACCCGAACTCGAACGAGAAGTTCTGCATGAGTACTTTCGCTTTGAACACGTGTCAGGAAGCCAATGGCGTTAGTTGGTTGCACGGGAAAGTTTCCCAGCACATGTTTGCCCCGATATGGAAAGGCTATTTCCCTGAAGAATTGCATGTCGGTTATGTGACAAACGGTGTCCACATGCCCACGTGGGCTTCTACGGAATGGAAGCGATTCTTTTACGAACGTTTCCATAAGAAGTTCTACAGCGACCAGTCAAACCAGAAATATTGGGAGGCCATCCAGTCCATGCCGGACGAGGACATCTGGAATATCCGTATGGCCTTGAAGAACAAATTGGTCAAGTACATCAAGAACGAATACAAGGCGACCTGGCTGAAGAATCAAGGCGACCCTGCCAAAGTGGTTTCTATCTTGGAAAAGATCAACTCTAATTCTTTGATGGTGGGCTTTGGCCGCCGTTTTGCTACTTACAAACGTGCCCACCTGTTGTTTACGGATTTGGATCGTTTGTCCAAGATCGTCAATAACGAGAAATTCCCTATCCAGTTCATCTTCACAGGGAAGGCTCACCCGGCTGACGCAGGCGGACAGGGCTTGATTAAACATATCATAGAGATTTCGCACCGTCCGGAATTCCAAGGCAAGATTATCTTCCTGGAGAACTACGACATGCGTTTGGCCCGTCACCTGATTGCGGGTGTAGATGTATGGTTGAACACCCCGACCCGTCCGCTCGAGGCTTCCGGTACCTCCGGAGAAAAGGCGGAAATGAATGGCGTGTTGAACTTCTCTGTCCTGGACGGTTGGTGGTATGAAGGCTACCGCGAGGGTGCCGGATGGGCTTTGACCGACAAACGCACTTATGACAACCAGCAGTATCAGGACCAGCTGGATGCCGCTACCATCTATAACATGTTGGAAGCCGAGATTATCCCGTCTTATTATGCAAAGAACAGCAAAGGGTATTCACCTGATTGGATTCAATACATCAAGAATTCAATGTCCATGATTGCTTACAACTTTACAATGAAACGTATGTTGGATGATTATATCGAACGTTTCTATAACAAATTGGCTGTACGCTCCGCTGTCCTGAAGAAAGACAATTATGCCAAGGCTAAGGAAATCGCTGCATGGAAGGAAGAAGTGGCTGCTCATTGGGATTCTTTCGAGGTATGCTCTTTCACCAGCGACGCCGATTTCGCGGCGAACGGCCCTGTAGTGGGGAAAGAGGCCTCGTTCAACTTGGTCATCGACCGTCATGAATTGCAAGGCCAATTGGGTGCGGAAATCGTGATCACCAAGCGTGACCCGGAAAAGAACGAGCAGGTTATTGTCAAGAAACAAGAATTCGAGCTGAAGAGAGAAGAAGGCGACAAGATGTACTTCGAATTGCATCTGACTCCGAACGAAGCGGGCAACATGGAAATAGGTTTCCGTATCTTCCCGAAGAACCCGGACTTGCCTCACCGCATGGATTTTGCTTTTATCCGTTGGATTCAGCTATAACCATGTGAACAACATCTATTTATTATAACAGGAAAGGGAATGCCTCATGTTTACGGATGTGGTGTCGTTCCCTTTCTTTTTTTGCCATCAAATAATGCGAAATATATGATTCTTTACAACATAACGCTGAATATGGATAGCGACGTGGCCGAGGCCTGCCTGGATTATTTGAAACATTCTTATCTCCCGCAAGCGACCCAAAGCGGCGTGATGCATTCCCCGAGGATTCATAAGATACTCCCGCACGACGATGCTTCTGCCCGGTCCGACAGCTATGCCATTCAATTTAACGTAAAAAACGTGGACACCCTTAATTATTGGATTGAGCATGAAGGGCAAGGCATATCCAAGCAGCTTGTCGAGCATTTCGGCGATAAGGTCGCTGGCTTCACAACGGTTCTGGAAGAGATAGATTTATCGGAATGACAAAGGAAAGGGTCATTTTGGGCATCGACCCCGGGACGATTGTGATGGGGTATGGGATCTTGCATGTCGAGGACAATAAGCCCCGGATGGGAACGATGGGGGTAATCCAGCTCAACAAGTATGAAGACCATTATCTGCGTTTGAAAAAAATATTTGAACGCGTGTTGGGATTGATTGACCATTACCATCCCGACGAACTGGCCATCGAGGCTCCCTTCTTTGGCAAAAATGTGCAGAGCATGCTGAAGCTGGGGCGTGCGCAGGGAGTTGCCATGGCCGCCGCCTTGGAGAGGGACATCCCTATTTTTGAATATGCCCCGTTGAAAATCAAAATGTCCATAACCGGAAACGGCAATGCGTCCAAGGAGCAGGTAGCCGGACTGTTGCAGAAATACTTGCACATCCCGCAGGAATGTATGTTGCCTCAATTGGACGCGACAGATGGACTGGCCGCGGCCGTGTGTCATTTCTTTCAGACCAACCGGCCTGCGACCGAGAAGAAATATACCGATTGGAAGGATTACGTCAGGAAGAACCCGGGAAAGGTCCGGGAGTAGCCCATGTTCGTGAAATTTGGTTACTACCTTTTGGGAAACTGGCCGCATCCTTTTCGGGAAAAGGCCGTGACCGTTTTCCTTATATGTAAATAATAAATTATATCGATGATTCGATAAATGAATTCAATAGCAGAAAAGTTGACAAGAACAAGCCGAATGACTAAATTTGCAGTACAGAAACAATAAAACTAAATAATAACCAATAAAATGTTAGCGATATGAAAAAGAAATGGATTTGTACGGTATGTGGTTATGTTTATGAAGGTGACGAAGCTCCAGACTTCTGCCCGCAGTGCAAGGCTCCCAAGAGCAAATTCAAAGAATTGAAGGAAACGGAAGGTGCTTTGACTTTTGCTGACGAGCATGTCATTGGTGTAGCCAAGGGATGCGACGAAGAGATGTTGAAAGACTTGAACGCCCATTTCCACGGTGAATGTTCGGAAGTCGGCATGTATTTGGCCATGAGCCGTCAGGCAGACCGTGAAGGGGATCCTGAAATCGCGGAAGCTTTCAAGCGTTACGCGTGGGAAGAAGCGGAGCATGCTTCTAAATTTGCTGAATTGTTGGGTGAAGTTGTTTGGGATACGAAGACCAACCTGGAAAAGCGCATGCATGCGGAAAGTGGCGCATGTGCCGACAAGAAACGTATCGCCACACGTGCCAAACAATTGAACTTGGATGCTATCCATGACACCGTTCATGAAATGGCGAAAGACGAAGCACGCCATGGCAGAGGATTTGAAGGCCTTTACAATCGTTATTTCAAGAAGTGACAAGTTGTGCTTCTATGCACTGTTCGAATAAAAAGAGAACGCATCCGTGTGCGTTCTCTTTTTTTATGGCGCCGACTAATTGCCGAACAGGAGCTTTGAATCTTTTTCTGCCCCCTTTTTCACCCACTCTTCTGGAATCATTTTCC
>CALBYC010000214.1 GCA_937890135.1 uncultured Parabacteroides sp.
AGCCACATGCTGCTTGTCATTTAATGCGCTGAAAGGGCCATAGATTGCCCAGTCATGAGGCACGGCAACTGGTTGCCACTGGCTGTCATCATACGATGCCTGAATTGATTGCGGATTGTCTTCCCGTGAAAATTTCCAACCTTTATCCAGCAACAATTCGGTGCGCACCTGGGCAGACAGAAACGAACACAAGCAAACTGCTCCTATCCCTATCAATATTTGTTTTCTCATTTTCTTTTTATATTTGTTTTTTAATGCGTAGCAAAGGTAATATATTTTCCGTTATAGGCATTAATTGTTTTAACAAATAAGCACTATGAGGACTATGCATGTATAATATAAGTTAATAGAGAAAAGAAATATGCTATAGATGTATGTTGCATAACATAAAAACATCTATATTTGCATCGTGTTTTTCATGGTATAAGATTTAAGGTTAACAATGGAGATTGGTTGTCGTGATGACAACCTTTTTCTTTTTTATACAGCACCGTCTTTTCGTCGACCCGTTCGGGAAAGAGTGCCAAATGACTAAAAAACAGTTTTCCTGCCGCTTCTAATGATTCAGGGAATTAAATCATAGTTGAACCTCGAATGGAGCAGCATGAATAGCTTTCAAATTCATGCTCAGTTGTCCTACGGAACTTACACCGACCAACACGCTGGTAATCCCCTTTTGGTTCAGCACCCAGGCCAAAGCCATCTCCGCAAGTGTTTCATGGCGTTCTATGGCCCGGTTGTTTAAGCGAAGAAGATAAGCAAAACGTTCCGGGGACAAATCACTCCGTTTCAAGGATTTCTCTTTTTCCATCCGGCTTCCTGACGGGATGCCATCCAAATAGCGGTCTGAAAGAAGTCCTTGAGCCAGTGGGGAAAACGATATGAACCCGATGCCATGCTCCGAGCAATAGTCCAAAACACCATCCTCTTGAGGCCCACGATCCAATAGGTTCAAACGTCCTTGATATATAAGGAGAGGCACATCTCGCTCCCGAAGGTACCGGTCGGCATATTTCAAGGCCTCCAACGGCCACCGGCTAATCCCCACGTACAAGGCTTTGCCGCTTTTCACCACATCGACCAACGCCTGCAAGGTTTCCTCCAATGGAGTATACGGGTCATAACGATGGCTATAAAAAAGATCCACGTAATCGAGATGCATCCGTTTCAGGCTTTGATCCAAACTTGCCATCAGGTACTTGCGTGAACCCCAATTCCCGTAAGGACCTTCCCACATGTCATAACCGGCTTTGGTTGATATGAACAACTCATCCCGGTATGGATGGAAATCGTCATCCATCAGTCTCCCCATGGTCTCCTCGGCACTTCCGTAAGGAGAGCCATAGTTGTTCGCCAAATCAAAATGGACGATGCCATGGTCAAAGGCATAATGAGTGATGGCACGGCTTCGTTCATAAGGGTCGGCTCCTCCAAAGTTGTGCCAAAAACCCAAACTTATTTTCGGCAACGATATGCCGCTGTTGCCACACCTGTGGAACATCATTTCCGCTTCATCATAACGACGGGCATCCGCCACATAAAATCCCTTCAAATCCATAAGAAATCAAGTCTTGTTTTTCATCATCCCACCAGCCCAAATGCATTCATCAACATATTCACGGCAAAAGTAAGGGCAATGGTGGCATACAATATCTTTATGTTTATTTTCCGTATCATCTGATAAATAACCGTGAAGAGCATGATCCATGTAATCCCCAACAAAATTCCGGTGCGCAATGACAGCGACATGGATGGAAGGAAAACCCATTCCGCGGGGAACATGAGCAACATCAGGCCGATCAATACCAACAAGGAATACGTCGCAGCGAACAAACGGGTGCATAGTGTCCTGTACTCGGTTATATAAAGTGCATAACGCGCCAAGAATATAGTAATAAAAGGATAAACCGGCAACAAATAGCTTGCTTTTTTGACCGGCATGATGGCATAAGCCAATAACATCACGACAAGCGACACCAAGCTGAACATCTT
>CALBYC010000215.1 GCA_937890135.1 uncultured Parabacteroides sp.
AACAATCCGTCCCTTTTCCAATACGACTATTTGGTCAGCATTACGCACTGTACTCAAACGGTGAGCCACTGCCATGACGGTCTTCCCACGGTAAAACTCCGTCAGGTTTTCCACTATGGCACGTTCGTTGTTCGCATCCAAAGAGTTCGTCGCTTCATCCAAGAAAATGAAATCAGGATTGCGGTAAACAGCACGGGCTATCAGGATGCGCTGACGTTGCCCTTGGCTAATACTCTGCCCGTCTTGACCAATAACCGTATTGTACTGCAATGGTAAACGTTTTATAAATTCATCGATATTGGACATTCGAGCCGCCAACAACAGACGTTCATTGTCTATTTCCTCGTCATCAACAGCAATATTACGGGCTATTGATTCTGAGAAAATATAACCATCTTGCATAACTGCCCCACAATGACTACGCCACCACCGAAGGTCATAATGTGCTAAATCCTCTCCTGCTATCCGGATTGTACCAGCTACTGGAGAATAATAGCCTAACAACAGCTTAACCAATGTGGTCTTTCCACTACCACTTGTTCCAACAATTGCTGTAACCTTTCCTTGAGGAATTGTCAAATTCAAATTATCCAATACTTTCGGAGAATGGGGGCCTTCATACTGGAAAGTGACATTTTTCAATCGGATTTCACGCTGTCCGTTCGGGAAATAATCCACATTTCGTTCCGGAGTCTCTTCTTCTTCTCGATTACGGATTTCACACATACGTTCAAGCGATATCCGCACATCCTGCCATCCATAAATGAACTGGACAAACTGTTCAACAGGAGCATTCAATTGGCCAATAATATATTGTATGGCCAACATCATTCCCAAAGATAGGTTTTCACTAATTACCGAAGTGGCTGCAACAATCGTAATTACGATGTTCTTTATCTCATTAATTAGAATACCTCCCGCCTCTTGGGTTTGTTGAATCTTCATGGATTCGATACTAGTCCGGAACAAATCTGCTTGGATATCCTCCCATTCACAACACCGCCTACGCTCACAGTGCTGTAACTTGATTTCCTGCATGCCGTTCAGCAGCTGCATGGTTTTGCTTTGGTTGCGAGACTGCTGTTCAAAATAGGTGTAATCTATCATCCGCCTTCTTTTCAAGAAAAGGGAAATCCACATGGCATAGAAAAAACTGCCCAATAGGAACAAGACAAATATCAACCGGTCATAATAGAACAATACGACACCGAAAACCACAAAACTGAAAGCAGAGAAGATGACAGACAACGTTTGCGCTGTCAAGAAACGTTCCACTCGTTCATGGTCATGGATACGTTGTAACAAATCACCCGTCATCTTTGTATCAAAAAATGACATTGGTAATTTCATCAATTTTATAAGGAAATCGGACAATAGCGATACGTTCACCCGGACAGAAATATGTAACAACATCCAACGCCGAACAAAATCAACAGCAGCACGGCTCAGCACCATCATCAATTGCCCAGCAAGAATCAAATAAATCAAGTTCAAATCTTTGCTGGATATTCCTTTATCCACTATCGCTTGCATCAAGAAAGGGAATAGCAATTGCAATACGCTTCCCAAAAACAGGCCCAACAGCAACTGAACAAACCATGAACGATAAGGACGTAAATATCCCCATAGAAAATGAAAGGGTCGCTCCAACTGTTTACTTTCATCTTTCTTGTCATAAAAAACGGGGGTCGGTTCGAGAGCCATCAAAATACCTTTTTCTTGGCCGCTTGTACAAGCTCCAATCCAAGCATCTCGCACCGTATCCTCGTCCAATTCCAGCAGATTCTTGCCAGGATCGGCTATGCGAAACCGCAATTTTCCTTTACGTTTTTTTTTCACATCGTAAAGCACAACAAAGTGAGCCTGATTCCAATAAAGTATGCATGGGAAAGGACGTTGCTCCACCACTCGTTCTAATGAAATGCGCCCACAGACGGAACGGAAACCCAACTCTTCTGCTGCATCACTAAGAGAAAGCATGGAAACGCCTTCACGTGTAATCCGGCATAAACGCTGCATCGTTTCTGCTGAATACTTTTTACCATAATATTGGGCAATCATACGCAAACACGTAGCTCCACATTCCATGGTATCGGGTTGAGTGATATGAGGAAAATCTTTCTTAAACATACTTCTAAACCATTAGTTTCCACTGAATCTGCCCATTACCTCCGAACTGCTATGCACTTTCATTTTTTCTCGTATATCCTTACCGAAAGAATAAGACACGGTCAAACAGATGGAAGTACGGAAGGAATGGTCTTTATAACGAGTTGTCATTCCATCGCTCGAATAATAGACACCTGTTGGAGATACAGGTATGATGTTGTACACATAAAGGCCAATTCCTAATTTATCATCTAACAATGAATAATTCAAACCTCCACGCAAATACCCATAAGCATCTATTTTCTCAAACGGGTTTTTCCGAGGGGTCATCATGCTGCCAAACAAAGAACCTGTAAAACGTTGTTGCCTATCAAATATGAATGAGAGCTGCATCATTTGGCTGTATTGCGTATTCTTAGCCACCCAACCTTCTAATCCTGTTTTCATTTTAGGGGAATTATGACTGAAAGTTCCTATCAAGGAAGCCTTCATCCAACGAAAAATATTCCAGTTCAACATATATCCCATCTGGAATGATTTCTGTTCATAGGCATTTTCCCATTTATATAAGGAAGCCCCTTCCTGCGTCATTTTCAGCACTTCGGCTATCAGATTATCGGACAAAGAATAAGCAGCGTACAACCGTGCTAAGCCTTTGTTGAAACTCATCTGGTACGACAGCTCCACTTTATTAAAA
>CALBYC010000216.1 GCA_937890135.1 uncultured Parabacteroides sp.
AACCGAACTGCGCCACCGCTTGAAATGGTCGGTCGGCGTGTCGGTCTATCCCAACCGTTCATGGGTGGAAGCGAAAATCATGGTGACAAACCCGACACAAATGATCCAGTCCATGCTCTATTGGGCCAACGTGTCGGTTCACTGCGACGAGCATTACCAAGTGATCTTCCCACCGGATGTGCAATTCGGGGCAGACCACCACAAAGTCTATTTCACCAAATGGCCGACCGGAGAAGCGGTCGTCGGCAGCGGCAAGCAGGTGGATTTGTCCCGTTGGGGCAACTACACCGGAGACTCCCGCTCCATCTTCGCATGGGGCAGCGAAATGGAGTTCTTGGCCGGTTACGATTACGCAAAAGACGCAGGGACAGTCCATGTGGCCAACCGCCACGTCGTTCCCGGCAAGAAGTTTTTCTTGTGGGGCAACAACCCGAACGGGCACATGTGGAACAAGATTTTGTCCGACAAGGACGGGCATTATCTGGAGCTGATGGTCGGCGCTTACTCCGACAACCAGCCGGATTACAGCTGGATAAATCCGGGTGAGAACCGAGAGTTCAGCCAGATCTGGTATCCTATCAAGGGCATCAAAGGATGCAAGAACGCCACCATGGATGCCGCCGTCAACTTCGAACCCATAGACGGCGGGATGTACCGCATCGGCTTCTGTTCCACGACCGAATACAAACAGGCGAAAGTAATCGTCAAGCACCAAGACAAAGTCCTGATGGAAAAACAAATCACCATCGACCCCGACCGCTTTTTCTTAGACCAGGTCAAAGTGCCGGACAATGTCAAGGCATCCGACCTGTATGCGGCTTTATACGATGCCGAAGGCAACGTATTGGTGGATTACCGCCCGATCGAACAGGACAAGGACAAACCACTGCCGAAGGTGATCGAGGGGACGAAACCGGTCAAAGAATATAAGACAAACGAAGAGCTTTATCTTGCCGGCTTGCGGGTAGACCAACTCAACAATGCTCGTCTGGACTACATGGACTTCTATCGTGAAGCCCTGAGCCGTGACTCGATGGATGCACGTGTGAACATCGAAGTGGGCAAGCACTTCATCCGCCAAGGGGAATGGAAAGCCGCGGAGAAGCACCTGTTGCGCGCGCAAGCACGCCTTTCCCACGATTATACCCGCGTGAAGGATGCTGAGGCGCTTTACTATCTGGGGTATCTCTACCAACTGACCGGCGATTACCACCAAGCAGAAAACAATTATTGGGCAGCCACGTGGACTCCCGACTACAAACATCCGGCATTCTATGGACTGGCTGTTCTGGCCATGCTGCAAAACGACTACGACAAGGCATTGGAGATGATCACGCAGTCGCTATATGTCGGCCAAAGGGATATCCAGGCCCAAAACCTGAAAGCCTACATCTTGCGCAAATTGGGCAAGACGGAGGAAGCCAAGGCCACCATCACATACGTCCAAAGCATCGACCCGCTCGACTACTGGAGCATGTTGGAAAAGAGCTTCATCGACAAGGGGGACGCTTCCGCCTTGCAAGCACGCACGAAAGACCAAACGGAAGGGCTGGTGGCCGTCCAAGAGTTCTTGGAAATGGTCAACAACTATTTGTCCGTAGGGGGCACGAAAGATGCGCAGGCGTTGATCGACCAGGCCATTGCCTTGGGCGAACCGTTTGCGACTTCTCCCCTGGTATATTATTACAAAGCGTACGCTTCCTTGCTGGAAGGCGACCGGGCTGAAGCCGGAGCACTGCTGGAGAAGGCCGACCAGCTTTCGCACATCAATCAATATCCTTTGCGCATCGAAGAGGTGAAGTTGTTCGGTACGTTGGCAACCGAATTTGCCGATAATGCCTATGTACACTACCATTACGGCGATTTATTGTACTACATCGGACAGAAAGACCACGCTTTGGCTGAATGGACACGCTCGGCGGAGCTGAACGGCACGTTCGCCGTCGCTTTGCGCAATGCCGGTTTCGCATATGGGCAAAAAGGCGAATGGCAAAATGCCATGGCCTATTACGACCGCGCCATCAAGGCCAATCCGAACGACCCGTTGTTGTTCACGGAATCGGACAAGATATACGAATCGGCGAAAGTAGATGCCGACACCCGCCTGAAACGCTTGGAATCGAACATCAAGACCGTCATGAAGCACGACGATGCCGTGATGCGCCTGCTCTCTTTATACAATGTCATGGGCAAATACGACAAGGCCATCCAAATCATGGACAAACGCCATTTCCACTTGTGGGAAGGCGGCGGACAAATCCACGGGATTTATGCAGACTCCCACATGCTGAAAGGCATGACCCTGTTGGCGAAGAAGAACTACCAGAAAGCCATCCGGGAGTTTGACCTGGCTACGCAATACCCTGCCAACCTGGAAGTCGCGCCGTCACACCGCGGAGGTTACGAAGCCAAAGCGTACTACCTGACAGGGGAAGCATACGAAGGTTTGAAGCAAGCAGGCAAAGCGGAAGAGTTCTACCAAAAAGCTGCCGGGGCGAAATGCCCGGGTGGATTGAACGATCTGGGTTACTACCAAGTAAAAGCCTTGCAAAAACTTGGGAAGAGCACCGAGGCAACGGCCGCATTGAAGAAAATGGAGGATAACTTATCCCGCATCCGCCAGAACGCCATCGACTCGTATGCCAAGTTCGGGGACTCGAACAAGAACGAGCAGGAGAGCAACATCGCTTTCTACTCGGCCCTAATCCATTTGCTGAAGGATGAACCTTCCGAGGCTCAGTCCGATTTGCGTCAGGCCATCCAGCTTAACCCGGGGAATATCTGGGCAAGGTTCATGTCCAAATAAGGGAAAGGCACGAACAGAATAAGAAAAAGCCTGCTACCTCTTCGGGAAAAGGTAGCAGGCTTTTTGGAAAAAGGCCGCACCCGGCGGAGAAAACGGATGCGACGAAAAGAAAACGAAGTCAATCCTGTTTCTTGCTTTGCAGCACCTCGTAGGCATAGCGTGCGTAATGCCCTTGAAGGCCCTTGGCATAACGTTCCAAAACCGCCCTGCCTATTCCGTCCTTGTCGCCACAGAGATAAAGGGCGCGCGCCAAATGCAATTCCTTCAGGGCTATGTTCCGGGTGGACGTGTCCTCCATATCGGGAACCGTCTCCCTGCGGGCCTCGACATAATCATTGAGCGAATGGTAACGCACGCCGGGAGCTGTCAGCAACATGGACAACACCCGGACGGCCTCTTCGCTGCCGATTGCCTCGGCGGCCTCGGCGATGGCACGGTAATGGGAGAAATAATCCTCCGGACAGAGCAGTTTCGCCTTTTCCAGGACGACAGCCAAAGAGGCGGGGTCCTTCGCATTGCCCAACGCCATGATCAAGGCATCCAGATGGCTCAGGCACATGCCGAACTGCCCCATGCCGGTATAGTGCCAGCCTTCATCCCATTCCTTCTTTTCACGGACAGCCTCCGCCACCACAGGAGCGGCCTCCTTCTCGCCATACATGCACAAGATGCTTGCCAAAACGAGCCGTGCGGCGGAATCGCCGGTCTTCGCCAGTTGGCTTCGCACCCACGGCAAACCGCGTTTCGTGTCCGCCAACAAGACTTCCAGTCCCTCATATCGGTTCGTGACCGTCTGCGCCGCCCGCTTCAATTCACCGTTGCTGTATCCTTTAAACGCCTTGTCGGTCAAGACACGTTCCGGCAGATTCCCAATCTTCACCAAATGACGCTGTATCTTCTTGATATCGATTTGGCGGGGCGTCTTCCCCTCTTTCACACAAAGGGCGGCAAGGTATCCGACCGCATACCCTTGGTTCTGCAAACAGGGCTGCATACGGATCACCGGCATCGCGTCACGATGGGCGCTGGCACCCAGTCCCGTTGCCAGAATGTTCTCCAACCCTTTTGGCAGCAGGGCGCGCAAAGGCACGTCCGCATCGTAAATCTTATGCCGTTTCTCGGGAGGATTCAACGTAAAGTAAGGATCGATTGTCATGCCGTGGGTATCGAACGAACTCTTATGGTATGAAATGGTATCTGCATAGCGGCGATGGCTCAGCACGTCATAGACAGAAACCGTATAGTCCTGCGCCGTTCGCGGGTCTGCGGAATCTTCACCAAGTCGAACTGCCCGGCAGACTTGTTCTTCGCTTGCACGAACGCGCGGGAAACGTCCAGCACATCGGTGTCGTCCACGAAAAGCCAGTCATTGTTGTTATAGTAATCGCCAGGCGCCCATTTGCCGGTACCCGCACCTTGGACTGCAATCGTGTTCTTCCCCGTATATTCATAACCGGCACCAGCGGCGATGGCAATGTCGGCACTTCCCGTACTATCGATGACTATCTTGGAAAGAACCACGCCACGGCCTTGCGGCGTAGCGACCACCAAGCCCTTCACTTGCCCGCCTTCGCTCAATGCGCCACAACCCATGGCACCGAACCACAGTTCGCCTCCGACATCCAATAATTCCTTGCGCAACCATTCCATCTTCCAGTCGGCGGGGAAACGTCCCTCTTCCTTCGGCCTGCGCGGATGGTCGGACGGAGCCATGGCCAACACGCCTTTGTCCAGCGTCGCCGTATAGCCTCCGCGGAAACCGTCCCAATACACGCCAATCATGCCCAATGTGCCTAAGCCGCCCAAGCCATGGAGGTATTCCAGCACGAGGGTCTTGGCACCCTGGCGGGCAGCGGAGATTCCGGCAGAAGCACCTGCCACACCGCCCCCCATCACAACGACATCATATTGTCCCAAGACAGGCAACGCACTGGCTGGCGAATCCACCCATCCCCGGCCCAGAAGCGGCCGGAGCGGTTGCAGGTGCTCCCCGACCGTACCATAAGCCGAGGCTTGCGCCACCACCTTCTTCACCACGGCATCCCGGGAAAGCGACAACTTGCCCACCACGTCGGCAACCTGCTCGCCTATCAATTCACCCAACCACATGGCAGGCACAGGACGCATGACCCGGGCAGCCAATTCCCGGGAAAGCCCGGCTTCGGGACCCAAAATCCAAATGCGGGCAACCGACTTAGGCGCAAACGCATCCAAAGGCAAACTGCGCAAAGAACCGCCCAAAGCCTCACAATGAGCCTTGCAGATGATATTTTGTCTCGGGATGTACCATAACCTGTCGGAGCTGTCCACTTGGTCGGCATCCCACAACGATGTGCGGATTCGCTGCTCGACCTCTTGCAAAGCCGCATAGCTGTTGTCCCGCATCGGGAAACGAAACGTGTAGCGGGTCACGGGATACCGGGCGGAACCTACCTGCAATTCCTTTTTCCAAGGGTGAGTTCCAATTATCTCTTTTGCCTGTTTCGGGGCATTGCCGACGACCGTGAAGTCAAAATCTTGTTCGCCCGGCTTAAAAGGAGTCCTTTCCGCATCCAAGAAACCAGCCACCGTGGCTTCGTGCGTCGCATCGATGATGGCCTTGCAACGGATGGCTTCCCGCCCGGAACGGTTGGCAATGACCACCCCGGCGGCTTCCCCCGCCTGATCCACCAACACATTGGTGGCATAGCTGCTGTAAAGGAACTTCACCCCGTTGTCTATCAAAGCGTCTTCCAACACCTTCTTGACGGTCATCGGAGTAGGTATGGAAGCCGACTGGAAAATGCGTCGGGACAAAGCCGTCCGCAACTCCTCCCCTTTCTCACGTTCATACAAATGGGAAGCGCATATTTCTTCTCCCAAATAGGGCAAATCACACACCAAAAAGACCCGGCAGCCACTCTTTGCCGCAGCCACAGCAGCGGCGACAGCCCGGGCGCTACCGCCCACTACAACCAAATCCGTTTCAGCGATAAGCGGAATCTTGCGCCCGCTTTCATAGGCGAACGCTTCGTCAGGCAAAACCGGTTTCACCGCCGCCTTCGCTTCATTCATGCTACCGATGGAAGCAAACGCCCCCCCGATAGCCGTTACTTTCAAAAAATCTCGCCGTGTCAACATAGCATATTAAAGTATTTGTTTGATTCATTCCTTTGGAACCAAAAGAATGGCATCAGCAAAGATAGCACCTTTTGCGCTTTTTCCTTGCACCGTTATTTCTGAATTCCTGAAACCTTTCTCAAAATGATGGGCACCCAAGCTTATCCATTCCCCTTTGTGCAGACGAGGCCGGATTTCGGCATGTTTCAAACCATCAGCACACTTTATGTCAAACGATAGTGTTTCCGGCAAATCTGCATCGGGCAAAGCCGTGCAATAAAAATATACCGTATAATCATGCTCTGCTTTACGACAGGCATGAATGTAAATGAAGACGAACCATCGTTATTATCCGAGCATTTGTAACTGCTCTTGTAATGACCTCTTTCCTTTTTCACCCAACGGCCTTTGCTGTAAACTTTATCGATATCACTGTCGTCAACCAATATTTCCGGAATGGATCCATCCAAATAGGGATTCTCTTTTAAAGTCTTACGCAGCTTATCAATATCCACCAGCTGCACGGGACGCTTCTGGTCGATAGCCATACAAGCGGCAACAGCAGCCGACTGGCCTAATACCATAAACACCGGCTCCATACGTATTGAACCGAAAGCGATATGGGTAGACGAGACACAGACCGGCACCAACAGATTCGTACACTCTTCCCGCTTGGGGGTAATGCTCCGGTAAGAAATCGGATAAGGAGGGAAACCATGGTATTGCACGTCGCCTTCGTTCTTCACCATCCCATTGATGACAATACGCTGGCAATTATGCGAATCCATGCCGTAAGCTGCCATGCCGACCGCATCCCCTACCGTCTCCTCGCCTTGGCAATTCTTTTGTGTCATCACATACTCGCCCACCATGCGACGAGCCTCTCGCACGTAAAGTTGTGTCGGGAAATTATCATTGTCCACAAACTCATCTTTCGCCCAGCCAAAGTCATTAACCCGGTTTCTCAACGCTTCCGGCAAACGCTCGTCATGCGAAAGGAAGTAGAGCAGACCTTTGGTATATTCGACATGCTCTTCCCATATCCTTTTCCTTGTATCATAATCTCCATCTGGATATTCATAGTTCATGCCTATCATGTCGGTAGACAAAGGGCCACAGTTGTTCACATCATATTTGTTCTCCGGCATTATTCCCCAATTGAAAATCAAATAATGGTTCATGTCCGGCCCCCTTTTACGGACAGCACGAGCCAACAACTCATATTTGGTCGAATCATAGCCTTCCGGCCTCACAAAAGGAAGCTGATTGTCTTTATTGTCGGTCAGACATAACCTGAAGTTATAAGCCTGAACCAACTTGTCTCCCGTTCCGTCTTTTTTCAAAGTTTGCTTTTGAATGCCCCAACAGAGACCACTGGTAGAATCACCTTCCACGACATAAGGATCGATTCCATCAGGGAATTGATGGGCATACAAAAACTGTACCCCATCCAATGTCTCGTCATAGTCGGAATTATCTTCACGTCCCACCACATAGGAAACGCCAGCACGAGCCATCAAATCTCCTTCATAGGAACAATCGATGAACTCTTTGGCTTTGACCGTAACCAATGGCTTTCCGGCAGGGTTCTCCGAATCCTCCAAAATAATCGATTTTATTTCTTTGTTTCGTACTTCCGCTTTCGTAATACGGCGATAATACATCACATCCAAATCCCCGTCTTCCACAAAACGGTTCATAGTCTTCGTGGCTACACTGGGCGGGAACGTCCATTGCTCAAACTTGCCGTAATGCTCCCCTACTCTGCGATAAAACAGGCGGGACAAACCCGTAACGGCAAATTTATTGCCAATATCAGTCATGCCCAATCCGCCGGTGGTCATGCCTCCCAAATATTTACCCGGCTCAATCAACAGAACCGTTTTCCCCATTTGCTTAGCAGAATAGGCGGCCACGACACCTGAAGAAGTTCCACCATACACACAAACATCCACTTCCTTCACTTGGGAAGCAGAGGAAGCCTCCTCCCTTTGCTGGCAAGCAAACAGAGAGGAAGCCAATCCTATTATAATCAAAAACCCAAATTTCATTTTTCTTGGAATTAAATCAATAACCTTCATTCTGGCTCAAGTTCGGGTTCACCAAGATGTCATTTGCCGGAATAGGCCACAGATAGTTCTTCTTCGCATCGAACGACATCTTGTAGAAGGTCGTGATATACCCGGCAGATTCCATCGGAGACAAGTCCGGCAAACCATTTTCGTCAATGGAAGGGACACCGCCGATAGGATAATTGCCCTCATCCCAGTTTTTCAACAAGGTCATGAAGTCCGGAGACAACTCCACGTTGGATTCCGCACCCGTCAAGCCGTTCCAAGAAGCCGACCCGGACCAAGCACGTGACAAATAGTACATGGATTTGTTGTATGCCTTTTCCGCAATGCGCCAGCGCAACAAGTCACGGTAACGAATGCCTTCGAATGCAAACTCGGAACGACGTTCCATGCGGATAATCTTACGCAATGCGGCTTGGGAAGCAGCTTCCACTTTCGGATAAACGATGCCCGATCCTTCGTAAGCACGGGCACGAACCAAATTAATGCTCTTGTCCAAGTCTTCCTGCGTGCATTGCCCCAACTCATTCTTTGCCTCGGCATACGTCATCAAGATTTCAGCATAACGCAAGTATGGATAACAGTTATCAGAAATCCACCCATAGCTATTGTAATCCTTCCAATTGTCCTTGACATATTTACGGATCATCAAACCGTTATAGGCAGAGTGTTGGTTGGAAGCTTTCGCATCGTTGTTCAACACCATCTGCCCGGATGCCACCTCATAAACCTTGTTCGCATACGGACTTGGGTTGTATTCATACCCCAACGTGATATAATCCGGATATTTCTCCGGGAAAGTGCCATCCGTCTTAGACTGCTCATATTCGGCATAATCCGCTGAATATTTCGTCTTGAACGGCTGGACGGTTGCCGCCAGACGAGGGTCCCTGTTGGCAAACGGATCCTTCGGATTGTAAAGTGGGGACTGGTCAATCGGTTTGCCATCCGTACAGGTATATGAGCAAAACAATTCCAAAGACGGGCCTTGGTTTGCATAACCGCCTAACTTACGGATGATATAGTTCTTAACATTTTCAAACAAACCGAACCCTTTCTTCAGAGCCAAATCCCCCTTGAAATAAAACATCAGCTCGGGAGAAGCGTCTGCCCTGAACAATTCTCCATAATCAGGATGCAAGCTATAGACATTGGAATCCATCACCTTCTTGGCAGCATCGGCAGCAACCTGCCAATCGTTGTTGCAAAGGGCAAAACGGGCTTTCATGCCCAAAGCCGCACCCGCCGTAGGACGTTGTTGTCCAGAGTAAGAAAGGGGCAACAAAGAAGCCGCCTTGTCCAAACACTCATAGGCGTACGCCAAGACATCGCTCTTTGGAGAACGGGTAGCCACGTATGCCTCATCCAACGTCATGCCTTTGTTCAAGACGCAGTCTCCCCAATAAGTTGCCAATTCACCATAAGCGAAACCAAGCATGAAAAAGGCTTCCCCTTTGTACTGGTTCACTTTCTCTTCGCTTACACCGGTTGCTGTTCCTTTCTCCAAAGATTCCAGCACTTTTGTCGCACGTGCTATAGCCTTGTAAAGAGAAGTCCAACGTCCGGAAACCGTACCAGACTGTGCCGTCATAGTTCCCAAAGTAAACTCATTAGATCCATTGCGGTTCAACAAGTCATCATCCCAATCCAAACCATCAATCGGGAAAAAATCCGGTCTCCACAAGTCGTTTAACGACATCTCTATTTCGCTTGCATCGTGATACCAGTTTTCGCTTGATCCCTCAGAAAGCGGATTCAAGTCCAGATCGGCACAAGCTGTAAAACCCATCGCCATCAAGCCGACACATAAACATTTCGTTATTTTATTCATACAAATAATCTCCTACTTAAAATGACACATTCAAACCAAAAATATAAGACGACATCAGCAAATCTCCCGAACGATCCCATTCCGGGTCATATCCCTTCGGATAGTTAGAGAATGCCGGCAGGTCGTTCGCACTGAAGTAGAAACGCAATTTGTCCACGTGGAACTTCTTCGTGATATTGCTCGGGATTGTATACCCCAAAGTGATGTTCTTGACACGCATATAAGCACCATTGAACAAATAGAAGTCGCTGACGGCATAAATATTGGCAGAGTTGGTGGTCAATTTCGGATATTTGGCTTTCGCATTTTCCGCATCCGTAGCCAACGGTCTCCAATGGCTTTCAATCAAATTAAGCGGGCAAGCGTATGCCTGGAACTCAAACGGAGTGCCAGGCCAACTCCAATAAGACAATTGATGGCCGATACCTTGGAATGACAGGTTGAAGTCGAAGTTCTTCCATTCTGCCCAAATAGAACCGCCATATTGCATTTCCGGCAAAGAGTTGCCAAGGCGTACACGGTCGTTGGATGCTGTGATTTTACCATCCCCATCGATATCCTCATAACGGATGTTACCCTCCTTGTCATTATTGGTCAATACCGGTATCTTCTGGCCGTTCTCCATCATCGCATCCTCGTTCAGGATAATGCCCATGCTCTTGTAGCCATACCACTCGTTGTAGTAAGAACCCTCTTCCGTGATGTTACGGGAAGATATGTTCTGTCGGTCTGCCATATATCCCATACGAGAACGATAGTCGGACAAGTTGAAACTTACGCCATAACGGAAATCATTAATCTGGTCGCTCCAGGAGATTTCCAAATCCCAGCCTTTGGTGTTCATGTCAGCCGCATTGTTCTGCGGAGCATTGTAACCGAAGTAAGAAGGGAAACCGACCTGCATCAACATGTCGCTGGTCTTCTTGTAATACCAATCCAAAGATCCCCTCAAGCGATTGTTCAACAAGGCGATGTCCGCACCTACACCGTACGTGGTAGTTGTTTCCCACGTCAACGTGCGGAAAGCATAATCGGACTGGAAAGCGGTCTGAACGACATCCGCAGCACCGGTCGCTGCATTCGGAATGAATCCGGTGCCGAATGCTAATCTTGCTTGATACGGAAATTCGGAACCGATACGTTCATTGCCCAACTGACCGATAGAGCCACGGAGTTTCAAATAATTGATTGTTTTCTTGTTGAACCAAGATTCCTCCGAGATGAGCCAACCGGCACTGACAGAAGGGAAAGTACCCCAACGATGCCCGGAAGCGAAACGGGAAGAGCCGTCCGAACGGACATTGGCTTGCAGCATATAACGGTCTGCCCATGAATACATGATACGGCCGAATACGGAACGGTAGGCATTATGGCCGGCAGAACCACTGTTGAACTGAAAGTCTTCAGGACCTAAGTTCAAATAGGGGAAATTGTTCAAGTTGTAATTTAAACGGGAAGCACCTTCATTTTCCCATTCGTAGGAATAATCCTCGTAACCCGCCATGACACCAACCGAATGTCTGTCAATCTTGAAGTTGTAGTTGGCATAGAACTGCATCGTCAAGCTACGCGTATCGTTTCGCGTTTCTGCCACGCTGGTCGATGCAGCGGTCGTGCCAGGGATAGTTTCCCCCGTAATACGGTACAATTCATAACGTGTTCTATGGTCTTTACCTTTGGTGAAAGTATAAGTCGGCGCAGCGATGGCTGTCAAGACCAAATTCTTGATAGGCGTGATGTCCAATTGGAACTTACCACCTACCTTGAAATTTTCAGTTTTGATTTGACCACCCAATTCATTCAAGGCAATCGGGTTGTCTCCGTCTTTTCCATCCGCATAACGACCATCGCTCCAATAAACATTGTAAATTGGAGAACGGAACATCAAGTCTTTCATCGAAGAACCTTCTTGGTTATGAGGAGCCAGCGACTTCCCATACATCAAATTGACATCCACATTGGCATGAATCCAGTTGTTGATTTGATAATCGTTGTTGGAACGGACGTTGATACGTTCGTATGATTTATTCTTATACAAAGCGTCCGCGTCGTAGTAGTTCAAGCTGAAATTGGTCTTCAACTTCTCCGTACCACCTGTCAAGGAAAGAGAATGGCGCTGGTGGTTCGTATGATTCTTCAAACCCAAGCTCATGAAGTCCGTATCGGGGTAACGGTCTGGATCGGACAAACGGTTCTGCATATAACTATTGATGAAATCTTCCGAATAAGAAGAATAAGGAGAAGAAGCCCCGTCGTTATAGACCAATTCGTTATATCCCTGCATCCATTGGACAGCATTGGCAAACTTAGGCACTGCGGTCGCTTTGTCAATGCCATATTCCATATTGTAAGACAAATGGAACTCCTTGTCCTTTGCGCGGTTGGTCGTCACCAAGATGACACCGGCAGCGGCACGGCTACCATAGATGGCAGCAGAAGCGGCATCCTTCAGCACTTGAATGTCTTTTACATCTTCCGGAGCAATATCGGTAAGGCTTCCAGGTACACCATCGACAATCACCAACGGGTCGTTTGTAGAAAGCGTAGTCACACCACGCACTCGGATAGAAGAGCCGGCACTCGGGTCTCCGGAAGTACGTGTAATCTGCACACCCGCCATCTGGCCTTGCATCTGGGTGGACAACTGCGGAGAACTCTTCACACGCAGCTTGTCGCCTCCCAAAGAAGATGTTGAACCGGTCAAGTCTATCTTACGGGCAGTACCGTAACCGATGACTACCACCTCGTCCAAAGCTTTGGAATCTTCCGCCAAAGAGATGGACAACGAGGTTTGATTGCCAACAGGTATTTCCTTTTCGCTATATCCGATATAAGATATGCGCAAAACAGCTCCTGCCGGAACGTCCATCACGAATTTTCCGTCCATGTCGGTAATCGTACCGTTTGTCGTGCCTTTCACGACAATGTTCGCACCGATTACCGGTTCGCCGTCCGCATCTTTCACGACACCGGAGATGCGTTTGTCTGCTTGCTGTTGGGCAGACAGTGCCGATGCTTTCCGCAAAATGATGGTCTTGCCTTCGATGGTATAGGCAAGCCCTTGTCCCGCCACAATCTGGTTAACGACTTGACCAATCGGTTGATTGTCCGAATCAACATTGATGGTCTTCTGTGTATCGACATCCCGAGACGAGAACACAAAAGAGTAACCACTTTTACTCTTCAGTTCATCCATGGCCTGCTTCACCGTCACATTGCTCAACTGCAACGTGACATGCTGCGCATTCGCCGCTGGATTCAGGCATAGCAATGCCAGGGCCACACTCATGGCCTTTCCTCTAAAATCCATAAAGAATTTGATTTTAAATGGTTTGACTTGTGTTATTTATGATATATAGATACTATATTCTTATCGGTTTACCCCTTCGAATATCACTCTAACTTCCCCGATTGGCTATTATTTCTTTATTCATTCGCAATACGTGTTTTAAATGGTTCAACTATTTTTATTGTTCAGTATTCCTGTAAAGCAATATTTCATCCCCCACTTCTTTGTAATGGATTTGGTGGGTGGCCGTAAGGATTCCCAAGACCTTGCTAATCGATTGTTCCCTACGGTTAAAGGAGGCGTAGAAGGACATATTCCTCAGTGAATCATCCACGATACGAATCTTCACGTTGTAGCTCCTGTTCAATTCCCGTACGATATCTTCCAATGGCAATTCATCGAAGAACAAGTTGTCGTGCGTCCACTCGATGGCATCCCGGACACGGCTTGCCGTGACTTCCAAACGGCCGGTACGTTTATCCAGCACTGCTTTCTCCAATGGCTTCAGATAGGTTACCATATGCTCGCCGTCTATCAAGTTGTCCAAGGCGACCCGTCCTTCCATCAAGTTCACGCTGGCCGCCACGTCCTCCTCGTAATTCCGAAAATTGAACTTGGTGCCCAAGACCTGAACGTCCAGCTCTTTTGTCTGCACGTCAAAAGGCATGTCCATGCGTTTGTGCACTTCGAAATAGGCTTCTCCCTTCAGGCTCAAACGGCGTTCATTTATGCCGAAGTCCTGAGAATAGGCCAACGTGGAACCTGCGTTCAGCCATACCCGCGTGCTGTCCGGCAACCAAAGTTCCGTTTTGGCGCCATAAGGAGCTTTCACGACAATATCACCCATACGCCGGAGCATAACCTCTTCCCCAATGCCATAAGCAATGTAAGATGCGATCAAGATGGCTACCGTCGCGGCGGCGGCAATCATCGGGCGGTAAAAACGCCTCATCCCTGAAACCGTCGCTATTCCGGAAGATGGGGCAGCAGACAAACGTGTACGGCTCAGGAAAAGGCGGAAGGCCCTCTCCGAATCGAAATGATGCCTTTGATCCGCCACCATGGAGGAATACCAAAGCTCTTGCTCTTCGGCATCCCATTCCGGATTCACACCATTTTGATTTTCATTTACCTGATTCATGTCTATCTTGCCTATTCATATTTAAAGACAGGCGAAACAGACAATGGGGTAGTCAAAAGTGAAGATTTTTTTCGATTAATTGCAATATAAGCGGCATCGGGAGGATCAGATAACGTCCCAAATCCTGCCGGAGGACGCTCAAAGCCCGCTTGATATGGTATTTGACGGTATTGACAGAGATGCCCAATTCGGCAGCTATCTCATCGTTCTTCTTATGTTCAAAACGGCTTTTCAGAAAAACATGGCGGCATGGCTCGTCCAGACGGTTGATGGAAGAGATGATTTCAGACTCCAGCTCTTTCTCCAACAAGGTTCCAAGAGGATTCTCTTCGCTGGCATAACTGTTGCCCAGTTCTTCCATGTCTTCATTATAAGAAAAGGGGAATTCATGGTTTTCACACTCCAGGGCCAGATAATTAAAACAACGGTTACGCACGGCACGCATCAAGTAGGAACGCAACGAGGAACGGATTTCCAGCGCATGGCGGATTTCCCAAACATGGGCAATCGTATCGCTCACCAGGCTTTCAGCCAAAAAAGCATCGCCTACGACCTGAAGAGCCACATGGCAAAGGACATCATAATGACGAACAAACAACTCGCGATAAGCCTGCTCGTTTCCCTCTTGTAATCCATTTATCAATTGTAGTTCCTGCTCGCCCATGTTCTCATAGCATCATATCATTTTGCAAAAATAAAATAAATATTTTTCACACCCAACTATTTTTATTTAAGACTTATTACGCTTGAACATGGCCCTTATGAACAAAAGAAGCGGCAAAGCACCCTTTGCCGCCATCTACGAACCCCGTTTCCGGGAACGATTTATAACAAATCCTTCAACCGGCCCTCTTCCTGCAAACGGATAATCAACTCCCCGAACAAAGTATTCGCCCACGCCATCCACGGACGGGTATAATCCATCGCATTGTCTTTATGGAAAGATTCATGGATAAAACCCGTCCCGGCATCCGTGTCCCGCAAGGTCTCGATGCAGTAACGGATCTCTTTTTCATCCTTCGACGTGTGCGCCAGCATAATCAAACTCATCGGCCATACATAGTCCGGACCGATATGAGGACCGCCTATGCCTTCCGCTGCCTTTCCCTTAAAGAAATAAGGATTCCAGCCACTCCACGTGAAGCGGCGAGTATTCTGATAGAGGGGATCGTCCATATCGGCACAGCCCAGGAACGGGAGCCCCAACAAGCTTGGCACATTGGAATCATCCATCAAGTTCCTTCCGCCATAGCCGTCCACTTCATAAGCGTAAATCTTGCCAAATTCAGGATGTTCAACAATGCCATGCTTCCGAATCGCCTCTTCCACCTCCTGGGCCAAGGCCTCGCATTTATCGGCCAAAGCCGTATTATTACGTATCTTGCGCAGCATCTCAGCCATTTGGCGCAAAGAAGTCACGGCGAACAGGTTAGAAGGAATCAAGAAACCAAAGATACAGGCATCGTCGGAGGGTCGGAAAGAAGAGACGATCAATCCGCACGGACGGACCGGGTTGCCATATTTGTTCAGCAAAGTATCGCTCTGTTTGGATGTCGTCCGCCCGAAAGTGTACGGCCCATTGCCATTTTTACGTTGCTGAACGACAAAGGTATCATAAATCGTCCCTTGCGCTTGTTCCCATTTGCTGTCGAAAACGGTCGTATCGCCTGTCTCCTTCCAATAATGGTAGGCCAGACGGACGGTATAGCAAAGGGAATCTATCTCCCATTTACGCTCATGCAGCTCCTTCTTCATCTCGGTATGGTCGGACTCCCATTCACTGCCCGTAGGGCCTTCGTTGAACCCATTGGCATACGGGTCGATCAAGACACAATCGGTCTGACGGTTGATGACCCCTTGCAACATGGTTTTCAACTTCTCGTCACGGTTGGCCAACACGACATAAGGATACACCTGCGCCGAGGAATCGCGCAACCACATGGCATGGATGTCGCCGGTAATGACAAACGTGTCCGGTTTCCCGTTTTTCATTTTGAACTCGCAAGTCGTGTCCAACGTATTGGGATAGCAATTCTCGAACATCCAAGCCAGCTTGGGGTCTTTGATATGCGCTTTCACTTCCGCCAACTTGTTCTCCACGGCCACAGAGGTGAACTTTCGGGCGGCTTCCGCCGGGCGTTTGGTAGAATAGTCCTTCCATACCAATTTGGCATGTTCCGTGAATGAGCCAGCCTGTTGCACGGATGGCACGGCATCAGGAACGGCCATCAGTTTTTCCCCTAATGCCCATCCGGCTAAAGAAAGAGAACTTGCTTTTAGGAAATTTCGTCTTGTCGTCATAATTTTCACATTGATTTTACGGTATACTTATGGTAGGCAAAGGTACAAAAAAGAGAGGGAGAGGCAACGTCCGGAAATAAAAAACGCCCTTTATCTCACGATAAAGGACGCTCAGATGTTGTTATCACAAGCAGGCCCGACAATGCCAAGCCGTCTCATTTCAAAATCAACCTAAATAAGATTTCAGGAGCTTGCTACGCGTTCCTTGTCTTAACCTTCTTATTGCTTTTTCCTTGATCTGGCGGACACGCTCACGAGTGAGGCCGAATTTGTCGCCAATCTCTTCTAAAGTCATCTCTTGACCCCCAATACCGAAAAACATCTTGACTATTTCACATTCTCTTTCGGTCAATGTAGCAAGCGCTCTGTCAATTTCCTTCGATAATGATTCGTTCATTAATGTTCGATCAGCGACAGGAGCATCGTCGTTCACTAAGACATCCAACAAGCTGTTGTCCTCGCCTTCCACAAACGGAGCATCCACTGAGATATGCCTTCCAGACACTTTCAGCGTGTCCGAGATTTTATCCACCGGTATGTCCAATTCGTCTGCAAGTTCTTCCGGCGAGGGGCGACGTTCGTTTTCCTGCTCAAACTTGGAGAAGGCTTTGCTGATTTTGTTCAACGAGCCAACCTGGTTCAGAGGAAGACGTACTATTCGCGACTGCTCTGCCAACGCTTGCAATATGGATTGACGAATCCACCAAACTGCGTAAGAAATGAACTTAAATCCTCGTGTTTCATCAAACTTCTCAGCTGCTTTGATCAATCCCAAGTTCCCTTCATTAATCAAGTCGGGCAAACTCAATCCTTGATTCTGATACTGTTTTGCGACAGAAACCACGAAACGCAAATTTGCTTTTGTCAATTTCTCTAACGCCTTTCGGTCGCCGTTTTTAATCCTTTGTGCCAACTCAACTTCCTCTTCCACGGTAATCAAATCCTCACGGCCTATTTCCTGAAGATACTTGTCAAGTGAAGCGCTTTCACGATTAGTAATGGACTTTGTAATTTTTAACTGTCTCATCCAACGAATTAATTGAAAAATACGAACCACAAAGATAACATTTTTGTCCAACTTAATGCGTATATTCTTCCAAAGCGACGCATTTTTAAGTTGATTTAAGAATAAAAGGCT
>CALBYC010000217.1 GCA_937890135.1 uncultured Parabacteroides sp.
GATCCGATATGATTCGGTAAAAAATAAAATAAGCAGCAAATCAAAAATGTCAAAGCCAACAGAGCCAGCAACCTATTTAAATGATTATCTTCATTCATCTTTGCCTATTCAAAATTAAACTGCAAATTTAAAACTTCTTCTTTATTATCCCATTCCCTTTAATGAATTAGTGCAATAGCACTTCCCATTTATTTTTTATTTTTCTCCGTTTGCACCTTGTTTGTCGAATCTTTACGGATCGCCTCATGCGGCTGAAGCGAATCCTTCGGTAACGGTTGAAGGATACGGTAGTTTCGATGGAACAATTCTTTTATCCGAGTAAAGTCTTTTTTAAAGATAATGCCGACTCCTTGTGTCGTCAATGCTTGCTTCAAATATTGATATAAGTCATTCATGTGGTTATAAGCCTTTAAACGGATATCGCCACTCCTGTTTAATTTATACTCCAAGTCGAACTCACCAATAAACGCATTCTTCTGTGTCGGATTGTTCTTATAGCCAAAATTGCCATTAAACAGCAAACGATTGTTAAGCAATTGACTGGACAGCAGCATTTCGACTTCCGTGTCTTTCATACCCCAATCCTCCCCCGCACGGATGTTAGTCCCTATTTGCACCTTGTCCGTTATCGTACTCAACAAACTTGATATCTGGGATGAAAGAGCTGATGAAGCCACGGCCGTGAAATCATTGCTGTTTTGTCCAGTATATTCAGGAGTATAGAACTTGTTCAGCACCAACAAGTAAATAATCTGCCTCGTCATCATGTCATCCGTATCTATCAGGCTTTTCATTTGACGCTCCAACTCCTCGTTCGAGCCGGGCAGTTCCAAGTCAAACGATATGTTTGGCTGGCGAAGCATGCCGTCCAGCAGCAACACGCAATTGACGGGTACATTCGTCCGAGGGCTTTCCAATGCTAGGCTCTGGTCCAAATCGCTCAAATTGGCAGTCAAGTTATAAATGGCATTTATGTCCATATTGGCATTAAACGGGTCGCCGTTAAAACTGATTGAACTTCCTTCCCTTATCTTGAAATCTTTATGAATCAGTTGCTGCAGGCTGAAATTGTAAACCCCTTCCTGGATGGCATAGTTGCCATATATCCGCAGGTCGCTCTTCGTTCCATATAGGATCTGCATGCTTCCGCTGCCACTGCCCTTGATCTTATCTCCTGCATGAGGATCCATTATCAGTTCTATTTGTGCATCGGGAGTGATGTCCAACAAGAAATTCATGCGCATCTCGGCTCCTTTTTCTTCCTCGAATGTTGGATTGGAAAGCGAGTCTTGTCGCGCTGGCTCAGCAAGCGAATCCTTTTTCTCAAGCTGCCCTTTATCAACAAACGTGATGAAATCATAATCTGCCGCCTTGGAATTGCCCATAAAGTTCAAGAATATATGCGTGTCCGGCTGGCTTTGCATATTTATGTCGAAATTTATCAGTTGTTCGTTGCCATTGATGCCCACGCTTCCAGAAGCAAATACAGTCCCATATATCAAAGGGTTATGTTTTTCCTTCACATCATAGGCCAGTATGTTATTGGCTTGAATGTCGACATGGAAATCTATGTTCCGGAAATGGGTATGATTTACCGTCAAATCCACTTTCCCCGTATTGTCGTATTTATCGTATACCGATAAATTCCTTATTTTAATGGATGTTGAATCCATATGGATTGAATCAGAAAAAGTGTAATATGTGTCCAGAAAGTCAATGCCCAATCCTCCCTCTTTCACATAAGCGTCACCTTCAACCGACAACGAATGAAAAGGGCCGTGCAGATGCACATTCCCATATCCGCGCCCTTTGATGTCTTTGGCCACCTTTTCCATGAATGGATGCAGAAAAGCCACATTTATATCTTTTGCGTCGAAGAACAACGAAAGCCCGGCTTCCCGCATGGGCGACCGGACTGGATAAATATATCCACTGACATCCGTCCATGTCGTGTCACTCGAATAGATGGTCCCCAGCATCAATATTCCCCGTTGTGCGTCATCCCATTCGCCAAACAGGTTCAATCTTCCCAAGTCCACTTGGTTGAATGAAAAGTTCCTTACTTTAAGGTCTGTGTTTATCACCCGGCTACCCATCAAATCGCAAACATTAAACTTCCCCGTGGCTTTCCCCGCAAATTGAAGGACCGGGATGTTCAGGATGTCGAATATATGCCCCAGCTCAATATTGTTCAATTCCACGTTGAGCGTGTCCGACATGTCCTTGGAAACGACTCCGTCTATGGTCAAATATTCCTTGTTCTTGGAAATGCTGAAATTGTCCACAGCCGCTTTGCCCTCTTCAATCGTTATTTTGGAAGGATTGATGTTCCAAACCGTATCATTAATGACCAAGGGGGCAGGATGTATATCGATTTCAGTATATAAATTATTCTTTCCTCCTTCGCTTTCATGTTCAAAGAATCGTGTTGTCGCCATTAGATCCGCCTTGAAAGTCCTCGTTTTATTATTTGCCCACCGGACGTGCGTATTCAGGTTGTTATCTTTTGCGTCTGCCGAAACGTCCATGTAGTTGCGAAGCCCTTTCGCATTGTATTGTGTCGCTTTAAACGAAAAATCAAATTCACCCCTTGAATTGGAACAATGCATGAAGCCATTTTCAAACATAGATTTGCCGATGGTGAATTGGGGGATATATGCTTCAAATCTGAACTTGTTGTAAATATTGTTGTACGAGCCTAATATCCTGCCCGGTTTTGTTGTCGCAAACGGCAGTTTGAGTGTTTTTGAAACATTCTCCGTCCCGTCCAATGTAAGCAGCAATGTGAAATTATTCTCTTCTATCTTTTGTTTCCTTTCCGGGACTTTTATCAGTGCGGGAATGTACTCTTTGAATGTGTTCAGAAAGCTGGG
This sequence comes from uncultured Parabacteroides sp., assembly GCA_937890135.1. GTDB lineage: Bacteria > Bacteroidota > Bacteroidia > Bacteroidales > Tannerellaceae > Parabacteroides. Next base: position 2,874 of record CALBYC010000217.1, read on the forward strand.
GACAATCGTGGCAAAGGAATAAGTTCCCTTGATTTCCCCGTTAAGGATATCGGAATGAATCGCCAAATTACGGTTTGACGAACGACCGGACGCCAATACAAGGAACTGCTTGATGAAAAAACCATCCTGCTTCGTGCGGAAATCGATGCTATCTAATGAGATTTCCCCTTCTATGTTGTCTATATTGTCGCCCATGAAATCGGCGTTCAAGGATAACGAAATCTCGGGGTTTTCATACTTGTCCGACAAATTCAATCTGTCCGGACGGAAATTGTCCAAGTCCGCCGTGAACCTGAATAGGGAGTTTTCTCCTCTATGCTCGAACTTGCCATTTGCAAACAGCGACCCGTTCGGGTCTTGGATATGTATGGTTCCATCGAATGCATTACGGCTGAAGTTGCCGGATAGCAATAGGTTTTCATACGAGTATCCTTTGAAGTCAAATCGGTTTACGTTCATTTTGATGTTGCCTGCAAAATGACCTCCTACCGGTCGGCTCGCATCGATATCCAGGCTACATTGTGCCACTCCCCACGGATTATTGTCGCCAAACAGCCGGGCTACTTCTATTTCTCCCGTTTGCACATGCCCTTTCAAAAATGCGGCTATGTTCTCATTTTTATTATTGCCTATAACCAAGTCGGTCTTCAAGGAGCCGATTGCCGTGGATAATTTGCCAAATGCGACCAGATGGTTGAATCGCCCGGAAATTTCTCCTGTGAAATTTATCGTACCCAATCTCTGCAAGGGGGCAGGAAGAGCAGCGGCCTCTTTTTTGAAGTTATTGATCAGTTTCTCCAGCCCGTTGGTCGTGATGTACATTTTGTTCACTTTGCCTAAAAGGAATGCATTCTGCGGTTTGGTCATGCCTCGCATTTCCATCTGGCCGACCAGCAACATCTTGTCGCTGTATTTCAATGTCAGGTTTTCCAAGCCTATATGATTGACAGTCCCTTTTACTCGTGCCGAAAGTTCGATTGAATCATTGAAATTCCGGAAAGCGGGGACAAAAGCCGAAATGTCTTTCAAGCATACATGGGATGGCGTGATTTTCAGCAGCAATTGCGCACTGTCCATCGCCGAAGCATTTATCGGGCCGATTCTTGTCATGTCCACCTTGGCATCCGCTATGCGTAAATTGCTATGGGGCAACTTGACTTCAAACTTGTGCAAAAAAAGGCTGTCCAAATTCCCAGCGACGGTCATTGACAGTTTTTCCAATGAAAACCCGGAAGATTCTTTCAACGCAAGTTTCTTTATCTGGGCGTTAATGCTGTCCCTTTTAAGAGATTTCAATGTAATCTTCGCACTTAAGTCCTGGATGTCGATATGTCTCGCATTGAATTTGCCCGGTGTCAACGGGGCATCCTCCACGTCATAACGGAAATGGCCTTGGCGAATCAGCAAAGTATTGAAACGCAAATCTATATTTTGATTTTTAGGGGTGGTGTCGCGGGATGCGAAAGCATCTATGACGAATTGCAGGTTCAGAGGATCTGAAACATCCCTGCGGCTCAGGCGAACGTCGGGACCGAACAAGCGGATTGTGTGAAAGACCAATTGCCCGCTGAACAGAGGTAGAATTTCAAAACTGGCCGACACATGGTTCGCCTTGAACAAAATTCTCCCTCCCCGGTCTTCCATGTACAGTTTCTCCAAAACCAACCGGTTGAGCCAATCTATATCCACTCGCCCTATCTTGACCGGAACGCCCAATTTGTCTGTAAGTACAAGGGTCGCTCTTTGGGCTATTTGTTGCTGCACAAAAGGAATTCTCACCAATACGGATGGAACAGCATAAGCAACCCAAACAATCGTCAGTATGACAAGTATTATGTGTTTTAAAACTCTGATAGCCTTTACCGATTAAAAATAATCGACAAAAATAAGACATTATTGCGATAGATTTCGTTATTTTGCAGGAAAAAATTATTAAGATATATGAGTGCGACAATATTAGGAATAGAGTCATCTTGCGACGACACGTCGGCCGCTGTCATCCGCGATGGTGTTTTGCTTTCCAATGTAATAGCAAGCCAAGCGGTGCATGAAGCGTATGGCGGCGTAGTGCCTGAATTGGCATCTCGTGCACATCAACAAAATATAATCCCTGTCGTTTCCGAGGCGATCAAACGGGCGGGCATCGACAAGTCCGAACTGGATGCGATTGCTTTCACACGGGGACCGGGGTTGATGGGTTCTTTGTTGGTCGGGACATCTTTCGCCAAAGGCCTGGCAGCTTCTTTGGGCATCCCGATGGTAGAAATCAACCATTTACAAGCCCACGTCCTTGCCCATTTCATCAAAGAATCCCCGGACGACAATCACGCGCCCTCGTTCCCCTTCTTATGCTTGTTGGTCTCTGGCGGCAACTCTCAGATTATACAAGTCAACGCATACGACGACATGAAAGTCATCGGGCAAACCATCGACGACGCCGCCGGCGAAGCTTTCGACAAATGTGCCAAAGTGATGGGCCTTGGTTATCCCGGAGGCCCGGTCGTCAATCGGCTTGCCAACGAGGGGAATCCGAAGGCCTTTTCATTCAGCAAGCCGCATATTGCCGGGTACAACTACAGCTTCAGCGGATTAAAAACGTCTTTTTTGTACACGCTGCGTGATGAATTGGCGAAAGATGCCGATTTCATCGAGAAAAACAAAAAAGATTTGTGTGCGTCCCTGCAAGCTACCGTCATCGACATCTTGATGAGCAAGCTGCGAATGGCCGCAAAGGATCTGCATATAAAGGAAGTGGCCGTGGCAGGTGGCGTTTCTGCCAATTCCGGGCTTAGGGATGCTTTCATCGAACATGGGAAAAAATATGGATGGAAAGTACATATCCCCAAATTCTCTTTTACGACCGACAATGCTGCGATGGTCGCAATCACAGGTTATTACAAGTACTTAGATAAGCAGTTCTGCCCGATGGATGCTGCTCCCTTTTCCAGAGTTCAGCTATAATGGAAACAATCGAGGAATTAGCCCGCATTTTGGTGCAAAACAAACTGACCATAGGTACTGCCGAAAGCTGTACCGGCGGCCGAATAGCCAATATCATCACCTCCTATGCTGGAAGCTCCGCCTATTTCAAGGGGGGGATTGTTTCATATTGCAATGAGGTGAAACGGCAAGTGTTAGGAGTGTCCGGATCCGATCTGGAGCAGTTCGGGGCCGTTAGCCAAACCGTCGTGGAACAAATGGCGGAAGGGGCCATCCGCATATTAGGATGCGACTGCGCCGTGGCGACGTCCGGCATAGCCGGTCCCGGAGGGGCAGTCCCGGGCAAACCCGTAGGTACCGTCTGGATCGCGGCCGCCTTTCACGGGAAAGTCATATCGGAATGCTGCCATTTTTCTGAAAACAGGATTGGCAATATCGAAAAATCCGCCCGAGAGGCATTGGCGTTGCTGACAGGGCTTTTAAGGGAAGCTGGCATCCACTGAAAACGTGGATGTCCGCTGTCCCAACCACTCGCTTTTATTGAGTCGAGCCTCCTGATTTCCCTCGTCTCATAATGACCTGTCCAGCCCCGCCCCTTTCGTTCCATATTTGCTACCCCCAATAACCCCCCCCGTATGCAATCCCCCGGCAGCCGTCTTCATTTCAACCGGATTCCTCCCAACATGAGGCATTGCCATCCAATAGTCTGGACGTAATGCCATCGATAGAATACGCCATACCGACCCATTGCCCATTTGGTCGCAACCTTTTTGCGAAACGGTAGTCACCTTTTCGGGAAAAGATTACTACCATTTCCCTGAATACCCACGGCGTAAGGAAAAAATCAAGGGATGGTGAGACCATAACATATTGAAAAATAACATAATAAATGGGTACCTCTCACCTTTCCGAGCATCTCTCACCTATCTCTCACCCCAATCAAAAACCTGTATTACAGTCAGTTGCACATCAAAATTTGGCGGGTGAGAGATGGTGAGACCAATATTTCAACTTTATGGAGATGGGAGAAGAATGCGTTATCAGAATAAACAATAAGAACATTCAAATCGGAATTATGATTTACGGTTACATAAGAGTAAGCAGCGACAAACAGACAGTAGAAAACCAACGTTTTGAAATTGACAATTTCTGCAAACGCAACAAGTTGGTCATTGACGGATGGATTGAAGAAACCATCAGCGGGACGAAGGCTTATAACAAACGCGAACTTGGAAAGTTATTGAAACGTGTACAAAAAGATGACCTTATCATCTGCGCAGAACTTTCCCGTCTTGGCCGTAGCCTCTTCATGATTATGGAAATCTTGAGCATTTGCATGACGAAAGAGTGCCGCGTCTGGACCATCAAAGACAATTATCGCCTGGGGGATGACATCCAAAGCAAGGTGCTCGCCTTTGCTTTTGGACTGTCGGCCGAAATTGAACGCAACCTCATCAGCCAGCGGACCAAAGAGGCCTTGGCACGCAAAAAGGCAGAAGGCATCATACTTGGCAGACCTATTGGCAAAAAAAATACTCCTGAGAAATACAAGCTCCACGAGAAAGCCCATTTAATCCAGGAATTGCTCAAAGCCGATGTCCCTCAACATAAGATCGCAAGGATTTGCAAAGTAAACAGGAACACCCTTACCCGCTATATCAAACATTTTCTGTCTTGAAACATGAGCTTTCGTGCGGCGGACAGGGACGGGAAGCAATCTTGTTCCTAAATAAAACAATCTTACAGTTATGCTTCCTCATTAAAAAACATTATCTTTGTGGGTAGGCAAAATGGCAATTGCCATATTCTCCAAAATGTAACGATAAAAATATATAAGGTATGCCTGTACAAAGTGAAGCCGCCCTCGAAAACGGACTTATAGACACTCTTCAAAAGATGAACTACGAGTATGTTC